>JBKPFU010000124.1:0-17202 GCA_046728975.1 Actinomycetota bacterium | reverse complement strand
CAGGCGTGTCACGGTCTGCGGGAATCCTGTCTACCTGGCCGCGAAGGAGTACGAGCTGGTCGTCCAGCTCGCGAGCGACCCTTGCCGCGTCTTCACGAAGGAGCAGCTGCTTCGCGAGGTCTGGGGCTTCCGCTCGCTCGGGCGGACGCGAACGCTCGATTCCCACGCGTCCAGGCTGCGGCGCAAGTTGATCCACGCCGGCGCCGGCCCCTGCGTCGTCAACGTCTGGGGCGTCGGCTACCGGCTTCTGGATAACTGATCCGCAAGTTCAAGCTCGCGTTCGACGGCGGTTTAGGGAGCTGTCGTCCAAGAACCGATTTAGGCCAACGGAAGCACTAGGTCCCGGCGCGTTGGGGTACTCGCTAACCCGTTTCGGGACGATTCCCGGGAGTATGGAGCCGATGGCGAGGTCGAATGGCTCGTACGCCGATTCCTGGTCGACAACCAGGACCGGTGCTTCTACGTAATCGATCTCGCTGTTCACCTCGGGCCGGACGGAGGCGGCGGGTCGGCTAAATAGCAACCACGGTCGCAAGAGGCGGCGGACGCTTTGGGGCCATCGCTGGCATCGGCGGCTGAGTAGACCGACAAGGAGAAGCCCCGCCTAAGCGGGGCTCCTCGTTCTGTCTTGGCCCTTCGCGGCGTGTGCGCCTAGGTGATCGGAACCGTGATCGTGTCGGAGACGTTCGAGTCCTCGAAGAGCGTGATGGTGGCATCGCTCGTGAAAACAACGTCAGTCACCGTCGCCGTCCACCCGGGATTCGGGCACGACCCCGCCGGAGCAACAGGCGCGGCCGATGTCACGTCGAAGCGGGCCGAGCCGTTCCTCGGCGTTGGGGTTGGCCCGCTCGATCCGGTCACGTCAGTGCTGAAGTTCTGACCGGGTGCAACGTTCCCGCCCGGGTTGGTGCAGGTGACGGTTGCAGTTCCCTGCGCCTCAGTCGTGATCTGGAATGTCGTGCCGCCGAGCCCGGCGACCTTGCCGGTGCACTGCAGCTGTGTTCCGATGTCCTTGCAGACCGGTGTGCCAACGAAGTGGCCGCTCTGCGCCAGCGCGACAGCCGCGAATGTGACTGCGGCGACCGCGACGACGCCAAGCGCGATCAGATAACGCTTCATGCGTTGGATACCTCCCGTATCGGTGCTTACTCGCGCAAAGCGCGTAAAAACGTCACTGCGCGCCTAGCGCGCCGAGTAAGATCGAGCGTTAGGCACCACCTCCCTCTCCGGTCGTCTTTGCGGGCGCCGGGGAGACCGAGGTAGGTGCGAACGGCCCCACCCCGCGCGTCATCGTGGGGTGGGGCTTCATCTTCTTCTGCCAATGACCCTTCGTTACCAACACCGTCCTCCTTCCTCGCTGGGACGGGACCGAAGTCAACAATTCTTCTCCCTGGGTGTCTGGATCGCAAACCGCCAAACGAAGCAAACTGCGGTTAAAAAATCCGCAAATAGCGTGTTTTGACACTTGAAAACAGAGGCCGTCTAGGCGTTTTCCGTCTTACCAGCGCGGCTGCGGATTGGTTTACCGAAAAATCCGCAAAGAGCGGCCTTTTTGGTAGGAAAGACCGCGAATTCGGCGCAGCGAAGGTTGCACCGCCTACTCCCAGCATCCATTGTCAGGGGGCATCCCGACCGGCCCTTGGGGTCCAGGGGTTGCCCCTCGCCATGTTTTCGAGTCGGGCAAGGGGACGCGGAACTATCTCGAGCTGCACGGCCGCGCCGGTTGGCTTCGTCGGGCACGTGCGGACGCACGCCGCCGCCACCGCCACCTCGCGCACCGCAATAGGGACGATAGTGCCGCGCCTCGCTGTTAGATACCCAACCTTCCGGAGATAACGGAGGTAGCGGCCAGGGGCGCGGGCGCGCTTCGACCCCAAGCCGCCGGCGCATACCGTGCCCATTTTCCCCTCTCCGGCGCGGTTCCTGGCCGCGTGTATGAAGATCCCCCGATCCCCGAAAAACTCTCGTCGGTTCACGAACTTCTTACACATGAGCCCCGGTCGCGTCGCAGCGCGCGGGCGTTCGGCTCGCCGCCCGACCCTTAGCCGCTCGACTGCGTTCCGGTGATCTTGGAGCCGTCTGTGGCGACCCAGTACCCCGGTTCGTCGAGCCTCTCTGGCTCGCAGTCATAGTCCACATCGCCCAAGCCAACGATCGTTCCGTCGTTCTCCTCGGGCCTGCACCTGAACCTGTAGGCGGTGTGGAGTTCCCTCTGCAGCGCCGCCGCCGTTGCTTCAGCGCTCAGCTTCGGATCTCGATGGGCGTGCCAATACGAAATCGCGAAGACGAAAGCGACAACCACCGCCGCGACGACGACGATCTTCCGCAAGGCTCTCCCGAGTCTAGACCGGTCGTGGGAAGCGCCCCGGTTCGGCTCGCCACCCGGCCCTACCTAGTGCCCAATCCGTGCCCAAACGCCTAAAGGGATCGCTTGGCCAAGCCCTGGAGCCACCGGAAACGTAGTAGCCAAGCCGTCTTCCGCCACCTTGCAGCAGCGGCCGACAACCCCCTTCCAACCTCTGGGGCGTCGGCTACCGGCTTCTCGACAGCTAATTCGCTAGGCGAACAGCTGCAGCAGCGAGCCGAAGACCGCCGTCGTGGCCTGATTCGGAGCCCGCCTGATGCCGAGCGTCTGGCAGAGCTGGTGGTCGTTCACCTGCGTCTGCGGCCCGAAGATCGCGGGCGGCTTCTGCGTGTCGATCGCGCTCCAGGTGCCCTGGAATGCGTCGGCGGTCGCGGCGGTGAGGCAACCGCCGTACACGAGCGCGGCGGCAACGCCCTGGCGGGCCTGTGTGACCTGCCGCTGGAGCGCCTTCACCTGCTTCTGAAGCGTCCGGATCTGCGCGGCCATCCTCTTCGGCGACGGCGTGGCTGCGGTCGCCGCCGGCGCAGCCAGCGAAAGTACGAAAACGAGACTCAGTACGGCGATCGCGACTCGCCTCATCATTGCCTCCTCTGGAGAGACCCCGTTCCTGAACCTCGTATATCACAGGAACGTGAAGGGGCGGTAGGTCACCGCCCCTTCCGGATGAGGCTAACGAGATGCGCGAAGGCGAAGCAGCGGGACCTTGGCAGCCGTGCGCTTGCGGGCGCCCACCGCGAACGAGGCGCGCGACGCGACGCATTTGCGGTTCACCGAGGCGACAAGAATCTGCGGGGCTTCTCCCTGCTGCGTGAAGTCGAGCGCCGTCGTGACGATGTCGCTCGGCGACGGCGTCCCCGGCCGCCGGTAGACGTAGCCCTCGCCGCTCGCCGGCACGCCGTACGACGACACGGCAGCCGCGCCGTTGACGCAGGCGACCTGCGCGCGGACGTTCTTCATCTGCGCCCGAAGCGTGTGCACCTGCTTCTCGAGCTTCGCCAGCCGCTGCGGCGTGCCGGTCGGCGAGCTCTGGGCGAACGGAACCGCGATCGCCAGCACGGCGAAGGCAACCAGAACTGCGTAGCGTTTCATCGATCCTCCTGACTCACGGGTGCCATGCCCTTATCGGCGGATCGACGCGATTCTTCAAGCAGCCGGCAGTGCACCCTCCAGCCGCAGCAGCGCGAGCTTTCGCTCCAAGCCGCCGGCGTAGCCGACGAGCGAGCCGCCCGCTCCGACGACGCGGTGACACGGCACGACGATCGGGACCGGGTTGCGGTTCATCACCGAGCCCACCGCCCTCGCAGCGCGCGGGTGGCCGGCGCGGGCCGCCAGCGTGCCGTAGGTCGTGGTCTCGCCGTACGGCACCCGCCGGAGCTCGGCGAGGACGCGCTGCCCGAAGTCACGCGCGAGCCGAAGGTCGACGTCGAGGTCGAAGTCGTGGCGGTTCCCCTCGAAGTACGACGCGAGCTGGCGGCGGACGTCATCGACGGGGCGGGCGCTGCGGAGCACGCGCGCCCCGAACTCCCGTGCCAGCCGCTCCTCCTCGCGCTCGGGCTCCGCGTCGTAGTCGATCACGCAGAGGCCGCCGTCGGACACCGCCACGAACAGCGACCCGAGCGGTGAGTCCACCAGGTCGTAGGCGATGTCGAGCAGCCCTTCGGCGGCGGCTGCTTCGCGGAAGCGGCCGTCGAGCTCGGTCGAGACTGTCATTTGCTCTCCTTCCTTCGCAGGCGGCGGACTCCGGTGGAAGCGGCCTGCCTGGCCGCCTCCTCGCTGGAGCCGAGCGCGGCGGCGATGTCGGCGTACTCCAGCTCGTAGCCGTAGCGAAGCACGACCGCCGCCCGCTCCTTGGCCGGCAGATCCGCGGCGAGATGCTCGAGCTCCGCGTACGCCGGCCGTGCGTCCTCGACCGCAAGATCCGGCAGCTCGCCGGACGGCCGGTCCTTTCGAAGCACGTCAATCGAGACCCTGGTCGCGATCGTCAGCACCCAAGCACGCAGGTTGCGCCCGTGGCGCAGCTTGGGATAGGCGCGCAACGCGCGCAGGAACGTTTCCTGGAACGCGTCCTCGGCACGGTCGCGGCCCACGAGGCTCCTCACGCGCGCGAGAACCTCGTCTCGGTGCGCAAGGTAGAAGCGCTCGAACGGCGGCACGCGCATCGGCTCCATCTTCTGCGGAAACGCGGCGGCGCGTCCACCTGTGAGACGCGGGTTAGAAAGTGTTGCGTTGTGGGGAATTGTGGTTTAGAGTGGGGCGAAGTGGGCGATGCTGCTAGGCGAATACGAGCATACGATCGATGAGAAGAACCGCCTCACGCTACCGGCGCGATTCCGCGAGGCTTTTGCCGGCGGGCTTGTCGTTACACGCGGGATGGACGGCTGCCTCTACGCGTACCCACGCGAAGGCTGGGAAGAGTCGGTCGAGTCCCGGCTCCGGACGCTCGACCCGCTCAGCCGGGAGGGGCGTGTGATGCAGCGGTTCTTCTTCTCGGGCGCCGCCGAAGCGGAGCTCGATCGCCAGGGCCGCGTGATGATCCCGGCGGCTCTTGCCCAGCACGCCGGCCTCGGGCGAGAGGTCGTCGTTGCCGGCATTCGTGACCACCTCGAGATCTGGGATCGCGCCACCTGGCGCGAGCACCTCAAGGAGATCGAAGGGAGCGCTGAGCATGTTGCCGAGCGTCTTGCAACCCAACGAGACTGATCACGTCCCGGTCCTTGCAGAAGAGGTCCGGCAGCTCCTCGCCGTGCGCCCGGACGACACGGTCCTCGACGCCACCTTCGGCGCGGGTGGCCACGCCGCAGTTCTCGCCGCCGACATGCGCGGGCGTGGGCGCTACATCGCGATCGATCGAGACGCGAGCGTGCGCCCGCACTTCGAGCGGTTCCAGCGGCGGACCCAGCTTCAGGGCCGGTTTCTGCGAGGCGAGTTCTCGCTCATCCTCGAGCAGCTCGCCGACAACGGTCTGCGCGCCGACGCGGTGCTGTTCGACCTCGGTGTCTCGAGCATGCAGATCGACCGTCCGGAGCGGGGCTTCTCGTATGCCGTCGACGCGCCGCTCGATATGCGGATGGACCCCTCCGAAGACGTCTCCGCGCGCGAGCTCGTGAACACGACGCCCGAGCGCGAGCTGACGCGGATCTTCCGCGAGTACGGCGAGGAGCGCTACGCGCGCCAGATTGCGCGCGCGATCGTGCGGCGTCGCAAGCAGGCTCCGCTCGAGCGCACCGGCGAGCTCGTCGAGACTATCAAGAGCGCTTTGCCGGCGCCGGCGCGCTTCGGCGACGGACACCCAGCGAAGCGCGTCTTCCAGGCGCTGCGGATTGCCGTCAACGACGAGCTGGGCGCCCTCGAAGACGCCCTTCCCGCCGCGGTGGAGCTGCTGAAGCCGGGCGGCCGCCTAGCGGTGATCAGCTTCCATTCGCTCGAGGACCGGATCGTCAAGCGCTACCTGAAGGCCCAGGAGAAGGGCTGTGTCTGCCCGCCGGACTTCCCCGTCTGCGTCTGCGGCAAGCAGCCGGTGCTGAGAGCGCTGACGCGGAAGGCGATCAAGCCGACGCCGGCGGAGACGGCAGCGAATCCTCGTGCTTCGTCGGCCCGGCTGCGCGCCGCGGTCAAGGCCGAGGAGGGCTGAGCCGTCGCCTCCTGGACTGACGCCGCTCCGGCCACGCCGCCCGCCGTTCGGCGGTCGCGGCCACGCCCACGGCCGAGGCCCAAGCCGGCGGCGCGGCCGCGCAAGCGGCAGCGCCGCGGCGTCGCGGTCGGCCTCGTCTGGATCGGGGTCGTCGGTGTCCTGCTTGCGGGCGTCGTAGCGCTAAACGTTACGGTCTTGCGCCTCAATGTTCGGCTCGACCGCCTGAACGCCGAACGAACGGAGCTGCGCGCGCGCAACGCCGTCATCGCGTCGCAGCTGTCGAGCGCGGCGGCATCGCCGCGCATCCAGGCCCTCGCGCGCCGCAACGGCCTCGTCGAGCCGCCCACGACGACGTTCGTCCACCTGAGCCCGCGGGGCCGGTGAGCGGGAGGCTCGCGAACCGCAGGATTCGCCTCCTCATCGCCGTCTTCGCGGCCGTCTTCGCCGCGGCATTCCTCCGAGCGGCCTGGCTCCAGGGCGTCCGGGCGCAGTCGCTGTCGAAGCTGGCGGCGACGCAGCACCGTCAGAAGGTCGACATCCCGGCGCCGCGGGGCACGATCTACGACCGCAGCGGCGTTCAGCTCGCGATCGGAGAGCAGGCGACGACGGTCTACGCCGACCCGCTCCAGGTCAAGAGCCCGCAGCGAGTTGCCCGCGCGGTTGCGCAAGCGCTCGGGCTCGACGAGCAGGACGTGTACGCCAAGATCTCCGACCGCTCGCGCGGATTCGTCTACATCGAGCGCAAGGCCGACCCGGTCAAGGCGGCGAGACTCGCGCGGCAGAAACTCGCCGGGCTGGGCTTCTATCCCGAGGAGCGGCGCTTCTATCCGCAGCGCTCTGTCGGCTCGCAGGTCATCGGATACGCAGGCATCGACAACCGCGGCCTGGCCGGTCTCGAGCTGGCGATCGACAAGCAGCTTGGCGGGCGCGCCGGCAGCCAAACGATCGTGCGCGATCCTTTCGGCCGCGCGCTCGAGGTCGTCAACGACGTCTCGGAGCGGGAGGGCAGCGATCTCTGGCTGACGCTCGACCATACGATCCAGGCCAACGCGGAGGCGGTCCTGCGCGACACGGTGACGCATTGGAGGGCAAAGAGCGCATCGGCAATCGTGCTCGATCCCCGGACGGGGGACGTGCTCGCGATGGCCGTCGCGCCGACGTACGACGCGAACCAGTTTCCGGGCGTGTGGCGCGTGCTCCAGCGCAACCGCGCCGTCACCGACACGTACGAGCCGGGATCGACCTTCAAGCTCGTCACCGTCGCCGCGGCGCTCTCGGACGGGCTCGTTTCGCCATGGTCGACGTTCCGACTGCCGTACCAGATTCAGGTCGCCGACCGGAAGATTCACGACGCCGAGCCGCGCGGGACGGAGACGATGAGCGTCGCGCGCATCCTGTCGCAGTCGTCGAACGTCGGCGCGATCACGCTTGCCCAGAAACTGGGCCGCGAACGGCTGCAAGAGTGGATCTCGCGCTTCGGCTTCGGCCGCCGGACGGGGATCGACTTTCCGGGCGAATCGCGGGGCATCCTGCCGTCCTACTGGTCGGGCTCGACGATCGGGAACGTCCCGATCGGCCAGGGGATCGCCGTCACTCCGGTGCAGATGGCCGCGGCCTACGCTGCGATCGCGAACGGCGGCGTCTGGGTGCGGCCGCATCTCATCGACCACGTTGGGACGCAGCCGCCGAAGCGCCAGCCGCGGCGGCAGCTGGTCTCGCCGCTGGTCGCGTCTCAGCTCGTGTCGATGCTCAAGAACGTCGTGCGCGAGGGAACGGGGACCGCGGCGGCGATCCCGGGTTACTACGTTGCCGGCAAGACGGGGACGGCCGCAAAGCCGGACGCGCACGGCGGCTACTCCGACTCGCGCTACGTCGCCTCGTTCGTCGGCTTCGTCCCGGCAACGAGGCCGCGGCTCGTCGTGCTGGTGACCGTTGACGAGCCGCGCGGCGCGATCTGGGGCGGCGTCGTCGCCGCGCCTGCGTTCCAGCAGATCGCCAAGTTCTGCCTCCAGTACCTCGAGGTCCCCCCGGACGCGGGGTAACGACGGGAGCTTCCGGTCGCGAGGCTAGACTCGGGCCGCGATGGATCTGGAGCGCCTCAGCGCAGCGCTCGCTCCGATCGACGTCGTAGGCGGCGCTCCGACTGAGGTTCGCGACCTCGCCTACGACGCACGCGCGGTCGAGCCGGGCGCGCTCTTCTTCTGCGTGCCGGGGGAGCGGGCCGACGGGCACGACTTCGCGGCGGACGCGGTCGAGCGCGGCGCCGTCGCGCTCGTCGTCGAGCGGCCGCTCGAGCTTGCCGTTCCGCAGGTCGTCGTCGCCGATGCGCGTCGAGCAATGGGCCCGGCCGCCGTCACCTTCTATGAAGATCCCACCCGGGAGCTCCAGATCGCGGGCGTCACCGGCACGAACGGCAAGACGACGACGGTCTTCATCCTCTACGCGATCCTGGCCGCCGCGGGTCTCCGGCCCGGCCTGCTCGGGACGATCGAGAGTCGCGTCGGCGGCGAGCGTCGGCCCGCGATCCGCACGACTCCCGAGGCGATCGACCTCCAGCGCACGTTCCGGGAGATGGTCGACGCCGAAGACAGGAGCTGCGCGATGGAGGCGACCTCGCACGGGTCCGAGCTCGGCCGTCTCGACGGTGTTCGCTTCTCGGCGCTCGCGTTCACAAACCTGACCCAGGACCACCTCGACTTCCACGAGACGATGGAGCGCTACTTCGACGCCAAGCGGCGGCTCTTCATCGAGCGCCGGCCGCCCGCGGCCGTGAACGTCGGGGACGCGTACGGCCGCCGCCTCGCCGACGACCTCCGTGCGTCGCGGCACGAGCCTCTGGTCACGTTTGGGTTCGCCGACGACGCGGACGTGCGCCCGGAGGCGCTGGAGCTCTCCGCGGCCGGCGCGACGCTGCGCGCCGCGGGGATCGCGCTGACGACGCGGCTGCGCGGGCGGTTCAACGTCGAGAACGTCCTGGCGGCCGTCGCGGTTTCGCGCCTGCTCGAGCTGCCGGACGAGGCGGTTGCCGCAGGCGTCGAGCACCTTCGCGGCGTCCCCGGCCGGCTCGAGCCGGTCGACGAGGGACAGCCGTTCACGGTTCTCGTCGACTACTCGCACAAACCGGACGCGCTCGAGAACGTGCTGCGCACTGCCCGTGAGTTGACCGAGCGGCGGCTCATCTGCGTCTTCGGCTGCGGCGGCGACCGTGATCGCGGCAAGCGGCCGCTGATGGGGCGGATTGCCTCCGTGCTAGCCGACGTGGCGATCGTGACCTCGGACAACCCGAGGACGGAGGACCCGGACGCGATCATCAGCGAGATCCTCGAGGGCGTGAGCGGCCCCGTCGAGGTCGAGCCGGACCGACGCGCGGCGATCGCGTGGGCGATCGAGCTGGCGGAGGACGGCGACGTGTTCGTGATCGCGGGAAAGGGGCACGAGACGTACCAGGAGATCAACGGCGAGAAGCGGCCGTTCGACGACCGCGAGGTGGCGCGGGAGGCGCTGCGCATGCAGCGGGCGGAGGCGTGATCCCGCTCCCGTTGGAGGAGCTGAAGGGTCTCGGCGAGCTGGAAGCGGCGCCCTGGGCCGACGAGGTGACGGGCGTCCAGGTCGACTCGCGCCGGATTGCCGAGGGCGATCTCTTCGTCGGAATCGGTTCCGGTCGCGACTTCCGCAAGCACGCCTTCGCTCGGGGCGCTGCAGCAACGCTGGTTCCGGACGACGCGTTTGCCGCCATGGCTGCACTCGGCCGCGCGGTTCGGGACAGCTCTACCGCTCGCGTGGTCGGGATCACCGGCTCGATGGGGAAGACCTCGACCAAGGACATTCTCGCCGCGCTCTGCGCTCCCTCGGCACGGACGATTGCGGCCGAGGCGAGCTTCAACAACGAGATCGGCGTCCCACTCACGCTCTGCCGTCTCGAGCCGGACACGGAGGTCTGCATCCTGGAGTTGGCGATGCGCGGGTTCGGGCAGATCGCCGAGCTCTGCGGGATCGCCCGGCCCGAGATCGGCGTGATCACGAACGTGGGCCCGGTTCACCTCGAGCTGGTCGACTCGATCGAAGGTGTCGTTCGCGCCAAGGGCGAGCTCGTCGCGGCGCTGCCGGCCGGCGGGACGGCGATCCTCCCGGCCGAGTTCCCGGTGGATCGGGACGACATCGACGTGGTGCGGTTGACGGAACCCGAGGCGCAGTCGCAGGACGGCCGCACGCTGGTCGGCGGCGTCAGCTTCAACTTCACCGCCAAGCATCAGGCGGCTAATGCGGCGGCCGCGCTCGCCGCGCTCGACGCGCTCGGCTTGCCGAGGCCGCCCTCGGTCGACGTCGACTTCTCGAAGTGGCGCGGGGAGGAGCGAGAGCTGCCGGGAGGAGGGCTGCTGATCAACGACGCCTACAACGCGAACCCCGTTTCGATGCGGGCTGGGCTCGCCTACCTCATCGCGCACGCGGCTGGCCGCAGGCCGGTGGCGATCCTCGGCGATATGGCCGAGCTCGGCCGCACCGCGCCCGGCTACCACCGCGAGGTGGGCGAGGCGGCAGCCGAGCTCGGCGTCCAGGAACTGCTGGCGGTCGGCGAGCTCGCGCGGGGCTACGTCGAAGGCGCGGCGGGCGTTCCGTCCCGCTGGGTGCCGAACGTGCACGAGGCGCTGCGCGAGCTCGACGAGGTCGTGCGGCCCGGTGACTGCGTGCTCGTCAAGGCGTCGCGTGCGGTGGGTCTCGAGGCTGTGGCGGAAGCGCTGGCGACGGTCAACGCCTAAAGTGCCCCGCCCGGCAACGCCCTACGGCTTTTCGGCGGCTGCAAACCCGCGCCAAGCTGCGTCCTCGGTCGCGCCCGTATCTGGTTTCGATACGGGCGCTCCCTGCGTCCTTGCCTGGCTTGGTTTTCGCGCGCGAAAAGCTCGCCAACGTCACCGGGCGGGGCACTAATGGTCCGCGTCATCATCGCGGGCCTCGTGGCGATGCTGCTCTCGCTCGCGATCGGCCCACGCTTCATCGCCTTCCTGCGGCGCAAGGAGATCGGCCAGTTCATCCGCGAGGAGTTGCCGACCGGGCACGTGACCAAGCAGGGCACGCCGATCATGGGCGGGCTGCTCATGCTCGCGGCCGCGACCGTGGCCTACGCGATCGTCGGCAAGTACACCGTGCCGGCGCTGACCGTGCTCTTCACCACTCTGGGCTGCGGCGCGGTCGGGTTCTTGGACGATTTCATCAAGCTGCGCCACCGCCGCTCGCTCGGCTTGTCGGGGCGGTGGAAGCTCGTCCTGCTCGCGTTGATCACGGTCGGCGTCGGCATCGCCGCCGACCACCAGCACCTGCCGACCGCGGTGTACATCCCTGCGATCGGCGACGTCGAGCTTTCTTATGCCTGGTACGGCCTGCTGTTCCTCGTGATCGCCGGCACCGCGAACGGCGTCAATCTCACGGACGGGCTGGACGGCCTCGCGGCAGGTACGGGGGTGATCGCAATGTTCACCTTCACCGCCATGAACGTGATCGCCTGGATCCGCTCGGGGCCGCCCGGGGACCGCTTCGAGACGAAGCTCGACCTGGCGATCGTGGGCGCCGCGCTGATCGGGGCCCTGATCGGATTCCTCTGGTACAACGCGTTCCCGGCTGAGGTCTTCATGGGCGACACGGGATCGATGGCAATCGGCGGCGCGCTGGCCGGGTTCGCGATCATGACGCAGACGATCTTCCTGCTGCTCCTGATCGGCGGGATCTTCGCCATCGAAGCGCTGTCGGTGATCATCCAGGTCTTCTCGTTCAAGTACATGGATCAACGCCGCCCGTTCCTGATGACTCCGATCCACTACCACTTCGAGATGAAGGCATGGTCGGAGACGAAGATCATGGTCCGCTTCTGGATCCTGACCGGAATCCTCTGCTCGGCCGGCTTTGCCCTTTACTACCGCTACTTCAGCGGCTTCCGCTGAACGAGCTCCCCGAACGGGTGCTCGTACTGGGGCTCGCGCGGTCGGGCAAGGCGGCCGTTGCCGCGCTCGAGTGTCGCAGGGTCGCGGTGCTCGGCGCCGACCGCGAGCTCGGCAACGACGAGGACGAATCGCAGCTCGACGGCGTAGGCCTCGTCGTCAAGAGCCCTGGGGTTCCCGGACAGGCTCCGCTCGTCGCCGCCGCCCGCGCGCGCGGGATCCCGATCTGGAGCGAGCTCGAGCTGGGGTACCGGCTGCTGCCTGACAACCCGCTGATCGCCGTCACCGGCACGAACGGCAAGACGACCACGGCGGAGTGGCTCGGCTTCATGCTCGGCGTGCCTGTGGCCGGCAACGTCGGCCGCGCGCTGACGGAGCTGGACGGCAAGATCGAGCCGGGGCGGTGGATCGTCGTCGAGGTCTCCAGCTTCCAGCTCGAGGACGTGCACGAGTTCCGGCCGCGCATCGCCGTCCTGCTGAACCTCGAGGCCGACCACCTCGACCGCCACGGGTCGTTCGAGAGCTACCGCGAGGCGAAGCTGCGGGTTTTCGAAAACCAGACGGCCGATAACACGGCCGTCGTGCCGCGAGGATTCACTGTTGCCACGGAAGCAGACATCGTCGAGTTCTCGTCCGCGGATCCCCTGCCGGCCGAGCCTGCGCTGCGCGGCGCGCACAACCGCGAGAACGCGGCCGCGGCGACGGCCGCCGCGCGTGCTGCCGGCGCCGGCGACGAGACGATCGCCCGCGGGCTGCGCGAGTTCCCCGGCGTTCCGCACCGCCTCGAGCTCGTCGCGGAGATCGGCGGTGTGCGCTACGTGAACGACTCGAAGGCGACGAACGTCGCAGCGGCGCTGCGCGCGCTCGCCGCGTATGAGAACGAGCCTCTTCACTTGATCCTCGGTGGCTCTCACAAGGGCGAGGACTTCGCGCCGCTTGCAGCCGCGATCGGGTCGAACGTGAAATCGATCCACCTGATCGGCGAGACGGCGGATGTGCTCGCCGCGGCGATCCCCACGGCCGTTCGCTCCGGCGACCTCGCTACGGCTCTCCGTGAGATCAGGGTCGAGCCGGGCGACGTCGTGCTGCTCTCGCCGGCCTGCGCGAGCTACGACCAGTTCCGAGACTTCGAGCACCGCGGCGAGGAGTTCCGCCTCCTCGTAGAGAACTTGGCCATGTGAGAAAAGGGCAATTCGAGGCCAGGCTCTTGCTACTGGTCACCTTTGGCCTGGTCGCGTTTGGCCTCGTGATGGTCTACAGCGCGACGTCGGCCGCGGCCGCGCTGTCGAACGGCGACCCGGCCTTCTACCTCAAGCGCCAGGTCGTCTACGCGGCGCTCGGTCTCCTGCTGCTCTTCCTGGCCTACCGGACTCCGTTCCGGGTGCTGCGAGGCGTGGCAACTGCCCTCCTGGGCATCAGCCTCGTGCTGCTGCTCGCAGTGCTGGCGCTGGGTGAGGCCGTGAACGGCGCGCGGCGCTGGATCTCGTTCGGCCCCGCCGTGTTCCAGCCGTCAGAGCTCGCGAAGCTCGCCCTCGCACTCTGGGCCGCCGCCTACCTTGCGCGAAAGCCACCGCCGTCCACGCTTGCCGAGCTCTGGAAGCCGATCGGCGTTGTCACCGTCGTCTTCTGCGGCCTGCTGCTCGCCGAACCGGATCTGGGCACCGCGATCGCGATCATGATCATGCTGGCGGGAATGCTGCTGGTCGCCGGGTCGCCCGTGCGCACGCTCGCGGGCGGCGTCTCGCTCGCCACGGCCGCAGGACTTGCGGCAATCTGGTTCGAGCCGTACCGCCGCGCGCGCATCTTCAGCTTCCTGCACCCCTGGCACGACGCGCAGGGAGCGGGGTTTCAGACCGTGCAGGCGATGATCGGGATCGGCTCCGGCGGCATCTTCGGCGTCGGCCTCGGCCAGAGCGTCCAGAAGGCGAACTACCTCCCGGAGGCCCACACGGACATGATCTTCGCGATCATCGGCGAGGAGCTCGGGCTCGTCGGCGCCGCGCTCGTGATCGGCGCGTATGCGGCGTTCGCGTACGCCGGCCTGCGGGTCGCGCTGCGGTGCCGCGACCCCTTCGGGAAGAGGCTGGCGGCCGGGCTGACGCTGCTCGTCTGCGGCCAGGCGGCGATCAACCTCGCCGCCGTGATGGGTCTCGCGCCGCTGACCGGAATTCCGCTGCCGTTCGTCTCCTACGGCGGCTCGAGCCTGGTCGTCGCGCTCGCCGCCGTCGGAATCCTCCTTAACATCGCCGTCGATCGTGGCGGAGAAGCGACAGCTCGCGTGCGTGATCGCGGCCGGCGGGACGGCCGGTCACGTGCTGCCGTCGATCGCCGTCGCCGAAGCGCTGCGAGAGCGCGGCGTCAACGTGACGTTCGCCGGGTCGCCGGATCGCGTCGAAGCGCGGCTCGTTCCTGAGTCGGGGTTCGAGCTCGACACGTTCCCGATCAGCGGGCTCCCGCGCCGGCCTTCGCCTGCGCTCGTGCGGGCGGCCGTCCTCGCGGGCAAAGCGCCGCGCGCCTGTGCTCGCATCCTCGAGCGGCGACGGCCGGACGTGGTTCTCGGCGGAGGCGGCTACGTGGCGGGGCCGATGGTGTACGCCGCGTGGCGGAAGCGGATACCCGCGGCGTTGACGGAGGCCGACGCCCACCTCGGGCTCGCCAATCGGCTCGCGGCGCCATTCGCGCGGCGCGTGTTTCTCGCGTACCCGGTCCGCGGGCGCCAAGGATCGAAGTACCGCGTCGTCGGGCGGCCGGTCCGCGCGAATGCCGTGCCTCGCGACGACGCGCGCGCCCGCTTCCAGCTGCCCGCAAACGGCCGCGTCCTGCTCGTCTTCGGCGGCAGCCAAGGAGCGCAGGCGCTCAACGAGATCGCGCTGGAGGCGTTTGCAGCGACGGGCCCGGCCGTGCTGCACCTTTGCGGCGAGCGCTACTACGCGTCGCTGCCGAGGCCGTCGCGGCCGGACTACCGCCTCCTGCCGTGGACGGACGACTTCGGGGCGGCGCTGGCTGCCTCGGATCTCGTCCTCGCGCGCGCGGGCGGCTCCATCTGGGAGATCGCGGCCGCGGGCAAGCCGGCGGTGCTCGTCCCCTCGCCGAACGTGACCGCCGACCATCAAACGAAGAATGCCCGCTACTTCGAAGGCGGCGCGGTAGTCGTTCCGGAGCTCGAGATCGGGAACGTGCCCGAGTTGGTGCGTTCGCTGCTCGATGATCCGGAGCGACTCTCCGAGATGGGCCGCGAGATGCGGCAGCGAGCCCGTCCGAACGCGGCTGCGGAGATCGCGGAGGAGCTGATCGCGCTTGCCGCTTGAGGGTCGCAGGCTCTGGTTCGTCGGGATCGGCGGAGCCGGCCTCTCCGGCTACGCGTTCCTGGCGCGCGAATGGGGCGCGCAGGTCGGAGGCTGGGACAGGTCCGAGACGCCGTACATGAGGCAGCTGGACGGCGTCGAGATCGACATCGCACCCGAGCCGCGCGCGCCGGAAGGGTGGGAGGTGGTCGTCTCGACCGCCTTTCGTGACACTTTCGTGACACCTTTGGGGTCAGACCCTCCGAAGACGCGCGCCGAGTTTCTCTCCGAACTGGTTTCATTCCGACGCTCGATCGTGGTCGCCGGCGCGCACGGGAAGACGACGACCGCGGCGATGATCGCCTTCTGCCTCGATCGGGCGGGGGGCGACCCGTCCTTCCTGATCGGCGCGGAGGTGCCGCAGCTCGGAGGCAACGCCCGTGCCGGTGGCGGCTGGCTCGTCGTCGAGGGCGACGAGTCCGATCGCACGATCGCCTCGCTGCGTCCCCAACTCGCCGTCGTCACCAACGTCGACCTGGACCACCACAGCGAGTTTGCGTCGCTTGCCGAGGTGGAGGCGCTGTTCGCGGAGTGGTTGGAGCAGGTTCCGCAGGTCGTTCGAGGGCAGGAGCTCGAGCCGTTCGCGGGCGAGCTCCGAGTCGCGGGCGAGCACAACCGTCGCAATGCGGCGGCCGCGCTTGCCGCCGTCGAGCTCGCCGGCGTCGATCCGCGGGAGGCCGCCGATGCGATCCGCGAGTTTCGCGGCGTCGGTCGTCGCCTGGAGCAGCATGGAGAGGCGGGCGGCGTGACACTGATCGACAGCTATGCGCACCATCCGGCGGAGATCGCGGCCGACATCGCCGCGGCCCGCGACGGAGGCCGCGTGCTCGTCCTCTTCCAGCCGCACCTCTACTCGCGCACACGCCACCTGGCGCACGAATTCGGAGTCGCGCTGGCGAGCGCCGACGCGGTCGCGGTCAGCGACGTCTACCGCGCGCGCGAAGATCCCGTTCCCGGTGTGACGGGCAAGCTGATCGTCGATGCCGTCGCGGAAGCGAGGCCCGGGATACCCGTGGCGTGGGCGCCGACGATCGAGGACGGCGCGCGGTTCGTCGCGCGACGGGCGCAACCGGGAGACCGCGTGCTGACGCTCGGCGCAGGCGACGTCGACCGCGCCGTGCCGTTGATCCAGGAGGCGCTCAGCTGAAGATCGAGGAAGGAGTCGCGCTCGGTCGCTATACGACTCTCGGCGCGGGCGGTCCGGCGCGCGCCTTCGCGCGTCCCGAGTCGCTCGACGAGCTCCACGAGGCGCTGGGGTGGGCGCGCGAACGCGGCCTGCCGGTGACGACCATCGGCCTCGGATCGAACCTCCTGGTTGCCGACGAGGGCGTCGACGCCCTCGTCCTCAGGCTCGGCGGCGAGCTCTCGTCCGTCGAGGCTCGGGACGACCTGCTGAGCGCGGGCGGCGGCGCGGCGAACGCCGTCTGCCTGCACCGGGCGCGGGCCGCGCGCCTTGGCGGCTTCGAGTTCGCCTGCGCGATTCCGGGCACGATCGGCGGGGGCGTCTGGATGAACGCGGGCGCGTACGGCAGCGACTGGGCCGCGATCCTCGTCCGCGCGCTCGTCGTCGATGACGACGGCGCTCACTGGCTGACGCCGGAGGAGCTCGGCCTTACGTATCGCCACTCGGACCTTCGTCACGGCCAGGTCGTCGCCCGGGCCGAGTTCAAACTCACGCCAAAGCCGGCGGAGGAGATCAAGACGACCATCGCCGAGCTCCAGGCCATGCGGAAGGCTGCCCAACCGACGAACAAGCGGACCTTCGGCAGCGTGTTCAAGAACCCGGAGCACGACCTCACGGCGGGCCTGATGCTCGAGGCCTGCGGGCTGAAGGGGTACCGGATCGGCGGCGCGCAGATCTCGCCGAGGCATGCGAACTTCATCGAGAACGCGGACGGAGCGCGGGCGGAGGACGCGATCGCGCTGATGGCA
>JBKPFU010000123.1:0-3620 GCA_046728975.1 Actinomycetota bacterium | reverse complement strand
GTCCCGAGCATATCGCCGGCATATCGAAAACCACATACACGCCGGCAACACCCCGCTGCCTTGACTGACAGCATGATCCGCAGCGAACCAGCACGAACCGCGGCCCGCCGCACCCGATCGCCGGCGTCCTCGCCGTCCTCGGCCGTCCCAACAATGGGGATTGCGATCTACGGATGCGGACCGGACGAGGCCGCCTTGTTCCGAAAGATGGCGCCTCGCCTTGGCGTCGTGCCAACGATCACCGAGGCAGCGGTATCTGAAGCCAATATCGGGCTGGCACTGGGCAACCGATGCATCAGCATCGGTCACAAGACACAAGTCACGAACTCCACGCTTCTTGCGCTCAGCGAAGCCGGCGTAACGTATATCTCCACAAGAAGCGTCGGATACAACCACATCGACGTGAACTACGCGGAGAGCGTGGGCATCTCCGTCGAAACGGTCGCCTACTCGCCCGACAGCGTGGCGGACTACACGCTGATGCTGATGCTGATGGCGGTGCGACATGCCAAATCCGTCATCAGGCGTGCAGACGTTCATGACTACAGACTTAACGATGTACGCGGGAAAGAGCTACGCGACCTGACCATCGGGGTGATTGGAACGGGACGCATCGGCGGCGCGGTGATGGACCGGCTGCGGGGGTTCGGCTGCCGAACGCTCGCCTATGACACTCGGCCCACGGCATCTGCCGACTACGTCACGCTCGGTGCGTTGCTCGAGCGGAGCGACATCGTGACGCTCCATACGCCACTCACCGCGGAGACGCACCATCTCCTCGATCGCCACCGTATCGAGCGACTGAAGCACGGCGCGGTCATTGTCAACACCGGACGCGGCGCACTTCTCGATACCGAGGCGCTTGTCTGCGCCTTGGAAAGCGGCAGATTGGGAGGCGCGGCGCTGGACGTCCTCGAAGGAGAGGAAGGGATCTTCTACGCCGACTGCAGCGACAAGCCCATCGAAAGCCAACTGTTGCTGCGGTTGCACAAGCTGCCGAACGTGCTGATCAGTCCGCACACCGCCTATTACACCGACCACGCCCTGAGCGACACCGTAGAGCATTCCCTAACCAACTGCCTGAACTTTGCAGGCAGAGCTCAGCATGGATAGGTTGAACGTCGGGATCATCTTCGGCGGCCGTTCCGAAGAACATCCGATCTCCGTCAAATCGGCGCAAGAGGTCGCACGACACCTCGATCTCGCGAAGTACGAACCGTTCTACGTCGGGATCACGACGAGCGGTGCTTGGAAGCTTTGTGACGGCCCTGACGCAGATTGGGAAAACGGAAGTTGCCGTCCGGCCGTCCTGTCACCGGACAGAAGCGTCCACGGATTGCTCGTTCTGGAGCAGGGACGATACGAGACGATCAGCCTCGACCTGGTGTTGCCCGTCCTGCACGGCAAACTCGGCGAAGATGGCGCGATGCAGGGTTTGTTGGAGCTCTCCGGCATCCCCTACGCGGGCTGCGACATCCAAAGCTCTGCCCTGTGCATGGACAAGTCCCTGACGTACATGGCCGCCAGAGCCGCAGGAATCGCTACGCCGACTTTCTGGACTGTCACCGCGAACGAGAACATCGATCCCGACCAGGTCACCTATCCCGTCTTCGTGAAGCCGGCCCGCTCGGGTTCGTCATTCGGCGTCAGCAAGGCATCTCGCAAAGACGAGCTGCCGAGTGCGGTGGGAGCCGCGAGACAGTATGACTCGAAGGTGCTGATCGAAGAGGCTGTCGTCGGCAGCGAGGTCGGATGTGCCATCTTGGGGAACGATCTGGATCTGCTTGCCGGCGAGGTCGATCAAATCGCATTATCTCACGGCTTCTTCAGGATCCATCAGGAGGACGAGCCGGAAAGCGGCTCCGAGAACTCGACCGTGACCGTTCCCGCGGATATCTCGGAAGAGTCACGCTCGCTCGTTCAGGAGACGGCAAAGGCTGTATATCGCGTCTTGGGATGCAGGGGACTGGCGCGGGTGGACATGTTCCTCAAGGACGATGGCCAAGTGCTCCTCAACGAGGTCAACACGTTGCCCGGTATGACGTCCTACAGCCGTTACCCGAGAATGATGGCAGCCGCAGGATTGCCGCTTGCCGAAGTGATCGACCGGATGGTGTCGCTGGCGCTGACAGGTAACGGGCGATGAACAGAGAGTTCGTCTTTGTCGACGAGCTCGTAGCCGGAATACGGTGGGACGCGAAGTACGCGACGTGGGACAACTTCACCGGCAAGCCGGTGGACGGATATCTGGCCAATCGCATCGTCGGCACGAGGGCCTTGTGCGCAGCCCTGGAAAGAGCGCGAGGAGAGGCCGCGTCCCTTGGCTTCGGCTTGCTCCTGTGGGATGGCTATCGCCCTCAACGCGCCGTGGATTGCTTTCTGCGGTGGGCGCAACAGCCAGAGGATGGCCGGACGAAGCTCCGACACTACCCGAATATCACCAAAGCCGAGATGTTCGAAAGGGGATATGTGGCGGCGAAGTCGGGCCACACTCGGGGCAGCACCGTTGACTTGACGCTCTATCACTTGGCTACCGGTGAGCTTGCTCGCATGGGCGGTGACTATGACTTGATGGATGCAATCTCGCATCATGGAGCACGAGGACTCACGGAAGCCGAAGCGAGAAACCGGCGATGCCTTTGCTCTCTCATGGAGGCCTGCGGTTTTCGCGCCTACGACTGCGAATGGTGGCATTACACACTCGAAGACGAACCGTATCCAGACACCTACTTCGATTTTCCCATCATATCGTCGAGACAGTCAGAGAGATTGGCGGCATGACCTGTACACATCGCGCGACGGGATCAGGCATCGACCGAGACCATGACGATCGTCGCCAAGGGTGACGCGCGTGCGCTTCTCGACATCTGAACTGACGGGCCATCTGGGCGGTGAGCTGGTTGGGCCCGATGTCAGCATCGACGGGGCGAGCATCGACTCGAGGACGATCCGGCCCGGGCAGCTCTACGCTCCGATCGAGGCCGAGCGCGACGGCCATGCCTTCATTCCGGCAGGGCTCGAGGCGGGCGCGCCGGCCTACCTCACCGCGCAGGAGCCGGTTGGCGGGACGGCCATCCGTGTCCGCGACACCGCCGCCGCACTGTTGCGCCTCGGGGCGTTGGCCCGCGGTCGGGTCGGCGGAGCGGTCGGCGTCACAGGGTCGGTGGGCAAGACCACCACCAAGGACCTCCTGGCCGGCTGTCTGGCGTCGACGTTCCCCACCGCCGCGAGCGAGCGTTCCTTCAACAACGAGCTGGGCCTCCCTCTGACGCTGCGCAACGCGCCGGAGGCTGCGCGGTGGGTGGTCCTCGAGATGGGGGTCCGGCGTGTGGGGGACATCGAGCGGCTGGCCGAGGTCGCACGTCCCGACGTCGGCGTCGTGACCAGCGTCGACATGGCGCACGTGCAGTACTTGGGTGACCTCGACGGCGTGGCCCGCGCCAAGGGCGAGCTTGTGGCCGCCTTGCCGGCATCGGGTCTCGCGGTCTTGAACTTCGACGACCCGCGCGTCCGAGACATGGCGTCGCTCAGCGCGTGTCCCGTGTTGGGGTATGCGGTGGGTGCCGACGCCGAGGTGCGGGCCGATGACGTCACGCTCGACCGGGACCTGCGCGCACGGT
>JBKPFU010000122.1:0-9628 GCA_046728975.1 Actinomycetota bacterium | reverse complement strand
TACCTGGTCGAGCTCTGCGAGAAAGGCCTGCACAAGCGATACGACTCGGTGACGCCGGAGCTGAACGAACGTCTCAAGTTCGAGCTCAAGACGATCAAGGAGATGGGCTTCGCGGACTACTTCCTGATCGTCCACGACTTCGTCAGCTTCGCGAAGCAGAACGGCGTCTCAGTGGGGCCCGGTCGCGGCTCCGCCGCGGGCTCGCTCGTCGCCTACTGCCTCAACATCACCGACGTCGACCCGATCCGGTACGACCTGCTCTTCGAGCGCTTCCTCAACCCGGGCCGGAAGTCCATGCCCGACATGGACATCGACTTCTCGGTCGCCGGGCGCGACCGCGTCATCAACTACGTCGCCGAGAAGTACGGGCGCGACCGGGTCGCCCAGATCATCACGTTCGGGACGATGATGGCCCGCGCGGCCGTCCGCGACGCCGGGCGCGTGCTCGAGATCCCGTACGGCTCGGTCGACAAGATCGCGAAGCTGATCCCGGAGGGCCCGAAGGTCTACCTCGACGACTGCCTGAAGCCGGGCGCCGAGCTCAAGCAGGCCTACGACGCCGACCCGCTCATCCGCGAGATCGTCGACCTCGCCAAGCCGCTCGAAGGCCTGATTCGCCAGGACTCGATCCACGCAGCCGGCGTCGTGATCGCCGACCGGCCGCTGACGGACATCGTGCCGCTCCAGCAAAAGGGGACCGACCAGGAGGTCGTGACGCAGTTCGGCATGTGGGACGTCGAGGCGCTCGGCCTGCTGAAGATGGACTTCCTCGGGCTGCGCAACCTGGACGTGATCGACAAGGCCGTCGACCTCGTCGGCAACGGGCTCGACATCACGAAGATCCCGCTCGACGAAAAGCGCACCTACGAGATGCTCGCGCGCGGCGAGGCGGCGGGCGTCTTCCAGTTCGAGTCGACCGGCATGCGCGAGGCGCTGCGGCAGGTGAAGCCGACCGAGTTCGAAGTCCTGATCGCGCTGGTCGCGCTGTACCGGCCCGGGCCGATGGGCTACATCCCGGTCTACGCGCGGCGCAAGAACGGCCAGGAGCTGGTGTCGTTCATCGATCCTCGGCTTGAAGGAATCACCGGCGTCACCCACGGGATCTGCATTTACCAGGAGCAATATCTCGAAATTGCCAAGCAAATCGCCGGTTTCTCGCCCGCGGAGGCCGACGATCTGCGCAAAGCGATCGGCAAGAAGATCCACGAGCTGATGGCGTCGCTGAAGGAGAAGTTCCTCGAGGGTTGCGCGCAAACGGGGACGACCCCCGCAGTCGCGAACCAGCTCTGGAAGGACATGGAGTCCTCCCAGGACTACTCGTTCAACAAGTCCCACGCGGCGTGCTACGCGCTGATCGCCTACCGCACCGCCTGGCTGCGCGCCAACCACCCGCGCGAATACATGGCCGCGCTGATCTCGTCCGTGATGAACACGAAGGACCGGGTGCCGACCTACGTCAACGCCTGCCAGGAGATGGGCATCGAGGTGCTGCCGCCCGACGTCAATGCGTCCGAGTGCGACTTCGCCGTCGTGGAGGGCAAGATCCGCTTCGGCCTGAACGCGGTCAAGAACGTGGGGGACAGCGCCGCGCGGAAAATCATCGAGGCGCGCGGGCAAGGCGGGCCGTTCAAGTCGCTGTGGGACTTCACCGAGCGGGTCGACCCGCAGGTCGTGAACAGGCGCGCGCTGGAGTCACTGGTCAAGTGCGGCGCGTTGGACTCCACTGGATCGCCGCGCAAGGGGATGCTGGAGGCGTTGGATCGGGCTTTGGGCTCCGGCGCGAAGCGGCAGGAGGAGCTCCTGTTCGGGCAGGAGTCGATGTTCCAGGTCGAGCACCCTCCGATCCCGGACGACGAGTTCGAGAAGGGCGAGCTGCTCGCGATGGAGAAGGAGAGCCTCGGGCTCTACGTCTCCGAGCACCCGCTGAACGGGATCCGCGACCAGCTCCGCCGCAAGACGGACACGCCGCTGGCCGAGCTTGAGCGCCGGCGCGACGGAGATGTCGTCACCGTCGCCGGCATCGTCGGCGCGATGCGCCAGACGACGACGAAGAAAGGCCAGCCGATGGTCTTCCTGCGCCTGGACGACGTGACGGGCGGGGCGGAGGTGGTCGTCTTCAACTCCGTCTACGAGGCCGCGCGCGAGCATCTGGTCCCCGACGCGGTGCTGGTCGTGAAGGCGCGGATCGACCACAAAGAAGGCGAGTCGAAGCTGATCGCGATCGAGGTCACGCCGTTCGAGGCGACGCCCGAACGCAAGGAGGTGCGGTTGAAGATCGACGCGCTGCGCGCGCGGCCGGGGATCATCCGCGAGCTCGCGGACCTCGTGCGCGAGTACCCAGGCGAGGCCCCGGTGATCGTCGCCTTGGAGACGTCAGACGGCCCGAAGACGCTCGTGCTCGGCAGCGACTACCGCGTCCAGCCGGTGCCGGACTTCTTCGCCGAAGCGAAGTCGTTGCTCGGCGAAGCCGCCGTTTCGTAGTCAACCGAGCGCGCGGACTCCGGTCCTCGTCACCATCACGGTGGCGACCGTTTGCGGGAGCGCGAGCACGTGCCCCGCAAGGCTTGCTCGGACGTTCCAGGGCGCGCCGATGCGTATCCAGAACGGGCCGCTGCTGAAGCGGCGGGAGTCGCCGGGCTCGAGCACGCCCTCGAACAGCTGCGTCCCGTGTTCGCTCCACCGGCGGACAGAAAGCCAACAGGGCCCTCCGGTCGCACGGAGCACGAGCGCGACCGCAGCCGGTTTCGCGGGCGTGACCTGGAGCCTCGCCCGCGGCGTCGTAGGCAGGGTCGCTGGGGCGGGAGGTTTGGCCGCCGCCGCCGAGGCTTCCCGCGCAGGCGGCGGTTGCGACGACGACCTGGTCAGCATCCATCCAAGGAGCGCCCCGAGCGCGACGAGGACGGCTGTCGCGGCGACCGCATACGACCGCAGAGGCCGAGGTTCCAGCTCGAGCTGGGCGGGTGCTTGGGGAGTGTCCTCGGCGCTATACCGAGCGTTGTACTCGTCGACGAAGAGCTGGCTGTCGAGGCCGAGGTAGTCGGCGTAGGTGCGAAGAAACCCTTTCGCGTAGACCGAGCCCGGTATGTCCTCGAAGCGTTCGTCCTCGAGCGCGCGTAGGTAGCGCGACCGGATTTGCGTGTCCGCCGCCACGGCGGCAAGGTCAATCCCCCGGCGGATGCGCGCCTCGCGCAGGCTGCTCCCGAGCTGGAACACTGTGGCTCGAGTAGTTTGCCCCGCGGGAGGTGAGCGCGTTGCCGCGGATCGACGGATACAGCTTCGGTCAGGTCGTCGTCGACGGCGAGGAGCAGACGCGCGACGTGATCGTGCTCCCCGACCGTGTCCTGAGCAACTGGTGGCGGGAGGAAGGGCACCGACTTGTCCTCGCCGACCTCGAGGACGTCCTCGAGGAGCTGCCGGAGCATCTGGTCGTCGGCACGGGCGCGTACGGACAGATGCGACCCGACCCCGAGACCGTCGAGCAGCTCCGCGAGCGCGGCGTCGAGGTCGAGGCGCTCCCGACCGCCGAAGCCGTCCGGCGCTACGGCGAGCTCGACCCGCGCCGGACGGCGGCTGCGCTCCACCTCACCTGCTGACGGCGGCTCTAGGCGGCGACGCGGTCGGCGGTCAGCGGCGTCTGCGCGGCTCGGATCGCCGCCACGAGCGCTTCGAGCGTCAGCGCCAGCTGCGACTCGATCTCCTCGTTGACGAGGCGCCCGCCCTCGTCGAAGTGCGTAGGCGCCTGGCCGACGGGCAGCTCCTCGCCGACGACGCGGGCGCCGATCGCCTGCAGCACCTTGGCCAGCTCGGCCTGGGCCCAGACGGCGCCGAACACGCCGGTGCTCGCGCCGACGACGGCTGCCGGCTTGCCCTGCAGCGGGTTCCCGGCAAGCGGCCGCGAGACCCAGTCGAGGGCGTTCTTCAGCTGGCCGGGGATGGAGTGGTTGTACTCGGGCGTTGCGAACAGGACGCCGTCGGCGTCGGCGATCGCCGCCTTCATCGCGGCGACGCTCGCCGGCGCCGGGTCGACGTCATCGTCCTCGTCGTAGGGTGGAACAGCCTTCAGCCCGTCCCAGAACGCCAGTTCCACGTCCGCGGGCAGGAGCTCGGCGGCGGCGCGCAGCAGCGCTGTGTTGTGGGAGTTCCGCCGAAGGCTTCCCGAAACGCCGAGGATCTTCATTCGTGGTTAGGCCTCCTTCGTGAGGTAGAGCTCTGCGACGAGCCGAACCTCGTTGGCGAGGGAGGGGTCGCCGGACGGAAGCGGCATGTTCCATTCGATCCCGAACTCGGTCCGGTCGATCGTGGTCTCGAGCTTGAGGCCGAACCGCTCCCGCTCATACGGATCGAGGACCGGATCGACGATGTTCCCATTCAGGACGACCGGGCGCGTGATGCCCTTCACGGTGAGCGCGCCGTGCAGGGCCAGCTCGTTGCCGCCGCGCTTGATCTCGGTCGACTCGAACCGAAGCTCCGGGTGCTGAGCCGCGTCAAAGAAGTCGGGCGACTGCAGGTGTGCGGCCAGGTTCTCGTCCTTGACGTCGATCGAGTCGACGCGCGTGGAGCCGCTGAGCTTGCCGTCCTCGAGACGTGCGTCGACATCGCGGAAGCTCCCGCGGAAGGCGCCCGTCATGTAATCGATCTCGAAGCCGATCGACGAGTGGACCGGATCGAACCGCCACGTGCCGGTCGGAAGGGCTTGAGCAGTTGCTGTCGTAGACATTCACGAACCTCCTTGAGTCCGCTATAGTTGAGTGCGCAAGGAAACGTAGCGCAAGAAGATTGAGTCGTCAAGTGTTGAGGACACAACAACTGGTCCCGCCGGCCGCCTGGGTTCGGCTGTTGCGCGCATATGCGTCCGCGCGGCGTGTGCTGAGCGCGCAGCTCGAGGCCGAGCACGCGCTGACCATCAACGACTTCGAGGCGCTCCTTCGCCTCGCGCATGCGGAGGATGGACGCATGCGCCGGGTCGACCTCGCCGACGAGCTCATGTTGACGGCCTCCGGGGTGACCCGGTTGCTGGAGGGCTTGGAAGCGGAGGGATTCGTCGAGCGAGCCTCGTGCGCGAGCGACCGCCGGGTCGTCTACGCGGTGATCACCGAAGCCGGGCGCGAGAAGCTCCGCGACGCCGCCGACTCGCACATCGCGGCGGTGCGGGCGCTGTTCGAGGAGCGCTTCGACGCGGCCGAGCTGGCGCAGCTGACCGAGCTGCTCGGCCGCTTGCCGGGCGCCGCGGAAGCTTCGGCCGAGGACTGCGCCGCCTAGGCTAGACCCGCCGCTCGGACAAGCGTAGGCTCGTGCAGTCCTCGATCTGGGAGGTGTCTATGTACGCACGAGTGGCGTCGTTCGAGAACCGCGACCCCTCGCTCGCCGACCAGCTGATCGGGCAGATTCGCGAGCGGTCGCAGCGCTCGCGCGATGAGCTGCCCGAGGCCAGAGGGGCGCTGATGCTCGTCGAGCGCGAGCAGAACACGAGCCTCGGGATCGTCTTCTTCGACAGCGAGGAGGCGATCGAGCGGTCCGCGCCCGCCTTCGAGCAGATGGGGGAGGACTATCCGGAGGAGCTGCGCGGCCGGCGCAGGTCGGTCGAGAACTACGAGGTCGTGATGGCCGACGGCGGCGAGGGTGCGCAGGCTGCGCGCATTAGCCTGGTCGAAGGTCCGCCCGACAAGATCGACGAGGGCAAGCGCAATGCGGAGGAGGAGATCCTGCCGCAGCTGCGTCAAGCTCCCGGTTTCAGGGGCTTTGTCGCGCTTGTCGACCGCCAGAACGGCCGGACGAAGCTGATCAGCCTCTGGGAGAGCCAGGAAGCGCTCCGTTCGAGCGAGGAGCAGGCGAGCCAGCTTCGTCAGCGTGCCGCCGAGGGTGCTTCGGGCCGCATCGTCGGGGTCGAGCGCTACGAGGTGGCGGTGGCCGAAGGGATCTCGCAGCTCGCAGTCGCTTGAAGCTCGAGAGCGCCGCCCGGCCAGGGCGGCGCTCTCGTCTATCGGGCCCGAACGATCAGGCCTGCCACCGCGACCAGCAGGAGGAAGGCGAACAAAAGACCGATCAGGGCTTTCTTCTTCATTCATGTAGTCAGACGAAGAAGGCGGTTCGTTTCTTCCCGGCGTTAGGCGAGGCCTTTCGCACGGAGCTCCTCGAGTGCCTGCTCGCTCTTGGGGAGCTCGCCTAGGCCCATGCCGTCGAGGATCTCCGGCGTCTTCGTGAACTGCACGTCGCCGTACTCGACGACCTGGACGAAGTTGCCCCACGGGTCGAGGAAGTTGAGGCCCCGGCCGGGCGCGATCTCGACGCCTGCGTCCCCGAGCGCCCGACGAGTCCCCTCCTTGTCGTCGACGACGAGGCCGAAGTGGCGGTGCCGGTCGGGCGGCTGGGTGCGCCCCTCCGACAGCGCGATGAACTGGTCGCCGATGTCGATGAACGCCATGCCGCGCATGCGGCTGCGCAGCTCGAGGTCGAAGATCCGCCCGTAGAACTCGAGCGCCTCGTCGATGCTCCCGACCTCCAGGGCGACGTGGTTGATCCCGACGAGGCGAGGCATCAAAGGTCAGGCTAGCTATGTGAAGAGGCCCCGCGGCGCGGGGCCTCTTCGTGGTTCGGTTCTGGCCGCCCCTACGGCGTGGCGATCTTCCAGAGACCGCGGCCATGGGTGGCGGCGATCAGGTAGCTGCCGTTCGGGCTGAGCTGGAGGTCGTTCGTCGACGCATTCGGCAGCGCCGTCCCGAAGCGAGACCAGGTCGTGCCCGCACCCTGGCCCGCCTGGGCGATGAAGACGCCAATGTCGGTCGCGAGGACGAGCTTCCCGCTCGGAGTCAGCACCAGGTCGTCGCCCGGCGCGTCCGGCGAGTTGCCGGTGATGTCCGTCCACGTGGCACCGCCGTTGGTCGACTCGAAGACGTGGCCGATGCCGGCGTCGACCGTGCCCGTCCAACGGCGCGAGAAGCCGTTGAAGACCGCGTACACGTGCGCCGGGTTGGCCGGGTCGACCGTGAGACCCTGGATGAACCGCCGCGGCAGGCTCGAGACGTTGAGCTCGTGCCACGTGCCGCCGTAGTTCGTCGCGATCCCGCGGTCGAAGGTCGAGCCGTTGCACGGGCCGCACCAGGCGACGTACGTGGAGCCGTTCACCGCGATCTGGGTGATCTGGTGCCCGGCGCCGGTGTCGTAGACGATCTTCCAGTCACAAGAAGAGGGACCGCAGCGGGTATCCCAGCCCTTGGTCCCGTTGTCCCACACGTACTGCCCGCCCGCGACCCAGTGGCGGTTCGGATCGGCGAGGTCAGCCTCGAACGGCGCGATGAAGCGCGCCGCGGGCTCGCACGGACTCGGCGCCGAGTACGTGAACGGGAAGCACGACGGCGTCATCTCTACGTACGCCGGCACCGTCCCGTCGGAGCGGCCGCCGTTCGTGGTCAGCGCCATGTCGAGGCCCACGTACTCGTTCACGGCGCGGTCGCCGTTGGCATGGTCGACGATGTTGTCACCACCGTCGCCGCCGAAGGGCGAGACCATCGTGCTCGCGCCCGGTGACAGAAGCGACACGCCGTTGTCCTGCAGGCCGCCCCAGACGGCATCGCCGCTGCCGAGCCTGCCGGCTTCGGCGTAGTAGTACTGGAGCGTTCGGTAGCCCGAGTTGAGGTTCGTCCAGTCGCTGCCGTTGTGGACGTGGTTCGAGAGCGAGCGGCGGTAGACGCCGCCGTCGTTGCCGATGTAGACCCGGCCGTTCGCCGCGTCGATCGCGATCGCATGCTGGTCGGGATGCGGCGTCTTGCCGCAGCTGTCCAGCCCGTTTGCCGCGCACGGCAGGCCGAAGTTCCAGTACGGGCCGATCGCCGTCCAGCTCGTGCCACCGTCGGTCGTCTCAAACGACTCCTCGAGCCCGAGGTAGACGTGGTTCGCGTCGTTCGGGTCGACGGCGAGGAACTGGTTGTACCAGGCCTGGACGCCGGGGTGGAAACCCAGCCCTAGCTTCAGCGCAGAGCCGGAGTTGGCGAGCTTCCGCCACTCCGCGATCTTGTTGTACGGCCCCAGCGGGTTGCCGGTCGGCGAGACGTAGACACCCTGCAGCACGGTGCCGCCGAAGTCGGTCTTGGCATGGTTGAACATCGAGGCCGACTGGACGAGGGCGTACAGCTTCGACCCGTCCGACGAGTACGCGAGCGTTGTGCGGCCGAGGTCGCCGTCGTTGAGCGCTCCACTGACGGTGACCCGGCTAAACGTCTGGCCGAAGTCGTTCGAGATGTAGAAGCCGTTGCAGACCGAGCCGGCGCGCCAGCCGATCACCGCGACGACCTGGCGGCCGCCGCTGCCCGGCGTGACGACAACATCGCTGACATACCTCGTGTCAGGCGTAGCCCCGGACTGCGAGCAGTTCGCGGGATAGAGGACGCGCGTCCACGGGTCCGTCAGCGGCGCGCTCAGCGAGCGCCGGAAGAGACCCTTGCTCGTGGCCACGTAGACCCGGCCGGCGCCGTCGAAGACGATCCGCCGGACGAGCGTGTTCTGGAGCTCGTCGCCGCCGACGCGGCTGAAATGCGCACCGCCGTCGGTCGAGACGAGCACGCCGGTGCCGGCGTACGAGTCGGAGCTCGTGTTCGCCTCACCGGTTCCCACCCACAGTGCGTGGTTGTTGACCTTGATGTCGCCGATCGACAGGCTCGGCGCATCGTCGAGGAGCGGCGTCCACGTGCCGTTGGTGCGCTTCCACACACCGCCGTCGGCCGAGCCCGCGTAGAGGACGTTGCCGTCCAGCGCGAGCGTCGTTGTCCGGCCGCCGACGAGTCCTGCTCCGCCGCCCGAGTTTGACCACACGGGATCGCGGTACCCCTGGGCGTCGCTGTCGTAGGGCTTCGTCGTGATTTCGCTCCAGGCGCCGCCGACGACCGGCAGCGCCCTCGCCGCCGCATAGGCGCCGCTGAACGCTCCCGGGTCGACCTCGTCGGCCGGCGCCGTGCGCGCTTCGGCGTACTGCTCTGCCGCCTCGAGCACCTCGAACGTACCTTCGGCGGCTTTCTCGAGATCACGCTCGGACGAGCGGCCCGTCGAACTCGACGAGCCTGCGAGTCCCGGCGTGACCATCAACAGGAACCCGAGGGCGGCGAATGCAAACAGCAGCGCAGCCCGCGGGTGCCATCGAGACTTGATTCTCAAGGACTCCCTCCTGTGGTTGGACCCATTGCCCGTGCGGCCGTGCGGTACGGCCCGCGCGGCGCGGAGGGTAGCACCGTCGCGCGGTCGGCTGGAACCCTCCGTTGCGCGGCGGTGTATATCCGCCAGTGGTGGGCCGACCACTACCAGAAGAGGAGCTCGTCGAACGAGCTAAATCAGGCGACGCGGAAGCGTACGGAGAGCTCGTGCAGGCATACCAGGGGATCGCATTCAGAACCGCCTACCTGATCACCGGGAACGAGGCGGACGCCGAGGAGGCGGCGCAGGACGGGTTCGTCAAGGCGTTCTACGCCTTCGGCCGCTTCCGGAGCGGCGAGCCGCTCAGGCCGTGGCTCCTGCAGATCGTCGCGAACGAGGCCCGCAACCGGCGGCGCTCCGCGGGACGGCGCGCGCGCCTTGCGCTGCGCGCGGCCGAGGAAAGAACCTCGGGGGGCGCGGCCCCGTCCCCCGAGGACTCGCTGCTCTC
>JBKPFU010000121.1:0-4267 GCA_046728975.1 Actinomycetota bacterium | reverse complement strand
GCCCCCGAAGAAGATCGAGTACGCGGTGATCACCCACTGCAGGCTCTCCTGCGAGAAGTCGAGATCCGTCTTGATCGACGGTAGAGCGACGTTCACGATCGCCACGTCGAGGACGACCATGAACTGCGCAGCGACGATCACCGCAAGGGCGAGCCACCGCTTCGGATCCGCCCCCTCGATGACAGCCGTCGGGGCTGCCATAATCTTTCTACTCATCGATTTCTCCCTCCTATCGTTGATGCGCTCCACGATAGCAAGAAGAAACGCTTTGGTGCTACACTTATTCCCATGACGACCACAATCGCTCCAGAGCTCGCAACCAAGCCGCTTGCGCGGGTGCCCAAGGAGCTGCTTGCCAATAGCGCTTTTCTGATCGCGCGCCTCGGCTTTGCGTTCAAGGCGCGGGCGATCCACGAGTTCGAGGAGGCGGGGTTCAGTCTCTACAACTACAGCGTCCTGGCGCTACTCGGTGAAGAGGCCCGGGAGACGCAGGCGACGATCGCCGACGCCCTCGGCCTGGATCGAAGCCAGCTCGTCGGAATCCTCGACTCGCTCGAGGAGCGCGACCTGATCGAGCGGAAGCGCGATCCGAACGACCGCCGCCGTCACGTGGTCAAGCTCACGACCGAGGGCCGGCGGCAACTGGGCAAGCTGCGAGCGATCACGCAGCGACTTGAGGAGGAGCTGCTCGCACCGCTCGATGCGGAGAGCCGCAAGACGCTGCATGATCTGCTCCTTCAGCTGGCGAGCCACCACGACCCGCGCTGCTCGCCCAATGGCTCGTCGTAGCGCCTAGAGCCTTCGTCGGCGGCTGACGAGGAGCTCGACGGTGCCGCCGCCGGCGAGCACGGTATAGGGCTTGGGCTTCTGCGCGACGACGCGACCCCTTGAGACGAACTTCGCCCAGACGCGCCGGATCTTGCCCGCCCGGCAGTGGGCGCGTGCCAGCCTCCGCCTCGCAATTGCAAGCGTGTTCCCCCTAACGTCCTGGACCGTGCAGAGGCCGGGCACGGTGGTGAGCACGGAGACGCTCTCGGCGTCCGCATTTGCCGTCGCGACGTCGGGCCTGCCGTCGCCGTTGAGGTCGCCGATCGCGAGCGAGAACGGGCCGCTTCCCGTCGCGTAGTCGAGCTTCGGTTCAAAGCTGCCGTCGCCCTTGTTGACGAGCACGGAGAGGGTGCTCGCATTGAAGTTCGCCGTCGCCAGTTCCGGTCTGCCGTCGCCGTTGAGATCGCCGATCGCGACCGAGTGCGGGCCGCCTCCGGTGGCAAAGTCGACCCTCCGGCGAAAGCTGCCGTCGCCCCTGTTCACGAGCACCGAGACGCTGTGCGCGCCGTAATTCGCAGTCGCAAGGTCCGGCTTGCCGTCGCCCGTGAGGTCGCCAATCGCGAGTGACCGGGGCCGGCGCGCGGTTGCGTAGTCGACTTTGGCGCGGAAGCGGCCGTCGCCGTTGTTCAGGAGCACGGAGACCGCGTGGGCTTCGTAGCTCGTCGTCGCCAGGTCTGGCTTGGCGTCTCCGTTCAGGTCTCCGATCGCGACGGAACGAGGCCAGCGCCCGGTAGCCTGGTCGACCTTCCGCTCGAAGGTGCCGTCGCCGCGGCCGAGGAAGACGGAAACCGTGTACGCCCGGTTATTCGACGTCACGAGGTCGAGCTTCCCGTCGCCGTTCAGGTCGCCGACGGCGACGCCGAATGGCCCGCTGCCGGTTGCATAATCGCGTTTGGCCTCGAAGCGGCCGTCGCCGGTGTTGACGAGCACCGAGACACTGTCGTCGTCCCAGTTCGCCGTCGCCAGGTCGGGCCTGCGGTCGCCGTTCACGTCGCCGACGGCGAGCGACGGCGGCCCAAGTCCGGTCGCGTACTCGTGTCGGGGCTGGAAGCGGCCGCTCCCGCTGTTGAGAAGCACGGAAACACGGTGAACGTCGTAGTTCGCCGTCGCGACGTCCGGTCTCCCGTCGCCATTCAAATCGGCGATCGCAACCGAAAAGGGAGTGATCGCGGTTGGATAGCTCCTCGGAGCGGCGAACGAAGGGGCCGAGGCGGTGGACGACCCTCCGATTCCGAGCGCGATTACTGCGGCGGCGACGGCTTCGAGGAGCCTCATGTGGCAAGCCTAGGCGATGTCCGTTCTAGGCTCTTCCGAGTGTCTGCGCTCTTGTGGACGCGTCCCGAGTGGCTTGCCGAGGCGACTGCGTGGATCCACGGGCGCGCCGAGGTCACAGGCGAGATCGAGCAGCCGCACATTCGCTGGTGGTCGACCGTTCTTCGAGTGCCGACCGCCGACGGAAGCCTGTACTTCAAGGCCGTCGCTCCCATCCACCGCTTCGAGGCCGGGCTGACCGCGAAGCTCGCCGAGCTGCAGCCGACGCGGGTCCCCGAGCTAGTCGATGTCGACGCCGAGCGCGGCTGGATGCTGATGCGGGACGGAGGCATGCGTCTGCGAGAGCTGATCGAAACGCCCGCAGACCTGCACCACTGGGAGAAGCTGCTCCCCGGGTACGCGCAGCTGCAGATCGCGGTGGCCCCCCACACCACCGGGCTCCTCGCCCTCGGCGTTCCCGACGAGCGACTCTCGGTCCTTCCCGATCACCTGCGCACGCTCCTCGCGGCACACCCCGCCGGATTGTCCTCAGACGAGCACGAGTGCCTGAGCGTGCGCCTGCCTGAGATCGAGGCGATGTGCCAGGAGCTCGCGGCCGTCGGCATCCCGGAGACGATCCAGCACGACGACCTCCACGACGGGCAGGTCTTCTTCCGCGAGGGCCGCTACCTCGTCTTCGACTGGGGAGACAGCTGCGTCTCGCATCCGTTCCATTCCCTCACCGTCGTCCTCAGGGCGATCGCCTGGAAGCTCGACCTCGAGCCAGGCGGGCCTGAGCTCCAGCGCCTCCGCGACGCTTACCTCGAGCCGTTCGGCGACGGCCTTGCCGAGGCCGCCGACCTCGCCTATCGAACCGGCACCATCGCCCGCGCGCTCGCATGGCACCGCATGGTCGCCGCGCGCGAGCCGCAGTTCATCGACGAGGAGGACGCGACCGGGGCCGCCTACGGCCTGAAGCTCTTCCTCGGAGGCGGCCCGATCGGGGCCTGGGACGCCTAGGCGGCGACGCCCGTGAACTGCGGGATGATGTCTTTCCCGAAGGACTCGAGCGTCTCTTCCTGGCCCTCGGTCATGAGGTAGACGTTGAACTGGTCGACGCCGATCGACTCGAGCTCGCGCAGCTTGTCCGCCGCCTGATTCGCGGTTCCAAGCACGCAGAAGCGGTCGCAGATCTCGTCGGTGACGAACTCGCCGTGCTTTGCGCCGACACGGCTGTGCTCGGAGTAGTCGTAGAACTTGCGCGCCTTCACGTAATCCGTCAGCGCCGCCGGGATCTCGTCGGAGTCGGCGCCGTACCGCTCGATCAGGTCCATGACGTGGTTGGAGACCATCGCCGGGAACCAGCGCACCTGCTCGCGCGCAGCAGCGAGGTCGTCGGAGATGTGGCTCGGCGCGCAGACGATGCACTCGAGCGCTTGAGGATCGCGTCCCTCCTGCTCGGCCGCCTTCCGCGCCGTCACCATGATCCACTGGATGATCTGCGGGTCGGCGAGCTGGATGATCACGCCGTCGCCGACGCGCCCCGCGACGCCGAGCGCGCGCGGGCCGTAGCCGGCGACGTGCATGGGAATCTGCGGCAGTTCCTCCCTCACCCACTTCAGCTCGAGCTCCTTGCCGTTCCACTCGACCGGGCGGCCGTTCATGAGGTCCTTGATCATCCGCAGACTCGCCTCGAATTCCGCGACCTTGACCGGTTTGAGGCCGACCACTCGCCGCGAGGAGTCGCCGCGGCCGATCCCCATGACCATCCGCCCGTTCGAGACGTCTTGCATGGTGGCGTACCAGCTCGCGGTGATCGTCGGCTCGCGGATCCCGGGATTGGTGACACAGTGGCCGAGCTTCAACTTCTCGGTCCGAGCGGCTACGAGCGGGAGCAGCGCGTACGACTCCTGCCAGAGGATGTGCGAGTCGTAGGTCCAGCCGTACTCGAACCCCTGGCGCTCGGCGTGTTGCATCAAGTCGACGAGCCGCGAGTGCGGCGGGTCGGGCATGACGGTGACGCCGAACTTCATGGCTGGGCGACCAATGAAATCACCTTCTCCGTGAGACGATCAAGCGCTTGCACGGAGAGCTCGAGGTGCTCCTCCTTCGTGTCCTCGAGCTTCGTGTGGGAGAGGCCGCGGAGGCTCTGCACGAACAGCATCACCGTTGGAACGCCGGCGCGCGA
>JBKPFU010000120.1:0-6708 GCA_046728975.1 Actinomycetota bacterium | reverse complement strand
CTGTCGCGGTAGAACGGCCCGTCGCAGGTGGCGCAATAGGTCACGCCGCGGCCGTGCAGCGCCTGCTCCGAAGGCAATCCGAGCTGCCGGGCGCTTGCGCCCGTCGCCACGACGACTGCCTTCGCCAGATGCTCGTCATCGCCGATGAAGACCTTGTAAGGGCGTTCAGACAAGTCGACGCGCGTCACGTCGTCGGTGATGAACTCGGCGCCGAACCGCTCTGCCTGGCGCCTGAAGTCCTGCATCATCTGGGGCCCGAGAACCCCGTCGGAATAACCCGGGTAGTTCTCGACGTCGCTCGTGATCATGAGCTGACCGCCCCAGTTGAATCCCTCGATCACGAGCGGATGCAGGTTTGCGCGCGCCGCGTACAGCGCAGCCGTATAGCCGGCGGGGCCGCCGCCGACGATGATCAATTCGCGCACGGGAAAACGATTTTTCATAACTGTTGTATTAAACGATGTCCGTCGGTCGAAACTTCCTCGATGCCTAGGCGACGAGCGCGCCGCAGAGATACAGCTTGCCGTCCCGAACCTCGCTTTCGTCGGTCATGCGGTGCCGCTGGAGCTCGTGCGGGCGGATCAGGTGCACGACCTCGTGGCCGCGGGCGACGAGCAGCTCGGCGATCAACCGCCGGTGGCACCGCGGCCACGCCGTCTCGGCGCACATGAAGCAGACCGACGGCTCGGCGAGCGCGCTCTCCAGCGCTCCCTGCCATTCCCGCGAGCCCATGCGCGCCGCATAGCTGCGGAAAGCCGGGGTGCGGATGCAGCCAAACCGCTCCTCGCCCTGCTCGCGCGAACGGCGGCCCCCGAGCTCGACGACGTGCCGGTAATCGATCCCGGCCGCGCCCAGCGTCTCCGCGACGGCCGCCTGGTTGAACTGGGGGTTGCGGCGAGAGCCGGGGAACCGGCGAACGTCGACCAGGGTCTGCGCGCCCGCGTCACGCAGGCACTGCACGAGCTCCTCCGCGGGCCGCGTGCCGTGGCCGATCGTCAGGATGCGCACGCGCATACAATCGCCGCTTTCCGGTAAAGGGAGGCGTGTTGGCCGCAACGGTCAGTTGGGAGAGTCTTCGCGATCTCGCCGGGTTCCGCGCAGAGAAGGGCTGCGCGATCAGCTTCTACGTCGGGCTCGACCCAAGCGACACGCCGACGCCCGCCGACGCCGACACACGCGTCAACTCGCTGCTCGACCAGGCGGAGAAGCGCGCAGCGGCCAACCGGCCTGAGCTGACGCACGGGCAGCGCGAGGCGCTGCTCTCGGACTTCGCGCGCATCCAGCGGTATTACGGCGACGAATTCACACGGGACGGGGCCCGCGGGCTCACCGTCTTCTGCGCGGGTCTCGACAACCTCTGGCAACCCTTGCCGCTGAGCGAGCCGGTCGACGACCGCGTTCGCGTTGGGAGGGAGCTCTATCTGGCGCCGCTCATACCCCTCGTTGGACGCGGCGAGGGCGCGCTCGTGGTCGCCGTCGGGCGCGAGCGCGGCGATGTGTACCGGCTCCGCGCCGGCCGGCTCGAGGAGGTCGCGAACCAGTTCGACGAGCAGCTCCGGCGCCACGACCAAGGCGGCTGGTCGCAGGCGCGCTACCAGCGCCACATCGAATCGCACGTGCTCGAGCATCTGCGCGCCGTGTCGGAGCTCCTCGATCAGCAGGTGCGCCGCCTGCGCCGGGCCGGGATCGTCGTCGTGTCGAGCGAGGAGACCGCGGCCGAGTTCGAGGAGCTGCTCTCCCACGAGGTCAAGTCGGCGATCGTGGGCTGGACCCAGGCAGAAGCCCACGCGACTCCGGCCGAGTTGCTCCGCGAAGCCCGACCCGTCCTGGAGAAATGGCGCGCGAAGCAGGAGCAGGACGCGGTCGAGCGCTGGCGTTCCGAGGCCGGCCGGAACGGCCGTGCCTCCGCCGGCTGGCCGCAAACGCTGGAGGCGGCGTCCGACGGGCGCGTCGAGCTGCTCCTGTTCCAGGATGGCGCCGACCGCAACGCCTGGCAATGCCCCGCGTGCGGGCGGGTCGGCGCCGAGGGTGGCTCGTGCCCGCTCGACGGGACCCGCATGGAGGAGCGAGAGGACGGCCTCGACCTCGCGGTCCACCAGACCCTGGCGCACGGAGGCACCGTGCTGGCCCTCGTCCACCATCAGGACCTCGAGCCGGTCGAAGGGATCGGCGCGCTGCTCAGGTTCTAACGCTGGGTGACATCCACCTAGAGCCTTTCTCGGAGGCGCATCTCGACGCAGTGTCACGCTTGATCGAGGACGCCGACGTTCAGCGCGAGACGTTCGTTCCGGTGCCGCCGCCGTCCGGGTTCGCGCGGAGCTGGCTCGGGCGCTACGAGGAGGGACGCGCGGAGGGAAAACGCGAGGGCTTCGCCGTCGTAGACGGCGACGGGACGTTCCTCGGATTGGCGCTCGCGGTCCAGATCGACCGCCCCGCGCAGACGGTTGAACTGGGGTACGTCGTCGCGCCGGAGGCGCGCGGCCGCGGCGTCGCTCGTCGTGCGCTGCGGCTGCTGACCGAGTGGGCGTTCTCAGAACTCGGGGCGCTGCGAATCGAGCTGAGGATCGCGGTGGACAATCGCGCCTCGAGCCGCGTCGCCGAGCGCGCAGGGTATGTCCGCGAAGGCGTCCTGCGATCGGTCTATTTCAAACAGGGGATGCGCAGAGACTTCGAGGTCTGGTCGCGGCTGCCGAGCGATCCGGAGCCACTAAGCTAGCGGCGATGGCCTCGCTCGCACGCACGATCCTCGAAGAGCACTTGGAGCGCGGCGAGCTCATGCCGGGGCAGGAGATCGCGCTGCGGATGGACCAGGCGCTGGCGCAGGACGCCACCGGGACGATGGCGATGATGCAGTTCGAGCTGTTCGGGGTCGAGCGCATCCAGGTCGACACCGCCGTCGTCTACGTCGACCACAACATCCTCCAGATCGACTTCAAGAACCCTGACGATCACCGCTTTCTCCAGGCGATGGCGGCGAAGTACGGGGCGTGGTTCTCGCGGCCCGGAAACGGGATCTGCCACTACGTGCACTGCGAGCGTTTTGCACGACCTGGGCAGACGCTCGTCGGCGCCGACTCCCACACGACGCAGTCGGGGTCCTGCGGGATGGTCGCGATCGGTGCAGGCGGCCTCGACGTGGCGGTTTGCATGGCCGGACATCCGTTCGAGCTGCCCTGCCCGAAGATCGTCGGCGTCTTTCTCGAGAACGAGCTCCCGCGGCCGTGGATTCAGGCCAAAGATGTGATCCTCGAGCTCCTGCGGCGTCGCGGTGTCCGCGGAGGTCGAGGCGCCATCTTCGAGTTCACCGGGCCGGGTGTGCACACGCTCAGTTACACCGAGCGCGGGACGGTCGCGAACATGATCGCCGAGCTCGGAGCGACGGGCGCGATCTTCCCCGCCGACAACGAGACGCGCCGGTGGCTGGACGAGCAACAGCGTGCCGAGGACTTCGTGGAGCTCGCTACCGGCGACACCGGCGATTTCGACGAGGAGGAGCACATCGACCTCGCCGAGCTTGCTCCGCTCGTCGCGACGCCGTCGAGCCCGGGGAACGTCGTCTTTGTCGAGGAGCTCGTCGGTACGCCGATCCAGCAGGTCTGCATCGGCTCGTCGGTCAACTCGTCCTACGAGGATCTCGCGATCTGCGGGGCGGTGCTGCGGGGCGAGCGGATCTCGGAGAATCTCGTCTCGGCGACCGCGACGCCCGGCTCGCGGCAGATTCTCGATCAGATCACGCGCTCGGGCACGTACGTCGACCTCTTGATGGCCGGTGTTCGGATGTTGGAGCCCGCCTGCGGGCCATGTGTAGGCATGGGCCAGGCGCCGCCGTCGGGGTCGAACTCGCTGCGGACGTTCAACCGGAACTTCCCGGGCCGCAGCGGCACGGCCGACGATCAGGTCTACCTCTGCTCCCCCGCGGTTGCGGCGGCTTCGATGCGTGCGGGACTGATCTCCGACCCACGCGAGCTGTCGCATCCGGAGCTTCCCGAGCGTCCACCGGCACGGCCGGAGGTGGTACAGAAGCACATCCTCCAGCCGGCGCCGGCGGAGGAGGCGGGATCGATCGAGATCCCCCGTGGGCCGAACATCCATCCTCCGCCGGAGCAGAAGCCGCTTCCGGACACGCTGGAGCTGCGGGTGCTGATCGTCGCGCCCGACGACATCTCGACGGGCGATCTCTCGCCGGACGGGGCGACCGTGATGGCGTACCGGTCGAACGTGCCGGCGATCGCGGAGTTCACATTCCAGCACCGTGATCCTGAGTTCCCGCGGCGGGCGAAGGAGTGGGGTGGAGGCTTCATCGTCGCCGGCCACAACTACGGGCAAGGGTCGAGCCGCGAGCACGCCGCTCTGGCGCCCGCGCAGCTCGGCGTCCGCGCGGTGATCGCGAAGAGCTTCGCCCGCATCCACCGCCGCAACCTCATTGCCCAGGGGATCCTCCCGCTGCTCTTCAAGGACGAGTCGGATTACGACAGGACCGAGCTAGGGCAGACGTGGAAGATCGACCGGCTCCACTCGATCGCCGAGGGTGAAGACGAGCTCGAGGCCGAGATCGACGGCGAGGACTCGATCACGCTGACGCACGACCTGCTCCCGCGCGAACGCGAGATTGCCGTCGCCGGCGGGCTCATCCGCTACCTGCGCGAGCAGCAACCGGCCGCGGCGTAACCCCAAGCGCCAAGCAGCGCCCCAGCTGCCGCAGCGTAGAAGCTACGCCGCGTCCGCTGCGCGGGGCAGCTCGGCGACCACGTCGCCCTTCTCGACGGCGGGCGAGTCGGCCGCTTGCTCGAGCTTCGTCTCGAATCTGTCGAGCCGCTTCTCGGCGTCCGTGAATCGGTCTTGCGCGTTCCCGAGGTGCTTGCCGATCAGGTCGAAATCTTCCCGGAAGCGGCCAAAGTCTTTCTGGAGCTGCGCGCAGTACGCCATGACCTCATGCGCGTGCTGCTCGATCTGGAGGCCCTTCAACCCGAGCACGATCATCTGCAGGTATGCCGTGAACGTAGACGGCGAGACCGGGACGACCTGCCGCTCGTGCGCGTAGCGAAGGAGCTCGCCGGTCTTCCCGCACGCGAGCTCGTAGTAGACCGCCTCCGACGGCAGATACATGAACGCGAAGTCGTACGTGCCTTCGTCGGGCCGGATGTACTTCTGAGCGATCGCGTCGATGTGGCCCTTCACGTCGCGCGCGAACGCCTTCTCGTAGAGCTCGCGTTCCGCCGCGTCCTGCGCCTCGACGAGCCGCGCGAAGTTGTCGAGTGGGAACTTCGCGTCGACGGGAACGAGTTGGTTGACGCGGATGACGGCGTCGACGCGCTCGCCGCTCTTGAACCCGTGCTGCAGCGAGAATGCCGTCGCGGGGAGCCGGTCGCGCAGGAGGTTCTCCAAGAGCAGCTCTCCGAAGCCGCCGCGCGCCTTCGGGGGCCGGAGCGCGTGCTCGAGCCGCGAGAGCTCCTTCGCGCGCTCGAGCATCTGCGCGTTCGCCTCGTCCAGCTTGACCAGCCGCTCGTGCACCTCGGTTGTCGTCTTCGAGGCGCTTTCGAGGCGGTGGTCGACCTTCGTGTCGAGCGCCGCGAGGCGTCGGTCCATCGTCTCGTTGAGGCCCTGGAGCCGGCGCTCCATCTCCGCATTGCGCTCCGCGAGCTGCGCCGCCGACTCGACGCGCAGGGCCGCGAGGGCGCGCGGCAGCCAGTAAGCAAGCGCGCCGACGGCGGCTAGGACGATCAGTACGACGACGAATCCGAGCATGGCCGCAGAACGCTAGCTGCGGCGTCGGACGGATCAGCTTTCGGCTTCGCTACGGCGTGTCGCGCTCTGTGCGATGCTCCGCGGCGCGCTCGCGCTCCTGCTGGGCGATCTCCTCGGCGCTCGCGGCGCGATCCTCGGCCATCGCTTCCTGCTCCTGATGCATGCCTTCCTGGCGCATCTCGGGGTCGTCCTTGACGTCCCCGGCGGCCTTCTTGCCGCGGCCGAGCAGCTTGTCCAACCAACCCATTCGTTCCTCCTTTTGGATGCGTTCCGGGCGAGTATAAGCCGCAATCCGCGGCTGCTAGCCTGCCTCCGCGTGGCCAAGAAAACCCGTACGCCGCCGCCGCCGAGGCGAGTTCAGGCACCGCAGCGTCGACAGACCGCACCGACACGGACGACGGACGAGCGGCGGCGCTATCTGCTCCTGCTCGCGTTCGGCGCTTCAGGGGTCATCGGGCTCATCGTCGCTCTGATTCTCGTCTTCGTCGTCGGCAAGGACGAGACCAGCGCCGCGGGCAGGGTCGGCCCGGCCATCCCGATCAGCGGCCTCCCCGGCCTTCAGACGGGCCCGGCCCCGTGGCCGGTCGAGTACAACCACATGCCCGATCGATTGGGACCGCTCGACCTCGACCAGCTTCCCGCCGAGGCATTGAACTTTCACATCCACGCGCACCTCGACATCTTCATCAATGGCAAGAAGACGCTCGTTCCCGCGAATGCCGGCATCTACGACGGCGAGTGGATCACGGAGCTGCACACCCACGACACGCGCGGCGTCATCCACGTCGAGGCCCCGGCGGTCAAGGACTACACGCTTGGCCAGTTCATCGGGATCTGGGGCGTTCGCTTCACGCCGAAGTGCATCGGCGGCTATTGCGCGACGGCTTCGAAGCCCTTCAGGACCTACCTGAACGGGAGGGCCTACGACGGCGACCCCACACGCTTGGTCCTCCACGCCCACGA
>JBKPFU010000119.1:0-4441 GCA_046728975.1 Actinomycetota bacterium | reverse complement strand
CGATGACGAGCATCTGGCGAAGGCAGTCGTCGTGGCGACGGGCGCAAGCGCCCGGCAGCTCGGATTGCCTTCGGAGCAGGCGCTGCACGGCCGCGGCGTGACCTATTGCGCCACCTGCGACGGGCCGTTCTACCGCGACAGGGAAGTGATCGTCGTCGGCGGCGGCGACTCGGCGATGGAGGAGGCAATCTTCCTCACGAAGTTCGCGTCGAAGGTGACGGTCGTTCACCGGCGCGAGGAGTTCCGCGCGTCGCAGATCATGCTCGACCGTGCCCGCCAGAACGAGAAGATCGAGTGGGTCCTGAACGCGGTGGTCGATGAGGTGCTGTCAGGCAACGACGGCGCGATGACCGGCGTCCGGCTGCGCGACACCGTTACCGACGAGATCTCCGAGCTCGAGGCGCAGGGCCTGTTCGTCGCGATCGGCCACGACCCGAACACGAACCTCTTCCTCGATTGGCTCGACCATGACGAGGCCGGTTACCTGGTCACCAAGGCGCATTCGGCGGAGACGAACCTGCCCGGCGTCTTCGCCGCCGGCGACGTGCAGGACTACGTCTACCGGCAGGCCGTGACCGCCGCCGGCTCCGGCTCGATGGCGGCGCTCGACGCCGAGCGCTTCCTCGCTGCCGAGGAAGGCCACGCGGGGACGGCCCTCACGGCGCCACGTGTCGAGGCCGCCGAAGCCGAGCCGGCCGAGGTCTAGCCGACCTCGAGGCTAGCCTCGCCGACATGGCGGAGTGGATCGACCTCCTCGATCCGGATGAGGCGTCGGTCACAGAGGCGGCTCCGGCCGAGCTGCATCCGGACGTCGTCGAACAGCTCGTCCGCAGGCCGACCGGGGAGCGCGAGCTTCCGAGGCCGAGGCTGGAGACCCACGGCGCGTACGTCTGGGGTGTGTTTCTCGCGGCGAAGGTAGACCCGCGCGAGGATCGCGTCTTCTATCAAGAGGTGGACGTCGTGCTGACCGAAGAGACCGTCCTGACGGTCCGAAAGACGCCGCCCGGCGGTGAGGACCCCTTCGACCCCGCGCATCTGCGCGAGGCGTGTGCGCGCGAGGAGCCCTTGGCCGGGATCATGCTCTATCACCTCGTTGACGAGATTGCCGACCGCTACCTCGACCTCGTCGACGACCTGAACGCCGAGATCGACGAGGTCGAAGACGCGATCGAAACAAGGCCGGCCGGCGAGATCCGTGCGCGCCTGTCCGGGCTGCGCCACGACGTTCTCCGGATCCTGAAGTCACTCGGCCCCACGCGCGACGCAGTACGCGCGGTGGCGGACGATCGCATCGAGCTTGAGAGAGCCGGCCTTGTCCTTCGCGAACGGCCGCGACTATTCCCGCGAGAGGTCGATCTTCAGTTCTTCGGCGCCTACGACAAGATCATGCGCGCCTACGACGGGCTCGAGCTCTCGCGCGATCTCGCGGTCGGAGCGCGCGATTACCTCCAGGCAAAAATCTCGAACGATCAGAATGACGTGACGAAGAAGCTAACCGCTATCGCGTCGATCGTCCTCTTCCCGACATTCGTCGTCGGCGTCTACGGTCAGAATTTCGAGCACATGCCCGAGCTCCACTGGTATCTCGGCTACCTCTGGTCGTGGGGGGTCATCGTCGTAGTCACGATTGCGCAGTTGGTCTTCTTCAGACGCAAGGGCTGGATCTAACCTACGGCCGTGCCGTACTTCATCTGTCCGAACTGCAAGGAGCGCTCGGTCGATCACGACCGCATGGAAGGCTTGAGCGGACAGGTGGTCTCGTGCCACCGGTGCGGCTTCGGGTTCTTGTTCGAGCTGATGGACGACTACTACCCCGGCCCGAACACCGGCTTCGTCGTCTGCGACAAGGCCGGCCGGATCCTTGCCAGCGGCCGCGGCGTCTTCGAGCTCACAGGCTTCTCCGAGGCTGACCTCATGGGCCGAGACGTGCTCGAGGCGTTCGGCCTCAACGGCTTCGACGAGCAGCGGAATCCGGCCAAGCTCGCGCTCGACTGGGGCGTCCGTCGAATGGGCGAGCAGCTGGAGCTGCGTACGCGGGCGGGAAACCCGAAGGAAGTCACCGCAGACTTCTTCCCCGCCTACGACGAGGACGGCGGGCTCCTGGTCGCCTTATCGCCCCGTTAGCGCCTAGACGCGGCTCGACGGACAGAGGTCGTTCACGACGCAGTCCTCGCAACGAGGGAGGCGCGCCAGGCAGACGCGGCGACCGTGCCAGATCAAGAGGTGCGGGAAGAGCCGCCAGTGCTCGGGCGGTACGAGCCGCTCGAGGTCGCGCTCGATCTTGACCGGATCTTCGTGACGCGTTAGGCCCAGGCGCTGTGACAGCCGCCGCACGTGGGTGTCGACGACGATCCCCTGCGGCTCGCCAAGCTCCGCCGCCACGACGTTGGCCGTCTTCCGCGCCACGCCCGGCAGGAGGAGGAGGTCCTCGAGCTTGCGCGGCACGCGGCCGTCGAACTCTTCGATGAGCATCCGCATCGTCCCGCGCAGCGCCTTCGCCTTCTGGCGGAAGAAGCCGGTGGCGTAGATATCGCGCTCGAGCTCCTCGACCGGCACGGCGAGGTAGTCCTCCGGCCGGCGGTACTTGCGGAAGAGGCGCTCGGTGACACGGTTGACGTTCACGTCGGTCGTCTGCGCCGACAGCATCACCGCGACGAGCAGCTGAACCTCGTCGCCGAACTGCAGCGCGATCTTCGCGTCCGGATGCTCCCGCGCGAGCCGCTCGATGATCGGGCCGACCCGCTCGCGCTTCGGGCCGACGCGCCGCCGCGCCTCCCGTATGTAGCTACGCGGCACCCGCGACGGGCTCGGCGACCGTGACGGCGGCGCCGCCGTTCCGCAGGCGGGGGCCCGCGCAGACGAGGTCCAGTGCCGGACAGCCCGCGCACGTCGACTCGCTCGGGGTCGGCCGGAATACGCCCGCCTGGATATCCGCGATCGCCGCGGACAGATCGGCTTCGAGGGCGGGAACATCGTTTCCAGGAAACGTCGCCGCGATCACGTCATCTGGACGCTCGAGGAACTGGTAGAGGATCTCGACCTCGTCGGCGCCGTCGCGAAGGCACGCGAGCGCGTACACGAGCCGCTGAAGGCGGTAGTCCTGCTCCACGACCTCGTCGGGCTCGGTCTCCTCGAGCACGTTCGTCTTGTAGTCGACGACGAGAGCACGTCCGTCCGCACGGTGCAGGACATCGAGCCGACCGTGCAACAGCACACCGTCGTGCTCGAAGGCGAAGGGCCGCTCGACCACCGCGCCTTCGAGCTGCGCGATCCGCCGCGCGAGCGCGGAGCCGCAGTACGCCGAGACCAGCGTGCGGATGCGCTCCAGCTCGTGATCGGTTGCCGCCGGGTACCACGAGCGCACCTGCGCCAGGTCCGGCGCCGCCGGTTCGCGAAGGTCGACCTGTTCGAGCAACCGGTGCACGGCGTCGCCGATCTCGGTTGCGGCCAGGCCCTCCTGACCGGGAACGCTGCCGGCGCCGTCGGCCGGCCGCATGCCGACGACCCGTTCCGCGTAGTAGCGGTACGAGCAGCGGGCGTAGAGCGATAGAGCGCTGTAGGAAAGTGTGCGAACGTGATGGAGGGGCGGCTCCGCGATCGGCGTGAGCTCCGGAAGCGCAGGGGCAAGCGGCGCAAGCTCGCCTCCCTCCTGCGCGAACAGCTCCAACTGAGCATCTCCCGGAAGAGCCTCTGGCTCTGCCGCGACGGCCTTGGGGCGATAGCGATCGACGCGGACCAGAATCCGAGCTCCCTCACGATCGAGCTCCTGGATGTCGCCGTCGCCGAATTCGAGATCGAGTCGCCTCAGCACCCACTCGATCGGCGTCCGGTCGCTTGCCTTCTCGGGATCCACAGACCCCGCGACGATCAGGCGATCGACCGCACGGGTCATGGCGACGTAGTAGAGCCGTCGCCGCTCGGCTTCGGCCTCCACACGGTTCGCCTCCTTGACCGACTCGTACTCGGTCGAGCCAACGCGTCGCCCCGTGATCGGATCGGCGACGCGGAAGCCGACGCGCCCGTCGGGCAGCGCCAGGATCTCGTCGGCCGAGGGCGTCATGCGTTCCCGCCCCGCGTCCGCGACCACGACCACCTTGAACTCGAGCCCCTTCGCAGCGTGGATCGTCAACAGCCGGACGACGTCCGCGTCCTCCTCCTCGGCCACGGCCTCGAGCTCCTTCGCTCCCGCCTCGTCCTGGTCGCGCAGGAAACGGACGAACCCCTCGATGTCAGCGCCCCGGAGCTCCTCGTACGACCGCGCGAGGCGACCGAGCTTCCGCAGGTTCGCGTAGCGGCGCCGTCCGTCCCACTGCGCGAGGACGGCGAGGTCGTAGTCGTGCGCGGTGACGATCTCCTCGCACAGACGCTCCAACGAGAGCAGCGCGGTCGCGGCGGCGAGGCGATCGAACCGCTGGCGAAAAGCCTTGAACAGCCGCTCGTC
>JBKPFU010000118.1:0-15374 GCA_046728975.1 Actinomycetota bacterium | reverse complement strand
CATCGCCAAGCAGTACGTGAACCTCGGCGTCGCCGTGGCGCTCGAAGGCGGCAAGGGGCTGATCGTGCCGGTGATCAAGAACGCCGAGGGCATGAACCTGCTCGGCCTCGCGCGTGCGATCGTCGACGTCGCGGAGCGGGCGCGCAACAAGAAGCTGACGCCCGACGACGTCCAGGGCGGCTCCTTCACGATCACGAACCCGGGCGGATGGGGCGCGATCATCGGCACCCCGATCATCAGCCAGCCGCAGGTCGCCATCCTCGACGTCGAGGCGCTCGTGAAACGACCCGTCGTCGTCCAGGACGATCGCGGGAACGACGTGATCGCGATCCGGCCGATGATGAACCTCTGCCTCTCGTACGACCACCGCCTGGTCGACGGCGCCTACGCCGCTCAGTTCATGAAGGAACTGCGTGAGAACCTCGAGACGTGGGACGAGGTCTCGTACTGATGGCCTACGCGCCGATCGCTCCATACCTGGCGTATGAGGACGCGGACGCCGCGATCGAGTGGCTGACGCGGGTGTTCGGGTTCACCGAGACACTCCGCTCCACCGGCGACGACGGAAAGGTGAATCACGCGGAGCTCGAGCTCGAGGGCGGCTGGATCATGCTCGGCGCGCCCGGCGGCGACTATCAGGGGCCCAAGCAGACGGGCGGCGCGCGGCACATCTTCGTCCACGCCTACGTCAAGACGTCGACGCGCACTACGAACGTGCGAAAGAGGCCGGCGCAAACGTGCTCGCCGAGCCCAAGGACCAGGTCTACGGCGACCGCCGCTACCAGGTCGAGGACCTCGACGGCCATATCTGGTTCTTCGCACAGCACATTCGCGACGTCGATCCCGCGGAGTGGGGCGCGAAAACGGCCGAGGTGAGCGGCGCGGCGTCTTCGTCCGGCTGACACGAACGGGCAGACTGCAGGTACCGATGGCGTACCTGATGAACCTCGGCCGCGTCCCCTATCGCGAGGCGTGGAATCTCCAGCGAGCGCTCGCTGGCGCGGTGGCGGAGGACGCAATTCCGGACACCGTGCTCCTGCTCGAGCATCCGCCGGTCATTACCCTCGGTCGCCGGACGGAGACGGGCGAACTGCACCTTCCGGAGGGCTCGGACGTGGAGATCGTGGAGACGGACCGCGGCGGCAAGTCGACGTACCACGGTCCGGGGCAGCTCGTTTGCTACCCGATCTTCGACCTCAAGCGGCACGGCGAGGACGTCAAGCGCTACTGCCGCGATCTCGAGGAGGCGCTGATTCGAACGCTCGCGCCGTTTGGCGTCGAGGCGACGCGACTCGAGGGGCTGACAGGAATCTGGCTCGAGAAGCCGCCGCGGAAGATTGCCTCGATCGGCGTGCACATCAGCAAGTGGATCACCACGCACGGCTATGCGCTGAACGTCGACCTCGACCCGGCTCCGTTCACCGACTGGATCACTGCGTGCGGCCTAGAGGACGCGCACTTCACGACGATCGCACACGAGCTCGGCCGGCCCGTGTCCGTGGACGAAGTTCGCCCTTACGCGGCCGCAGCGCTCGAGGAGGTCTTCGAGCTCCGCTTCGAGGAGCTACCCGTCGGCGACGGCGCCGACCGCTGGCGCCAACCCGTGCACGACGCGCTCTCGCGGCATTCGTAGCGCCTGGATCAGCGCCTCGACCACGCGCGGATCGAACTGGGTTCCGCTGCCGCGCCGAAGCTCCGCCACCGCCTCGCCGAGCGGCATCGCTGCTCGGTAGGAGCGGTCGCTCGTCATCGCGTACCGGATCGACGACGTCTACCTCGACCCCTGGAAGGGCACGTAGGCGCACCTAACTAGACTGACGGGCATGCAGCGGTCGTTGCCGGTTGCAGAGAGGCCTCGCCGACCCGAGTGGATGAAGGTTCGCGCGCCAAGCGCGAACACGCAGTACTTCGACGTTCGGAAGCTCATCCACGGCGCCTCGCTGCACACGATCTGCGAGGAGGCTCGCGGCCCCAACATCGCCGAGTGCTGGGGCCGAGGGACGGCCACCTTCCAGATCCTCGGCGACACCTGCACCCGGGCCTGCCGCTAGTGCGACGTCCACTCGGGCAAGCCAGACGGCCCGCCCGATCCGCTCGAGCCGCTCCGGCTCGCGCAGACGGCCGCCCAGATGAGGCTCAAGCACGTGGTCGTCACCTCGGTCGACCGCGACGACCTGCCCGACCGCGGCGCGGGCCATTATGCGGCCACCATCCGCGCGCTCAAGCGCAAGGTGCCGGCGGCCTCCGTCGAGGTGCTGACTCCCGATTTCCTCGGCATCGAGGAGGAGGCGCTCCGAACCGTGCTGGCAGAACGGCCCGAGGTCTTCAACCACAACATCGAGACGGTTCGCCGGCTGCACAAGCGCATGCGGGGCGCCAAGGTCGACTACGACAAGGCGCTCTGGGTGCTTCGACGCGCGAAGGAGCTGGCGGACTACGACGTCATGACGAAGTCCGGGATCATCGTCGGGCTGGGGGAGACGAACGATGAAGTCGTGGAGACGATGCGCGACCTCCGCGAGCACGGCGTCGACGTCGTCACGATCGGCCAGTACCTCCAGCCCTCGTCCAAGCACGCCAAGATCGATCGCTGGGTACACCCGGACGAGTTCCGCTGGTTCCGCGAGCAGGGCGAGGCGCTCGGCTTCGGCTCGGTCTTCTCAGGACCGTTGGTTAGATCGAGCTACAGGGCTGACGAGCAGCGGCACGCCGCCGCAAACGGCCGCGGCGCCGTCGCGTACTAGCGCGCGTCGGCGGGTATAAGGGGATCGTGCGCAAGGGGATCTTCGTTGCCGCCATCCTGCTGACGATCGCCGTTCCCGTGGCGATCGCTGCCACCGTGGTGCGCGACGACCAATCGGGCGAACAGGCCAGGAAGGCAAAGCTCCAGCCGACTGGGATCCAGCCGCTGCGGATTCGCGGAACCGAGTTCGAGCCCGGGGAGCGCGTGACCGTGACGGTCAAGCTCGTGCTAGGCAAGAAGATGAAGCGGCAGGTGACGGCCGGCAAGCGCGGCGGCTTCATGGTCAGCTTCGGCAACGCGAACACGTGCAACGGGTTCCATGCCGGCGCGATCGGGAGCCGCGGCAGCCGCGCTTCGCTCTCGTTCCAGTACTCGTCCTTCGTCTGTAGTCAGTAAGGGAAGAGGGCCGGCTTTCGCCGGCCCTCTTCGCTCTAATCAGCTGCTCCGGTGCTAGCGAGTGGAGCGGGCCTTCGACGCTCGGCCCTTGCTGACCACCAGGTTGACGCGTGCGCCGAGGGCACGTCTCGCGCCTGCGCGCGGTGACTGAGCGAGCACCCGACCGGCTCGCATCTTCCGGGAGGCCACTCGCTTGACCTTCCCGACGCGGCACCCCGCCCGCTTGATCTTTCCGCGGGCACGACGCTCGAGCATTCCCTTCGTACGCGGCACGACACAGTGCCGCTTCGGCTTCGTCTTCGGCGGCGGCTGTGGCGACGGCGGGGGAGGCGTCACGACCGGCGGCCCGGGGACGTTCGCGTCCGTCGTGAACGCCTGCAGCTCCGCGGCCCGGACGAACCGCCGGCTTGCAGCCGCGGTGACGTTCGAGTCGCAGTCGGCGTTCACGAGCGGATCGTTGTCCTGATCGCCCTGGTACGCCGGATTCCCAGTGCACTGGCTGGTGAGAACCCGCAGCTGCAGGTGCGTCGCCGGTGTCGTCGGGATGGCGAAGTCACGCAGGATCATCTCGGGTGCCACGGGCCGGGGCTGGTCGCCCGGGAAGGCGTTGGCCGCGCTCGTGTACACCTTCGTGAAGTCGCCGTCGCTCGCACAGGTGACCGCTCCGCTCGCATGGCACGCCCAGATCTCGAAGGCGCGCAGCGCCGTGAACCGGTTGTTCCCCGGCGAGATCATCGCGCTGACCTGGACGTGCGTGATCGGATGCGGGGCGGTTCCCGCGAGATCGACGGTGATCTTCTTTCCCGCGATCAACGACAACGTGTTGTCTGCCGGGTTGCGGCCGTCGGCGAACCAGTTCGTCGCTTCGGTTTCGTCGATGGCGGCGCCGGGATTCGTGCCGTCGCCGGTCGCCGTCGCACCCTGTGCGGCCGAGGCCCAGTTGGTCGGCATCTGAACCGTCACCGTCCGCGTTTGCCCAGGAGCAAACACCGCGGTGAAGCGTGCGAAGCCGTAGCCGGGAGCAACCGCCAGGAACTCGTACGTCCCCGGAACGAACTGTGCCGTGGCATCGCGATTCACGTCGATGCCCGAGTTCGACGTCGCCGGGTTCGTATCGGCGATCGGCGAGACACGGGCCTCGTAATGGCCGACGTAGACGTTGCCGACGACTGCACCGCCGCCTTCCTTCGCCCGGAGGTCGAAGGTGATGGTGGCGTTGTTCGCGTGGTCGGACGAGAAGTCCGCCACCGGCTCGGTGTCGTTGAATGCCGGCGCGTCCGGAGCGCTGTGGAGCGCCGCGAACCGGCCGAAGCCGCGGCGGGCGAAGGCGTTCCAGATCTCTGCCTGGTTCGCTCCGCCGAACCGCGTGACGTCGGACGCCAGCATCGCGTCCCTTGCGTCGAGCATCGTCGGAGACGTCGACATCAGCAGCATCGCGTCGTGCACGAGCTGGAACCAGCGGCGGTTGCCCGGGCAGTTCTCCGGCGGAAGCACGCCGTTCGCGCACTTCGACTGGAGCGTCTTGTCATTGACCGGGAACGACGCGTTGTACTTCGCGCCGAGCGCCTGGCGAACGTCGAAGTTCACCGCGACCCAGATCTCGCCGTCCGCGTGCACCTCCGGCCCCGGTGTGTCGAACCCGACGTCGCTGAAGTTCAGCGGGTTGACCTCCGGAAAGACGCCCGGTGCGGGGAACCCGCCCGTGCGCGGCCAGTTCATGCCGTAGTCACGGATCGCGTGGGTCTTGTTCCCGGTTGCGTAGACGCCGACCGCGAAGGGGTTCTCGTCGCTGGTCGGAACGAAGCCGTTTTCGTTCTGGTACTCCATCCCGTTCAGGTCGCCGAACGCCTCGCCCATCGAGCCGGCGTGGAACCCGTTCCGGCCGGTGCCCTTGCCGATCATCCGGTTCTCGACCATGTGACCGAACTCATGGCCGATGATGCCGGTGTCGTAGTCACCGTCCGCGCAGGGCGGGTAGAACGAGCCGGCGAACGCCTGCCAGAGGTACATGTTCGTGATCGACGACGTGCCATCGCCCATCGTGATCATGTTCGCGTTGTCGCGGACGCCCGGAATCAACGCGCCGGCCTGGACATCACCGATCAGCGGATCGTTCTCCTGGAGCGGGCCGGTGTTCCCGAAGTTGTCGGCCTGCGAGTTCCAGGTGTTCTCGGTGAAGCCGAGGAAGTACTGCCAGTCGTGCAGCCGGTTGTGCTGGACGAACAGGTTGACGGTTGCAGCATCGGCATCCCACGACGTCAGCGGCGGGAAGTCCGTGCCCGGCGCGTTCGGCACCGGCGCGCACCTGCTGGTGAACCAGACGTTCGTCCACGGGAAGCTGTAGTCCCGGGTCGGGCTCGTCGGCGAGTATGCCGGCGGGCTCGGCGCGAACGGATGCGTCCAGGACGTCGCGGCGACGTTGTTGTTACCGCGCGTCGTGAACGTGGGCGCGTTCGCCTTCTGGTCGTAGTCCCACGGACCGCGCGAGGCGGAGTTCTTCACGACGATGTCGCAGCCCGTCGCCGACGACAGCCAGCACCACAGGCTGCGCGTGTCGGTGCTCGGGTTGTTCCACGGGAACGCGTCCAGCAAGTTCACGGGCGGGTTCGCCTTGAACGCCTTCCACCGCGCGAGGTAAGCGGGCGAATCGTCGGTGATGAACTCACCCGTGTACGTCCGCGGGTCGTGCCACCCGTCGCCGTCGCCCGGGAAGTCGCAGATCTCGACGAACCAGTCACCCGCCGGAACGCCGCCCGGCGGCTCGTAGTGGAAGGTCTCCGGGTTCGTGAGCGTGTCCTGCGAGAGCACAAGCTCGGTGCCGTGGTACACGTTCAGCACCATGTCGTTGTTCGGGTTCGGAGACGCAGCCCCGCCGTGGATGAACTTGGTTCCCGGCGCGACCGGAAACGGTCCCTTCTTCACGTCGCACGCCCCGTCACCCTCGGGAACCTCGCCGCTGAACGGCGTGGTCGTGACCGCGTCTGCCTGTGCGGCGTTGTCGACCAGGTTCGTGCGGCTGAGGATCGCCCCGTTCCGCGCGTCGACGATGACGCGGTAGGCGTAGGGCTCGGCAGCCGACGCGCCGCTGACGATCGTCTCGTACGCCGGTACGGCGCGTCCGCGGAGCGGGAAGCCGCCCAGCTTGACGCGCTGGATGTCTTTCAGGCCGTCCACCCGCAGGTTGTTCCAACCGGCGGAGTCCGCAGCGTCGCGAACGGCCAAGATCGACCGGTGGACGCCGACATTCGCGGCCGCGGTCGTCCATGCCTGCGCGGACGAGAGATCCGCCGCTCCGTCGAGCGCCGTGTCAGGGCTCAACGTCGACGAGACGAACGTGACCTTCCAGCCCGAAGCGCCGGGCACGACCGCCACCGTGACGAGGCCCTCCCCGGCCACGGCCTTGAGGCCGCCGTACGTCTGCCGGAAGGTGACGGCATGCGCCTTGCTGTCCGCCAGCCGACTGTCCTCGTGCAGCACAAGCCCGTCTGCTGACGCGAGCCGGAAGAGCGCGCTGTGCGCGCCCAGCCAGTTCCGGGCAGCAGCCACGGCGGTGTCACCTGCAACGCCCGTGGAGAGGTAGCCGCCGAGCCGGGTCAGAGACGAAGGCGTCCCGAACCGGTTCCAATGCGCGCTTGCGTGAAGCGCGTTGGCGGTCGAGCGCTGCGCGACGGTCGGTGAGACGTTCGCCGACCGGGCATCGAAATCGCGCAACCCGGTGTTGCCGAGCTGCGCGACGGCGAGCGCCTGCCCCGTAAAGGCCAGCGCTCCGAGGACGGCAAAAGCCGTCCATAAGCACACTCGTAAGTGCCTCATACGATTTTTCCCCCTCTGCCGAAGTGCCGCCCCCCATGAGCGGGTCACGACGGAGGGATCTTCAATCCTCTATTTGCCGATGTCAAGCGGCGACGCCGACGAGCACTCCTCGGCGACGACAAGCGAGGCGCGGCTGCCGCGGCTTCCGGTCGCCACGGCCGCGAGGTTCCGACATTCGGGAAACGCCGCCCACACCCGCACCGAGAACGTCCCCCGCCGGTCGGCGGTCGCCCTCGCAGCGGCGCGCCGCGAGGCCCGGACGACGACGAGCACGCGCTCGCGCGGCGCGAAGGAGGTCCCGCGGATCACGATTGGCTCCCTCTTCGTCAGCGTAAGCCTCGGCAGGCGCTTCGCTCCCGCAGCGCCGCAGACGGGCAGGGCAAACGCGACGAGGATGAGGGCCGCTCTCTTCACGCGCAGGAAAACCTATTCGGCTGCCCGGACGACGAAAAGGGCCGCCCGGAGGCGGCCCTTCTGTCGCTTTACAACCGGACGAACGTCAGTCCAGGTTTAGGCGCCAAGCGCTGAGCCCGTGCGAGGCGGCGTACAGGATCCGCTCGCCGGACAGCATCGTCAGGCCCGTGACCTCGACGTTCGGCATGCCGGGCGCCGAACGCACCCAGCTCGTGGTGCCGGCCGCCAGCCGCGAGACGCCGAAGTCGGACGACGCGTAGACGTCGCCGGTGACCTCGTCGAGCGCCACGTCGGTGGCAGGCAGGTCGCCCCAGTCGTACGACCGGTCGATCCAGGTCGACGTCCCGGTCGCCGGGTTGTAGGTCACCTCGAAGAGGTGGCCCGGCGTGGCCGGGGTGTTCACGTCGTAGCCGCTGTACGAGATCCACGCGTGGTTCGCGTTGTTCGCATCGACGTAGATCGAGCTGACGTAGCGGTTCGGCGTGTTCGCGTCGTCGTCGATCCGCGTCCACGTGACGGCGCTCGCCGGGTCGGCGTCGCCGTTCGTGGACACGAATACACGACCTCTGGACGTGGCCGCCCAGATGGTGTTGCCGTCGGCCTTCGTCCGCTCGACCGCCGTCATGGCGCTACCAGCGCGGGTTCCCCACGCGGCGTCGGTCAGCGGCACCGAGCCGAGCCTCGCCCAGTCGCCGCAAGTGACGGTGAAGTCGCCCGTCCACTCGTTGCAGTGGGCGTTCGCCTCCGCGAGCGTCATCGTCCCGAGGCCGTACGTCTTCGTCCGGTAGGCGGTGAGGCCCGTGCCGGCGAAGAGCGTCCCCGCGACCTTCGGATCGCTGATCACCGGCGCGTAGAACTCCGTCGCGGAGCCGTCCTGCACCGGATCCGAGATCCAGATCCAGTCGGACAGCTTGCCGTTGCTGAAGTTCACGTCGGTCGAGACGCCGGTGAAGTTGTGGAAGCGGAACTCGGGCTTCGCGACGTCGAACCCGGACTGGCCGCCGTCACCGATCATCGTGTTCTCCCACTTGACCGGGTTGCCGTCGGACTCCCACGTCCCGTTGTCCTGCGTTCCGCCCTGCAGGATCTTCGAGTTGTGCGGGCTGACGGACAGGCTCTGGAACTGCAGCGTCGACAGCCCGTGGTTGAGGCTCTCCAGCTTCGACGGGATCCGCGACAGCATCTGCTTGCAGCGCGCGAGCGAAACCGGGCCGAGGCCGCGGTTCGGATCGTCGCACCACGAAGAGCGGTCGACGAACTCGCCACTCGATCGCATGACGCCGCCGTCGTTCGCCTGGAAGAACTGGAACGGGTTGTTCGGGTTCGTTACCAGCCAGTGCTGGTCGGGGTGAAGCGCATTGGCGTGGTAGATGTCGGTGCCGTCCATCGTCATGTCCGTACCGCTTGCACCGGCGTCGGTCGACAAGACCACGGCGCGCTTGTTCGCCACGGTCTCGCCGTACGCGTAGTCGCCGCTGACGTAGACCATGTCCGGGTACCCCTTCGGCGAGTAGACGTACTCGTCGTACCAGCACTGCGGATCGCACATGCCGAACCAAGCCCAGCCCGGATCGGCACGGTTGTTGCTGGTCAGGTCGATGAAGACCGGCGCACCGGTCCTGACGCTGTCGCTGCGGAACAGCCGCGAGTTGTTCGTCCCGTTGTTGCCCTCGTAGACGTACATCCGCGTTGCCCCGTTGGGCAGCGTGTTCAGGGCCATCATCGCCCGCGACTGGATCACAGCCGCGTTGATCGACGGCTTGATCTGAGTCCAGGTCGCGCCGGCGTCGTTCGACCGCCAGACACCGCGTGCATACGACGAGGCGTAGACGGTGTTCGAGTCCGACGGATCGAGGAGGACCTGCCGCACGCCGCGCGGCGAGCAGACGCCCGCGTTGCTGAACTCGTTCAGGTCACCGGTGCAGCTGGCGACGTTGGCCGAGCCGTTGTGGATGAAGCTCCACGTCGCGCCGCCGTTCGTCGACTTGTAGAGGCCCCACTTGGCGATCCCGGGGACCGGCCGAGTGACGCCCGTGCAGCAGGTCGAGGACATGCCGCGGAGCGCCGTCGTCGTCGCCACGTAGATCGTGCTCGGGTCGCCCGGCTTGATCGCGATCGAGCCGAGGCCCTTGCCCTGGAACTCCGGCTTCCCGATTGGGCCCGTCCAGGTGTCACCCCCGTCGGTCGACTTGTAAAGCCCGGTCCCGGCGACGCAGCCCGAGCCGCAGATGTTCGCCTCGCCCGTGCCGACGTAGACGGTGTTCCCGCTCGCGTCGTTCGGGTCGAGATAGACGATGCCCGCGGCGTTGATCCCCAGCGGACCGCCGAGGTACTCCCAGTGCGGCTGGCCGGTGAGGATGTTCTTCGCGCGCCAGACGCCGCCGCCTGCAGGCGTGATGTACGCCTGGCAGTTGCCGGGCGTACAGGTCTCGCTGATCGCAATCGAGGTCGTGCGGCCGCCCGCCACGTAGGCGTTCGGCACGTACAAGAACAGCGAGTTCCTTAAGACGTCGAAGGGGTAGAGCGCCTCGCTCGGTCCGACCGAGGTCCACGAGCCTTTGACGCCTTTGCCCTTCGAAATACCGCGCGCTGTCGTGGCGGCAAATGCCGCCCTCGCCTCGTTCACCGCGGCGACCGAGATCGTGTCGGACGGATACGCGCGCTGCATGAACTCGGCCTCGGCGGCCGACGCGGGGCCTTCCCCACCTTCCAGCCCCGGACTGGTTGCCGCCAGGCTCTCCAGATGACGGGCGAGCGCCGTCGGCTTCTCGCCCGCGCCGATACGCGCCGACTGCCGCGAGCTGCCCGGACCCGTCGCCGCCGCGAGCAGCGTCGCGACGATTGCGAGGACGAGCACAGCGGCGGCGGCGAGCACCAGCCGGATACGACTCCCTCTCATTCGGTTCTCCCCTCGATACCCCGGCACGGTTCGCAGTGCCTCTGCGGCTCGGCGAGTCAGCGAGGGCTCACAGCTCTGCCCCAGACGGTGGACCAGCTCTGCGTTCAGGCTGCGCCCGCTGCTCTTTGCGGCAGCGGCCAGCTTCTGCCTGAGCTCCTCCGGCATGCGAAGGAGAAATCGATAGGTCCCTCTCCCCGCCAAGCAAATCGGAGCCTATATTCGCGTTGACTACGTTGCAAGGACCATGTGATATCAATGACGATATTCCGCTCGCTATTCGGTGGCCGCGGCGATTCTCCGTTGCTGCTTTTGCGCCAGTGAAAGGGCATTCGAGAGGGAGATCTTCCCCGCGAACCCCTCGACCAGCACCGACGCGGTGGCGTTTTCGGCGCGCCACGCGACCAGAAAGAAGCGCACGCCAAACTGTCCCGATCCCTGCTCGAAGGTGGCAGCGAATGCGTCCTTCCCGATCTTCGGCGCTCGCAGCAGCCGCCCCGCCGCGGCCTCGGAAGGCCCGGTGAACTCGCGCTGGTATGTGTCCAGCTCCTTGTCGGCGCCGCCCGCCGAGCCGAACGCATCGACGCGCGACTCGATCACCACCGGCCCCGGCGTCGACGGCGACGCGCGGCGCCGATAGCGCGCCTTCCAGCCCTCCTCGCGCCCGAAGCGCCCCGATTCGGACCTCGCTCCTCCGGGCAAATCCGCGCCTAGCTGGCGCCCTTCGTCGAAGCGAACGAAGACGGCGGGCACGTCCGCCTGCAGCAGGACGAGCCGTTTCAGCTCGTCGGCCTCGATCGCCTTGCCCCCGCCGTTGCACGCCACGAGGAAGCAGGCCGCCACCGCCAATGGGACGAGCAATTTCACGGCGCTTAACAGTAAGCAAGAGGGGCCGCCGGGAAGGCGGCCCCTCTGACGAAAATCAAGGTCGGCTAATGATCCTTGATATCGGTCGGGCAGGGCGTCACGAGGAAGAGCGAGTCGCTCGACCGCGGGTGGTTCTGCCCCGCAGCGGTGCCCCTCGCATTCCAGTCGTCGACGAAGATGTCCGACTGCTCGCACGCGGGGTTGCGGCCGGTCTGCGTCCTCGACGAGCGTCCGTTACGGGCGTCCGTCCAGAGCGCGTACGCGCGGTTGTCCGGGCCGATCGTCACGTTCTCGTAGTCGCCCGCGAAGACGCCGGCACGGAACGAGTAGTCCCAGTTGTACGGAACGTCAGAGATCCCGAAGTTGTCCCACGGGAACACCGTCTGCTCCGGGAAGGGATCGTTCGTCGGGTTGATCGGCGCCGGCGGCGACGTGATCACGCCGGCCGTCGGAGCGACGCATTGGCTCGAGTTCGGAACCGTGACCCGGCAGTGCGCGCCCCAGTACCAGAGCAGATAGTTGCCCGGCCGAGTCCGGCTCGTCGGCCACTCACTGGCCGTGGAGTCGCGGTCGAGCCGCCGGTCCTGCCAGACGGCAACCAGATCGCCTCTATCACTAATTGCGATCCACGGATAGAACTGGTCGTTCCCGGTATGGACATCGGTCGGACACGCGCCGGCCCCCGTGCGCGGACAGGCGCGGTTCGCCGGCTGGCTAGACGGGTCGTCGTTGACGCGGGTCGGGCCACGCCAAGTCGTGCCGCCGTCGGTCGACTTGAACAGGAACACATCCGTGTTCGTGCTCACGCGCGTTCCGTTGCGGTTGTCTGAAATCACGACGTAGAGGTCGTCCGCAAACCCGCCGCTACGGGGATCGACGGCGATCGCTCCCCGGGCGTTGACCCGGAAGCAGCTGTTCGTAAGCACGCGTCGGCCGTTCTGCTGGCCACGAGCCGCGCAGTCGGGCCGTGCGGTGCCTGACGTCGGATAGTTGACGTCGTAGTCGGGGGTGATCAGGAACGGGCCTTCGAACGTCTGACCGCCGTCTCTCGAGCGGACGAGCAGGTACTGGTTCTCGTCGGGCGTGTTGAAGTTCTCGAAGGAGACGTACAGATAGCCCGTCGTCGGGTTCACGACCGGCTGCGAACCCTGGTTGTTGTCACACGCATTCGGCGCCGCAAGGCCCAGGCAGAACCCAGCGCTCCCGCTTATCACCTTGGGAGCCGACCAGGAGTGGGCACGGTCGTCCGAGTAGCTGAAGTAGATGTTCACGTTCGTGGCCGCAAAGATCGACCAGGTGACGTAAAGTCGGTCGGGGCCAACCGCCCCGGCGGGACACGGCTTCGGCGCCCGAGAGACCGGCTGGAAGCACTGCGGAGCAACACCCGCGGGTCGCGGCCCGGCGGTCATGTAGTTCTTGTCGTTGCCCGGGACGCTGCCGTTGAACGACTGGTCGTTGTCCTTGGTGTAGATGACGGTGCCGTCGCCCGGCTGACGCGGATCGCCGGGACCGCCGCAGACGGCGGTTGCATCTGTCGCGTTGAGCGGAATCGGCGTGCACGGGCGGCTCCAGGTGAATCCGCCATTCGTCGAACGGGCGACGTAGATGCCGCTGTCATCGTCGTCGCGGTTGAAGTGCAGGTCGTTGTAGTAGACCGTTCCCTCGCGGTCAAACGCGACCGAGGGGTCGCCTCCGCCGTCGAAGTGGTCATGTGCGGTAGGAACGGTCGGGAACGCCTTGATCCCGTCGTAGAAGCTGTTGCCGCGGTTCGTGCTCGAGTCGAACCCGGACGTTCCCCAGCCGAGCCGGTAGTCATTCGAGCTCGCTACGACGTTCCGCGGGACGCGCGGATTGACGGCGATGCTCGTCTCGTCCTGGGGGAAACAGGCGTAGTCCTGGTTCGCGCGTCGGTCGTTCCCGTGATTCGAGAGCCTCTCGACCTGATCCCTGACCCGACTGTCGAGCGGCCTCGGATGGTTGTCGATGTGGCCGGCTTGCGGGCATTCGGTGACTCCGGTGCCAAGCTCGACGTCCTTGAACGCCGAGGCGCCCGAGATTTCAACGGCTCCACCCTTGCCGCTCGACGTGCTGTCGCCTGCGGCCGCTGCTCCGCCCCAGAGCACGAGAAATCCGGCGATCGCCGCGAGCGCGACGAACGCCCCGAAAGGTCGCTTCATAATCTCCTCCTCCCCACGCGCCGGCCGCATCGGCGCCTTGTCGTCCGGCGATATATGACCGCACATGGGTCAAGGCAAACCGCCAGCCGGGGGTGGCATACTCCTGGCGATGAAACGGACGGTTGTGGCGCTTCTAATCGTGGCGCTCACTGCCGTCGGCGCGGCGATCGCCCTAGGCAACTCCACCCGCTCGCAACCTCGTCTGCGCCTGGTTTCGGCGGCGCCGTTCAAGGTTCGCGGGGCCGGTTTCTACGGTCGAGAGCGCATCCGCGCAACCGCGCAAACGAATGGTCAGGTTCGTCTCCGGCGCGTGACGACAGATGCCCGAGGCGCCTTCACCGTCTCGTTCGGGGCGCTCGCGCTCGACCCATGCGCCGGCTTCACGATCGTCGCCGTCGGCGCGCGCGGCGACCGTGCCGCCCTGAAGGTCCCGATGCGCGAGTGCGCGCCTAAGCTCTAGCGCTCAGTCCCAAAGGCTACGACTCGTGCGGCTTCGCCATCTGGCGGTAGTCGAGCGCCTTGTCGAGCGTCTCCTCGTCGACGCCGGCGTCGCGAGCGACCTCGCGGAGCGAGCGGCCCGAAGCAACCGCCTCCTTGACGATGTCGGTCGCCTTGTCGTAGCCGATGTACGGGTTCAGCGCCGTCGCGGCAGACAGCGTGAGCTCCGCGTAGCGCTCGCACACCTCCCGGTTGGCCTCGATGCCCGCGACGCACTTCTCGTCGAGGAGGCGTGATGCGCTCGCGAGCAGCTTGATCGAGTCGAGCAGGTTGCGGGCGAGCAGGGGGACGAACACGTTCAGCTCGAAGTGGCCCTGCATGCCGCCGGCGGTGATCGCGGCGTCGTTTCCGATCACCTGCGCCGCGACCTGGGTAACCACCTCGGGGATGACCGGGTTGACCTTGCCCGGCATGATCGAGCTCCCCTTCTGAAGCTCGGGGAGGAAGATCTCGGAAAGGCCTGCGCGCGGCCCCGAGCCCATCAACCGCAGGTCGTTGGCGATCTTCGTCAGCGAGACGGCGACGGCCTTGAGCGCTCCCGACGCCTCGACCAACGAGTCACGCGCGGCCTGCGCCTCGAACGGGTCGGCCGGCGGCGAAATCGCCAGGCCGGTCTCCTCGGCCAGCTTGCGCCGGACCCGCTCCGCGAATTCGGGATGCGTGTTCAGCCCCGTGCCGACGGCCGTTCCTCCGAGCGGGATCTCGCCGACCCGCCCGAGCGTCGACTCGATGCGCGCGATGCCCTGACGCACCTGGGCCGCGTAGCCGGCGAACTCCTGGCCAAGGGTCACCGGAACCGCGTCCATCAGATGGGTCCGGCCGGACTTGATCACGTCGTCGAACTCCTTCGCCTTCCCCTCGAGCGCCGATGCGAGGCCTTCGAGCGCCGGAACGAGGTCGTTCGTCAGCTCCTCCAGCGCGGCCAGATGGACGGCCGACGGGAACACGTCGTTCGAGGACTGGCCGAGGTTGACGTCGTCGTTGGCGTGCAGGCCGTCGCCGCCCAGTGCTGCGATGACCTCGTTGGCGTTCATGTTCGACGACGTCCCCGAGCCGGTCTGGAAGACGTCGATCGGAAACTGGTCGTCGAGCTCGCCGGCCGCGACCCGGTCGGCGGCGGCGGCGATGCGCTCGGCCTTGTCGTCGTCGAGCAGCCCGAGCTCCGCGTTCACCCTCGCGGCGGCGGCCTTGATCCGGCCGAGCCAACGCGCGACGGGCGCGGGGATCGGCTCACCCGAGACCGGAAAGTTCGCAACCGCTTTACGCGTCTCGTCTCCCCATAACTCTTCGCGCGTCTCGGTCTCGGCCACGGCTCGAGTCTATCCCCGGAACGACGGAGGGCCGGCGTGGGGCCGGCCCTCCGAGTCACAGCTGATTCGGGTCCTAGTGGACCTTGCCGAGCTTGAGGCGATACGCGCCACGGCCGTGAGTCGCCGCGTAGATCACGCGTCCGCCCTTCTTCGTGTTGGCGATGTTGAGCCCGTACACCGCGACCTCCGGCAGGCCGCCCGCCGCGGGCACCCAGCTCGAGGAGCCGGCCGCCAGGCGGTTGACGCCGAAGTCGGTCGAG
>JBKPFU010000117.1:0-10257 GCA_046728975.1 Actinomycetota bacterium | reverse complement strand
ATCATCCCCGACGAGACGTTCTTCCGTGAGCTCAAGCACCGCTTCGGCTCGCCGTTCGGCTTCGGCGAGTACTTCGGCGGCGGCATGGGCGCCGAGCACGTCCGCGAGCTCCTTCGCGAGAAGGAGGGCTGGGACCGCTCGAACGAGGAGCGCGACGTCGATGCCGACCGTGCCGCGGGCGAGAACCTCGCTCCGTGGGACGCGCCCGGCATCTCGCTCGACCACGAGCGCGAGGACCTCGAGGAGCAGATCAAGACGGCAAAGGGCCAGAAGCAGGCCCGCGCGGTCAAGCGGCTGAAGGTTGTCTCGGCCTTCATCCACTCCGGCAACCGGCCGGACATGATGATCCTCGAGGCCGTCCCGGTCATCCCGCCGGAGCTCCGCCCGATGGTGCAGCTCGACGGCGGCCGCTTCGCGACCTCGGACCTCAACGACCTCTACCGGCGCGTCATCAACCGGAACAACCGGCTGAAGAGGCTGCTCGACCTGGGCGCCCCTGAGATCATCGTCAACAACGAGAAGCGGATGCTGCAGGAGGCCGTCGACGCCCTGTTCGACAACGGCCGCCGCGGCCGCCCGGTCACCGGGCCGGGCAACCGCCCACTCAAGTCGCTCTCCGACATGCTCAAGGGGAAGCAGGGCCGCTTCCGCCAGAACCTGCTCGGTAAGCGCGTCGACTACTCCGGCCGCTCGGTGATCGTCTCGGGCCCGAGCCTCAAGATCCACCAGTGCGGCCTGCCGAAGCTGATGGCGCTCGAGCTCTTCAAGCCGTTCATCATGGCCCGGCTGGTCGAGCGCAAGCAGGTCCAGAACATCAAGGCTGCCAAGAAGATGGTGGACTCGATGATCCCCGAGGTCTGGGACGTCCTCGAGGAGGTGATCCACGAGCACCCGGTGTTGCTGAACCGCGCGCCGACGCTCCACCGCCTCGGCATCCAGGCGTTCGAGCCCGTGCTCGTCGAGGGCAAGGCGATCCAGGTCCACCCGCTCGTCTGCCACGCGTTCAACGCCGACTTCGACGGCGACCAGATGGCCGTGCACGTGCCGCTCTCGGCGGAGGCGCAGGCCGAGGCTCGCGTGCTGATGCTCTCGTCCAACAACATCCTCTCGCCCGCCCACGGACGCCCGCTCGCGACGCCGAGCAAGGACATGGTCCTCGGCGCATACTTCCTCACGTACTCGCCGGTCGACCTCTCCGGGGTCTCGGCCGAGGAGCTCGACCCGCGCCCGCAGCGGTTCGCCTCGGAAGAGGAGATCGAGCGCGCGGTCGAGTCGGAGCAGGTGGCGCTGCACGACGCGATCGAGTACCGCCACCGCGGCGAGATCATCCTGACCACGCCCGGCCGCGTCATCTTCAACGCCGAGGTCGAGCGCACCCTCGTCGAGGCGCTCGGCGAGGACGAAGATGTCGACCGGCACGCGTACATGAACCAGACGCTGTCGAAGCGTGAGATGGACGCATTCCTCTCCGAGCTGGCCGACCGCTACGGCGCGCACACGATCGCGACGGTGCTCGACAAGGTGAAGACACTCGGCTTCAGCGAGGCCACGCAGGCAGGCGTCACGATCTCGAAGAACGACATCGTCATCCCGGCCGACAAGGAGGCCATCCTCAGCGGCTACGAGGAGCGAGTCGGGGAGGTCGAGGCCCTGTACGAGCGCGGCCTGATCACCGACGACGAGCGCCACGAGTCGATCGTCAACCTGTGGACCGAGGCGACGGAAGACGTGGCCGAGGCAATGCAGGGGACGCTCGACGAGCTGAACCCGATCTACATGATGGCCAACTCCGGCGCCCGCGGATCGATGAAGCAGATCCGCCAGCTGGCCGGGATGCGCGGCCTGATGGCAAACCCGAAGGGCGAGATCATCGAGCGCCCGATCAAGGCCAACTTCATGGAGGGGCTGTCGGTGCTCGAGTACTTCATCTCGACGCACGGCGCGCGCAAGGGGCTCGCCGACACGGCGCTCCGCACGGCCGACTCGGGCTACCTCACGCGGCGGCTCGTCGACGTCTCCCAGGACGTGATCATCCGCGAGGAGGACTGCAAGACGAAGGAGTTCATCGAGCTCCCCGTCGTCGTCCCCGAGGGGCAGAACAAGTCTCTCCTCGGCCGCGTGCTTGCCGAGGACGTCATGAAGCCGCTGGCCTCCGGCAAGCCCGGCAAGACGGTGATCGCCTCGAAGGGCGAGGTCGTCACGAACGCGGTGCTCGACGACATCCGGGAGGGCCTCGCCGAGCATGCCGACGAGACACGCGTCGCGGTCCGCTCGGTCCTGAAGTGCCGCAGCGAGTTCGGCGTGTGCCGCAAGTGCTACGGCGTCTTCCTCGCCACGGGCGACGTAGCCGAGATCGGCGACGCGGTGGGGATCATTGCCGCGCAGTCGATCGGCGAGCCGGGCACGCAGCTGACGATGCGGACGTTCCACACCGGAGGCGTCGCGGGCGCCGACATCACGCACGGCCTCCCGCGCGTGGTCGAGATCTTCGAGGCGCGCAACCCGAAGGGTGCGGCGAAGCTCGCCGAGGTGGGCGGGCGAGCCCAGCTCGAGGACACCGAGCGCGGCCCGAAGGTGACGATCCACCCGGACGGCAAGGACGAAGAGCCGATCGAGTACCAGCTACCGCGGCGCACGCGGATCCTCGTAGGCGACGGCGAGGTGGTCGAGCCGGGCGACGCCCTCCACGAGGGCTCGCTCAACCCGTCCGACCTGCTTCGCCTGAAGGGCGCGACCCCGACCGAGCTCTACCTCGTCTCCGAGGTGCAGAAGGTCTACAAGTCACAGGGCGTCGACATCCACGACAAGCACATCGAGCTGATCGTCCGCCAGATGCTCAAGAAGGTGCGCGTGGACGAGGCCGGTGAGACCGACCTGCTGCCCGGCCAGCTCGTCGACAAGGTCGTCCTCGACCGCGAGAACCAGCGCGTCAAGAAGGAGAAGGCAGAACAGGCGACCTTCGAGCCGCTCATTCTCGGCATCACGAAGGCCTCGCTCGCGACGGAGTCGTTCCTCTCCGCCGCCTCCTTCCAGGAGACGACGAAGGTGCTCACCGATGCGTCGATCGAGGGCAAGGTCGACCGGCTGCTCGGCCTCAAGGAGAACGTCATCATCGGCAAGCTGATCCCGGCGGCGACCGGTCTCAAGAAGTACCGCACGATCGAGATCGGGCCGTCGGAGAAGGTGCCAAAGGAGACGTACGAGCGCGAGGCGCTGCTGCAGGCGTTGGAGGAGATCGGCTCCGACGGCGGCGAGGGCGTCGACCTCGCGAGCCTCGGGATCGACTTCGGCGGTCAGCCGCAGACGGACGGCGAAGGCACTTCGCACGAGGCCGGCGAAGCCGAGGAGACTCCAGAGGTCGATACTCCGTTAGACGAGTCGTAGAACTACTGCTAAACAGTTAGGCCTGTGCGGGGGCCGGAGGGAGCGGTGAGTTCCTCTGCGAAAAATGCAACGCGTAAGCGAACTGCATTTTTCGCGGGACGAGTGAGGCGGGTCGTCCTGGTCCTGGGCGCGGTTGCGGCGTTGGCGTGTGCCGGCGCGATCCGGCCGGATACCGCGACCGAGGCCACTGCCGCGCCGGCCGCGGCCCCGTGCGGGCTGCCGTCGACGAAGCCGATGTGGGTCGACTTCGCCGACGGCTCCGTCCCGTTCTGGGAGCTTTTTGCCCGGCCCGGCGTGGTCGCCGCGGCGGCGAACTTCATCTTCCCGCCGCAGCTGCGGGCCCGGGGAGCGAAGACGCTCTACTGGGACATGAACTTCAACCGGCGGATCGGCACCCCGGCGGAGCCGGTCGACCCGGCGCTCGTCGTCGATCGCGCGAATCGCCTCTACGAGTACGCGGCCGAGGCGATGGACTGCCCGAACACGATGATCGTCGAGAACGAGTTGAACGGAGCCGCCACGGTGACGCCGTGGAGCCCGAGCAACGCGCAGTATCGCGCGAACGTCCTCAGCTTCTTGCGGACGATGGCGCGCCGCGGCGCTCGCCCTGTCCTGCTCGTGAACAGCGAGCCGTACACCGGCGACGAGGCTGCGAACTGGTGGCGCGCCGTCGCGCAGGTCGCTGACATCGTCCGTGAGGTGTACCTCCCGGCGCCGCGCGTTTACAAGCAAGGCGTCGTCCTGGGGAGCCGCTCGCTGCGTCAGTACTTCCGCGCGGGCGCGCTCGACTTCATCTCGCTGGGCATTCCGCCTTCGAAGATCGGCCTGATGCTCGGGTTCCAGACGACGCGTGGCTCCGGCGGCCGCGAAGGTCTCGGCGCGCAGCGCTGGTACCAGGTGACGAAATGGCAGGTGCTGGCCGCCCGGCAGGTCGCAGGCGAGCTTAAGCTCGCCCACATCTGGTCCTGGGGTTGGGGGGTCTGGTCGAAGGGCGAGAACGACCCGAACAAACCCGTCAACGCGTGCGTCTACCTCTGGACGCGAAACCCGAACCTTTGCGACGCCCCTGCGGCGGCGGGGCCGCAGTTCAACGTCTCGCGGACTCAGGGACAGCTGATTTTCCCGCGCGGCGCCCGCTGCACCGTCAGCGGCTCCCCCGTGTATGCCGGTGCGATCAATGGGATCGCCGCCATCACCCACGACGAGCAGGCCGCCTTCTCGGCCGCGTACTCGCGCACCGTGGCCGGTCTCTACGCCCGCCTCTCCTCGAAACGCATCGCCGCCGCAGAGCGGGCACTGATCGCTCTTCGCTTCGGCGGCAGCCGCGCCGCCTACGTGGGGGCGCTGCGCAGGGCGGGAGCAGGCGTGGGGACCGCTCGTGGCGTGATCGCGGACGAGCTGCGCAGAGCGGAGATCCAGGCCCGGATCCGGGTCGGCAGCCCCTCGGCAGCGGAAATCCGCTCCTACTACGACACCTACGCCGGCGCATCGGCGCGTCTCGTGCAGGTCTCGCCACGGCCGACGTGGCTCGGTCGCCGGAGCCGCGGCTTCGCACTCGAGTCTGTCGCGCCGCCACAGGTCTTCGGCGTTCCCGCCGGCAGACGGGTGAAGATGCGCACGATGGTCGGCACGTACAAGGTACGCGCGTTCGGGCCGGTCATACCCCTCGGCGCCCTTCCGCTCTCGCGGGCGCGCCCGGCAATCGTCGCCGCGTTGGTCGGGCTCCGCCGCGAGGCCGCCTATCAGCGCTGGCTGCTCGACGCTGCCGACCGGCAGCAAGCCCACACGATCTGCTGGCGCGACCAGCTGCCCGCGGTCGATTCCGTCCCCCTGACGGACTACCTGCCGTTTCTCGCCCTGGACGCCGGGTCCGGCTCGGAGACGATCGCGCGGCTTCGCTAACCCGCGGCCTCGGCCGAGACGACCTGAGCCTTACCTGACTCTTTGGCGCGATAGAGCGCCTCATCGGCGCGTTCGAAGAACGCGTTCGGATGCTCGCCCGGCTGAAGCTCCGCGATCCCGGCGGACAGCGAGAGGCGGCCCGCTTTCGCGGCGGGTCGGGCGGAAACGGCCTCCTGCAGCCGACGGTAGAGCTGGTCGGCGTCGGAGCGTGAGGACTCGGGCATGATCACCGCGAACTCGTCGCCGCCGACTCGGCAGGCGATGTCGGCGGAGCGGACGACGTCGCGTACCCGCTCGGCCGCCTCGGCCAGCACGGCGTCGCCGGCGAGATGCCCGATGCGGTCGTTGATGGCCTTGAAGTCGTCGAGGTCGAACACGATCAGTGCGAGCCGGCGGTCGTACCGCTGGGCACGCGAGACTTCGCGCGCAAGCGTCTCGTGGAAGTAGCGGCGGTTGTGCAGTCCCGTGAGCGCGTCCAGGTCGGCGAGTTGCCTCGCTTCGCGGAAGCGGCGTGCGTTCTCGATCGCCGGCCCGGCGCGGCGCGCGAGCTCCTCGAGCTCGTGGATCTCGTCGTCGACGAACGAACGCGAGTCGGAGCGCGTGAAGACGGTCAGGAAGCCAATTGGGCCTGTCCCGCCGGGAACGGGCACCGCGAGCCCTCCGTGTACGAAATCGTTCTGCGCCGGCGCGGGCGGGTACTCGTACGAGATCACGACCGCGCGGGCGTCGCCGCCGTTACGGGGCCCAGCGGCGACCTGCTTTTGCGCCTCCTCGACCGAAAGCCCGAGCGTGGCCACCATCGGCTTCTCGTCGCCGCCGTCGTCGATCGTGACGAGTGCGGCATCGACGCCGGGGATCGCACCCGCGGCTTCGAGCGTCCGCGTCAGCACCTCGTCGAGGTCGATCGAGCCGGCGAGCTCGCCAAGGATCCGGTTGCGCCGGCCCTCTTCCTGCGCGCGCTCGATCGCGTCGGTGAGCTCGCGCACCATCGACTCCATCCGCGTGTTCATTTCTCCGACGAGGCCCGCGATCTTCCGGTCGCTCGTTCGGCGCTGCCGGACGAGCCAAACGACGAGCAGCAGCAGAACGAGCGCGCACGCCGCCGCCCCGACGGAATACCAAACGGTCGCCACGCCGACGATCTCCAACTCCCTAGCCCGCTCCTCCTGGTTTCCGGCTCATCCGCTCTTGCCGCAGGGCGGACGCCCGGGTTCCCGTCTCACTGTAGATGCGTTTCGGGCGCCTAGCTATGGTTTGTAAACGGTAAAGATTGTCGGCGAGAGGGCGCAAAACGGGGTCTGGGAGACGCCCGAACCCGAATTCTGATGCGGGTTTGCGGCGTTTGACGGGCCTCGCGGATATTCGCTACCCTTCATCGCCGGTTGGCAGGGGGTCTGCCCCCTCGCCAGCCTTTGCTGTGTCCAAAGGAGATTTCCAAGGCTCATGCCGACCGTGAACCAACTCGTCAGAAAGGGTCGCGCCGCCCCAAAGGCGAAGCGGAAGACCCCTGCGCTTCGCGGCGCGCCGCAGAAGCGTGGCGTCTGCACGCGCGTCTACACGACGACGCCGAAGAAGCCGAACTCGGCGCTTCGGAAGGTCGCGCGCGTCCGCCTGACCAACGGCATGGAAGTCACGACCTACATCCCCGGCGAGGGGCACAACCTGCAGGAGCACTCGGTCGTCCTGATTCGTGGCGGCCGCGTGCGTGATCTCCCGGGCATCCGCTACAAGGTGATCAGGGCTGCGCTCGACACCGCCGGGGTCTCGGACCGCCGGCAGGGACGCTCGAAGTACGGCGCGAAGCGGGGAAGCTAATGCCAAGGCGAACCGCCATCCAGCCCCGGCCGCTCGAGCCGGATTCAGTCCATGAGTCACGCCTCGTGACGCAGCTCGTCAATCGCGTGATGACGGACGGAAAGAAGTCGATTGCCGAGAAGATCGTCTACGACGCCCTGGCGCTCGTCGGCGAGCGGACCGGCAAGCCGCCGCTCGAGGTGCTCGAGCAGGCGATCAAGTCGGTCACGCCGGTTCTCGAGGTTCGCTCCCGGCGCGTCGGCGGCGCGAACTACCAGGTCCCCGTCGAGGTGCCTCAGCGGCGCGCACGCACGCTCGCGATCCGCTGGATCGTCCAGTTCGCGCGCGAGCGGCGCGAGAAGGGCATGCACCAGAAGCTGGCCGCCGAGCTCCTCGACGCGCTCAACCAGCAGGGCGGCGCGTTCAAGCGCAAGGACGACCTCTACCGAATGGCGCAGGCGAACAAGGCCTTTGCGCATTACAGGTGGTAGTCATGGCGACCGTCGATACGAGAAAGATCGCCCTCGAGCGCGTCCGCAACATCGGGATCATGGCCCATATCGACGCGGGCAAGACCACGACGACCGAGCGGATCCTCTACTACACCGGACGGACCCACAAGATGGGCGAGGTTCATGAGGGCGCGGCCGTCATGGACTGGATGGAGCAGGAGCAGGAGCGCGGCATCACGATCACGTCCGCGGCGACGACGGCGTTCTGGAACGAGTTTCGCATCAACATTATCGATACGCCCGGGCACGTGGACTTTACGGTCGAAGTGGAGCGCAGCCTGCGCGTGCTCGACGGCGCGATCGCCGTCTTCGACGCCGTCGCAGGGGTCGAGCCACAGTCGGAGACCGTCTGGCGCCAGGCCGATCGCTACCGCGTTCCGCGCATCGCCTTCATCAACAAGATGGACCGAACGGGCGCCGACTTCTTCGCCTCGGTGCAGTCGATGGTCGATCGTCTCGGCGCTCGTCCGGTGCCGATCCACCTCCCGCTCGGCCAGGAGGAGCATTTCCGCGGGGTCGTCGACCTGGTGGAGATGCGCACGCTCAGCTGGGCCGACGACCTCGGCGTGAACGTCGAGATCGGCGAGATCCCCGCCGAGCTGGCGGAGCAGGCGCAGGAGTATCACCACCAGCTGATCGACGCGGTCGCCGACCACGACGAGGAGCTGCTCGAGACGTACCTGCTGGACGAGGAAGCGGTCACGCCCGAGATGCTGAAGCGCGCGCTCCGCGCCGCGACCCTCGACATCTCGGTCACGCCCGTCCTGCTCGGCTCCGCCTTCAAGAACAAGGGCGTGCAGCCGCTTCTGGACGCGGTCGTCGACTACCTGCCCAGCCCGCTCGACGTCCCGCCGATCCACGGCATCGACCCGCGCACCGACCACGAGCTGTCGCGGCGGCCGGCGCTGGACGAGCCGTTCAGCGCGCTCGCGTTCAAGGTCATGTCCGACCCGTACGTCGGCCGGCTGACGTACATCCGGGTGTACTCGGGCCAGATGAACGCCGGCGACCGCGTCCTGAACACGACGACCGGCAGGACCGAGCGCGTCAGCCGCATCCTGCAGATGCACGCGAACCACCGCGAGGAGCGGCAGGAGATCGGGGCCGGCGAGATCGCCGCGATCGTCGGGTTCAAGCAGACGACGACGGGCGACACGCTCGCCACCGATACCGCGCCGATCCGGCTCGAGTCGATGGAGTTCCCCGAGCCGGTCATCGCGGTCGCGATCGAGCCGAGGACGAAGGGCGACCAGGACAAGCTCTCGCAGGGGCTGCAGCGGCTCGCGGACGAGGACCCGACGTTCCGCGTTCGCACCGACGAGGAGACCGGCCAGACGCTGATCTCAGGGATGGGCGAGCTGCACCTGGAGATCATCGTCGACCGGCTCACGCGCGAGTTCAACGTCGACGCAAACGTCGGCCGCCCACAGGTCGCCTACCGCGAGACGATCTCGCGGCCGGTCGAGAAGGTCGAGGGCCGGTTCGTGCGCCAGACGGGCGGCCGCGGTCAGTACGGCCACGCCGTGATCAACCTCGAGCCGTCCGAGCCGGGGGAGGGGTACGAGTTCCTCGACAAGATCACGGGCGGCGCCGTCCCGCGCGAGTTCATCCCCGCCGTCGACCTCGGCATCCAGGAGGCGATGGAGTCCGGCGTGCTGGCGGGCTATCCGGTCGTCGACATCCGCGTCGAGCTGGTCGACGGCTCGTACCACGAGGTCGACTCGAGCGAGATGGCGTTCAAGGTCGCCGGCTCGATGGCGTTCAAGAGCGGCATGCAGCGCGCGAGGCCCAAGCTGCTCGAGCCGGTGATGGCGGTCGAGGTCGTCACGCCGGAGGAGTATCTCGGCGACGTGATGGGCGACCTCAACGCGCGCCGCGGGCGCGTCGAAGGGCTGGAGCCGCGCGGCAACGCGCAGGTGATCAAGGCCCGCGTGCCGCTGGCAACCATGTTTGGCTACGCAACGGACCTGCGCTCGACGACGCAGGGCCGGGCCACGTTCACCATGCAATTCGATCGATACGAGGAAGTGCCTCAGTCGATCGCGGGCGAGCTCGTCGACTCGCAAACGACGTAACACGGAGGAGTAATGGCTAAGCAGAAGTTCGAGCGCACGAAGCCGCACGTCAACGTTGGCACGATCGGTCACATCGACCACGGCAAGACGACGCTGACGGCCGCGATCACGAAGGTTCTCGCCGAGCAGGGCACGAACACGCAGATGCGCGACTTCGACTCGATCGACAACGCGCCCGAGGAGAAGCAGCGCGGCATCACGATCAACACGTCGCACGTCGAGTACGAGACCGAGAACCGCCACTACGCGCACGTCGACTGTCCCGGCCACGCCGATTACATCAAGAACATGATCACGGGTGCCGCCCAGATGGACGGCGCGATCCTCGTGGTCTCGGCCGCCGACGGCCCGATGCCGCAGACGCGGGAGCACATCCTGCTCGCGCGGCAGGTCGAGGTGCCGGCCATGGTTGTCGCCCTGAACAAGGCGGACATGGTCGACGACCCCGAGCTGCTCGAGCTCGTGGAGATGGAGGTGCGCGAGCTCCTCACGAACTACGAGTTCCCGGGCGACGAGATCCCGATCGTCCATGTCTCGGCACTGAAGGCACTCGAGGGCGACCCGGACTGGACGCCCAAGATCCTCGAGCT
>JBKPFU010000116.1:0-17018 GCA_046728975.1 Actinomycetota bacterium | reverse complement strand
CCGTCAGGCGTGGGGAAGACGGAGCTTGCGCGCACGCTGGCCGAGTTCTTGTTCGGCGACGAGGACGCGATGATCCAGGTCGACATGTCCGAGTACATGGAGAAGCACTCCGTGTCTCGGCTCGTCGGCTCGCCGCCGGGCTACATCGGCTACGACGAGGGCGGGCAACTCACCGAGGCCGTCCGCCGCAAGCCCTACTCCGTCGTCCTCCTCGACGAGATCGAGAAGGCGCACCCGGACGTGTTCAACATCCTGCTCCAGATCCTGGAGGACGGGAAGCTCACCGACGCCCAGGGGCGCAAGGTCGATTTCCGGAACACGATCGTGATCATGACCTCGAACATCGGCGCCTCCACGATCTCGAAGAACCAGACGCTCGGGTTCTCCGTCGGCGACGACACCGGTCTGTCGTACGACGAGATGAAGGACCGGATCATGGGCGAGCTCAAGAAGGTCTTCCGGCCCGAGCTGCTGAACCGCATCGACGAAGTGATCGTCTTCCACAAGCTGACGAAGGAAGAGATCAAGACGATCGTCGAGCTGCTGATGAAGCGGCTCCGCGAGCAGGTCGGAGAGCACGACGCCACGATCGAGCTGACGGAGGCCGCGAAGGAGCTGCTGGTCGAGAAGGGCTACGACCCGACGATGGGCGCCCGCCCGCTGCGCCGCGCCATCCAGCGCTTCATCGAAGACCCCCTCGCCGACTTCGTGCTCGGCCGCTCGATCGAGCCGGGCTCAACCGTCCTCGTCGATCGCAAGGGCGAGGACGGCGAGGCGGTCGACATCACGATCATTCCGGGCGAGATCACGCCCGAGAAGGTCACCGTTCCGCCCGAGGAGCCGCAGGACTCCGCGGAAGGCGACGAAGAGTCGTCTTCCGACGAGTAGGCGCCCGGTCGGGCCACGCGGCGGCACACTGACCGGTTGAGCTTCCTCCTGATCGTCGACGCACGGCGGCCGGCGGCGCGCAGCGCGTGAAGGGCGGAAGCGGCGGGTAGCCCCGCCGCTTCCGAGGGAGGGGCCAGGGATCAGTCGTGCACGTACAGCGCGTCGTTGATCCAAAAGGCGCCGTGGCGACCATCTCCGCTCTTTTCGTGCCAACCGGAGTGGAGATAGGCGAGGTCGCCCCAGTGGTTCACCTTGATGCAACCGCTTGAGTAGTAGTCGAAGTCGCCTTCCCAGCAGAACGGGTCGTCGTACGGCGTCGGGCAGTACTGGCCGTTCCCAGCCGTCTCCTCCGAATGGATGAAGAGCTCGGTGCGCAGGGTGCCGTTCCAACAAGCCTTGTCCTGGAGCCGGAAGACGCGACCCTTGATCGCCGAGCCGTCGTAGTTGTTCCAGTGACCCCAGAGGTCGTACCACCCTCCAGGCAGCCACCCGTGGCTGATCCAGCATGCGTTGGTCGACGTGCCCGAGCCGCCGCGCCAGGCGACGGAGCTGAAGTGTCCCGGAACCTGCTCCCAGACGAGCCTCAGCGTTGACCACGCATTGCTTTGCCGGGTGAAGTCGAACCAGGTGAGGAACGCTCCGGCGGGCGGCGCCGAGGCCAGCGCGACGGCCGCGGCGGCCGCTGCCACTGCCAACCGCCGCTTCATCGCTGCCCCTCGGGACGGCTCGGATTGAAGACGAGGCGCGGCCACTCAGTCGCCGGCGCGGGCTCTCCGTGCTCGCAGGCGCGGCTGATGCGGTCGCAGGAGACGAAAAGTGCCGTGGCTCCGGCGCCGGCTCGCGGTGGAAGTTCAGCGACGGCGGCCACTGTCATCGAGGAGGCGTCCGTGAAGATCGGTTCCTGCAGCCCGGCCGGGAAGACGTCGCGGTCGACGGCGAGCACTTGCTCGACCTCGATTCTCCGGGAGCCGACGCGGAACACGATCAGCCCGGCGCTCGCCGGTGCGACGATGCGATCGCCGACCCACGATCCGCCGTACGCCGCCCATTCGACCGGCAGGTCAGTCGCGCTCAGGTCGAGGGTCGCAACCTCGGCTCCCGTCGCGATCTCGAGTAGGCGAACCTGCCTGTGATCGGGAGCGAGCACGAGGGCCTCGTCGCCGTCGGGGCTCAGCGCGATCAGGCTCCCGGGCGACACGTCGCGCGGATGGCCGGGACCGTCGAACACGAGCAGGTCGAGGCTTTCGCCCTCGCCGATGCGGTAGGCAATCAGCCGACGACGCGCCCAGCCGTACACGACGTAGCGGCCGGGCTTCGTGCTCCAGACGAGGTCGCGGCCGTGAATGCCTGAGCGAACGACCACGTGCCCGAGGTAGGGCTCGCCCGCCGTGAACTCGTGCCGGACACCCCGGACGTAGGCGAACGATCCGTCGCTGCGCCACGCCGCCGAATATGCACCGGCGATGACCACGACGTCTCTGCCCCGATCCTGGTCGAAGACGCGAACCGAAGGAATGCCGAGCGCGTCGCCGCTGCGGATTCCCTGCTTCGAGAACGACCGCTCCGGGTCGAGCTCGCGTGTGCGCGCCCAGGCGCTGTAGCCGACGTACCGAGCGTCTGCGGACGACACCGCGACCGGAGCAAGCGAGCCCATCAGCGGGCCCGAGACCTCAGCACCCAGCTTCGAGTGGGCCTTGCCGCGGACGAACGTCGAGCCTCGGACGTATGGACTGGGTGGCCGCTCCAGGACGTCGGAGATCCTGAGCAAGCCGCTGCGAGGCGTGGCTCCACTTGCGGTCAGCGCTTGGAACGCTACGGCGACTCCCGCGACGGCGGCTCCCAGCAACACCGCTTTGGTTGTCCATTTTGAGAACATGGCATCGAAACTACTGCGGCGTCGACGCGCGGTCTACGGCTCGTCTCGGTTACGGCGCTCTTTCGTCGCGGTTGTGTTGTAAGCGGCGTCGGATCCGCGCCCTAGACTCGAACCGATGGCGAAAGCCGCCGTTCAGCACGCCTGCACCGAATGCGGCTACAGCTCGGGACGATGGTTCGGCAAGTGCCCGGGCTGCGGCGCGTTCGGGACGCTGGTCGAAGAGGCTCGGACGAAGCCCGGCGACCGCGCTCCTCAACCGATCCTTCGCCTCGTCGACGTCGAAGCCGAGGAGGCGAACCGTCTATCCACCGGCGTCGCGGAGCTCGACCGTGTGCTGGGCGGTGGGCTCGTTCCCGCTTCCCTCGTGCTGGTCGGCGGCGAGCCCGGCGTCGGAAAGTCGACCCTCCTCCTGACCGCGCTGCGCGAGCTCAGCAAGAGCCGCCGAGCGATCCTTGTCACGGGTGAGGAGTCGGCCGCGCAGGTCAAGCTTCGCGCTGCGCGGCTCGGCGGGGCCGAAAACGTGGAGATCCTGGCCGAGACCGAGCTCGAGACCGTGTGCGCCACGCTCGAGCGGGAGCGGCCCGACGCCTGCGTGATCGACTCGGTCCAGACGCTCTACTCGGGCGAGCTGGGCTCGGCGCCGGGCTCGGTCGCTCAGGTCCGCGAGGCCGCGGCCCGCCTGCTCCGTGTCGCGAAAGAAGCCGGCGTGGCGACCTTCCTCGTTGGTCACGTCACGAAGGACGGTGCGGTCGCCGGCCCGCGCGTGCTCGAGCACCTCGTGGACTGCGTTCTTCAGTTCGAAGGCGACCGCTACCACGCCCATCGGGTTCTTCGCGCGACCAAGAACCGATTCGGATCGACGAACGAGCTCGGCGTCTTCGAGATGACAGGGACCGGGCTGGTGGGCATCCCGGAGCCTTCGCAGCTCTTCGGTCGCAACGACTCACTGGACCCGGGTGCCGCGATCGCGTGCGTCCTCGAAGGAACGCGTCCGATCCTGCTCGAGATCCAGGCCCTCGTCTCGCCGACCGACCTGGCGATGCCGCGGCGCGTGGCAACGGGCGTCGATCCGAAGCGGCTGGCGATGATCGTCGCCGTCCTGTCCCGCCACGCTCGTGTCCCGCTCGGGCAGGCGGACGTGTTCGTCAACGTTGCCGGGGGCGTCCGGATCGACGAGCCGGGCGCCGATCTCGCCGTCGCGCTCGCAATCGCGTCGGCAGCCCGCAGGGCGCCTGTCCATTCAGGGCTCGCCGCTTTCGGTGAGATCGGGCTCACCGGCAAGCTGCGCAGCGCCGCGCAGGCCGAGCGGCGTCTCGAGGAGTGCGAGAAGCTCGCGCTGGACGGCGTGCTTGCGCCGACCGGCACGAAAGCTCGTGGCAAAATACGCATACTCGAGAGCGGGACCCTCCGGCAGGCAATCGACGCGGGCCTAGATGCAGAGCGAACCGACCCCGGATAAGACGGAACGGCGGCCCTCACCGCAGCTCGGCTTTCCCCGCGGGCCGTCCGAGCTCGACCGCCGCCTCGACCCGAAGGTCCTGTCGGCGATTGCGCGCGTCGCGCCGGGGACCGAGCTCCGGCAGGGAATCGACGACATCATCCGGTCGCGTGAGGGCGCCCTGATCGTGATCGGCGAGCCGTCGGAACTGGCGTTTCTCTTCTCCGGCGGCATCAAGCTCGACCACGAGTTCATCCCGCAGCTGCTGTACGAGCTGGCCAAGATGGACGGAGCGATCATCGTCAACTCGTCCGTCTCGAAGCTCGCGTACGCGAACGTCCAGCTGATGCCCGATCCGACTATCCCGTCGGCGGAGACCGGGACGCGTCACCGCACGGCCGAGCGCGTCGCCAAGCAGACGAACGCGCTCGTGATCTCCATCTCGCAGCAACGCGAGACGGTGACGATCTTTGTCGGCAAGAGCCGCTATCAGCTCGACTCGATCGCTGATGTGCTCGCCAAGACGAACCAGGCGGTCGAGACGCTCGAGACTTACCGGACCCGCCTCGACCAGGTGCTGACGCGCCTGACGGCGCTCGAGTTCCAGAACGCAGTCATGCTCGACGACGTCCTCGTCGTCCTCCAACGCGCCGAGCTGACGACGCGGATGGCCGACGAGATCGAGCGGGCCTGCGTGGAGCTCGGGTCCGAGGGTCGGCTGATCCGGATGCAGCTGGAAGAGCTGGTCAGCGAGGTCCCGTCCGAAAAGACCGCGATCGTCTTCGACTACCACGCCGAGGGTGGCATGGAACGCGTCCGGGAGGGTCTCGACGCGCTTGCGCAGCTCCCATACCAGAGCCTGCTCGAGTTCGAGCTTCTCGCCGTCCTCGGCTATCCGGCGTCGACAAACGCGCTCGATCACGCCGTCGCGCCGCGCGGATACCGCGTTCTCTCACACATCCCGCGCCTGCCGGAGAACGTGATCCAACGGCTGGTCGGTGAGCTCGGCGGCCTCGACGGGATCGTGCGTGCGTCGCAGCGCGAGCTCGAGGCGGTCGACGGCGTCGGCTCAGTGCGCGCCCGCGAGATCCGCGAGGGGCTACGCCGGCTGCAGGAGCACAACCTTGTGGATCGGTACCTCCAGATTTAGTTCACACGCTTCGGGGGACCAGGGGCTCCCCCGTGTCGATTAGCAGGGGTTTTCGGCGGCCGGTCGGAAAATCCCTGGAAAATTTGGCTTTTTCAAGCCACTTTCGGTATACTCGGTGTCGATCGCCGGTGCCCGCAAGAGCGCCGGCGTTCTGGCGAGTAAACCAACGAAGTAGGGGAGGGTTCCGGCTTGTACAAGGTCGGTGACAAGGTGGTGTACCCCCACCACGGGGCAGGCACAGTGGTGAAGAAGGAATCGCGAGAAGTCCTCGGCGAGAAGCGGGACTACCTGACGATCAAGATCCTGCACAACGACATGACGGTGAACGTCCCGGCCGAGAATGCCGAGAAGGTGGGGCTGCGGAAGGTCATCGACGAGCAGATGGTCAGCAAGGTGCTGAAGGCGCTGACCGGCAACGGGACGACGATGCCGAAGAACTGGAACCGGCGCTTCAAGCACAACCGCGACAAGATGAAGACCGGCGACATCTTCGAGCTCGCCGAGGTCGTGCGGAACCTCTCCCTCCGCGACCACGAGAAGGGCTTGTCCACCGGCGAGAAGCAGATGTTCGTGAAGGCGAAGAAGATCCTCGCCAGCGAGCTGATGTACGCCAAGGACATGGAAGAGGAAGAGGCTGCGGCGTGGCTGGACGAGGTCCTGGCAGGCAACGGGTCGAAGCGCAAGACGAAGGTCGCGGCCACCGCCTAACGGGTGCATTCCGTCGTGCTTCTGGGGCGTCGCTGGCAAAGGAGGCAAGCCGGCGGAGCGCAGGACAGTGCGTATAAGGCACGGCCAAGCGCCGCCGGCGTAGGATCCTGCCGCCAGCGGCGTCAGGCTGCGGCGGAGCCGTAGCCGGCCAGAAGGACGAGGGCGTTTGGGCCGTCGTCGCCGCGGCAGGTCGCGGCGAACGGCTCGGCTCGGACCGTCCGAAGGCATTCGCCAATCTCCGCAACCGGCCCCTCCTCGCCGAGAGCCTGGAACGGCTCGAGGCTTCCGAGTGGATCGACGCGATCGTGATCGCGGCTGCCCCGCAATGGGAGGAGCCGTCGATCCTGCTGGCCGAGGAGCTCGGTTGTGGCAAGGTCAGCGCATGCGTTACCGGCGGCGAGACCCGGGCCGAATCGGTGCGAAAAGGGGTCGCCGAGGTCCCCGATGACGCAGCCGCGGTCGTCGTGCACGATTCCGCGCGCCCGCTGCTCGTGGAGGAGGTGCTCGAACGCCTGCTGAACGCGCTCGGCGAGGGTTGGGACGGCGCCGTCCCCGTGCTGCCGATCCACGACACGGTCAAGCGGATCGACGGCGAGCAGGTAGCGGAGACCGTCGACCGTGAAGGGCTCGCGGTCTCGCAGACGCCGCAGGCGTTCGCCGCGGACGCTCTCCGCCGGGCGCTCGGCGGCGAGGGGACCGACTGCGCCGCGCTGGTCGAGGCTCAGGGGGGACGGGTCAAGGCCGTGCCGGGAGACAGACGGCTGCTGAAAATCACCGATCCCGAGGATCTGGCGCTCGTGGAGTCCTGGCTGTGATCGTCGACTACCACATGCATCTGAGGGATCCGGAGGAACGGATCGACCACACGGTCGAGGCGGTAGAACGATTCGTGGAGACAGCGGTGGCGTGCGGGATCGACGAGATCGGCTTCACCGAGCACATCTACTACTTCGAGCAGACGCGCCCGCTCTGGACGGAGAGCTACATGCTCGAACGCTGTAAGTACGACCTCGACGCCTATGTCGCCGCCGTGGCGGCGGCGAAGGCCCGAGGCCTACCAGTCAAGCTCGGGCTCGAGGTCGACTACTTCCCCGGCACCGAGCGGGAGCTCGCAGACCTGCTCGGCGGCTACCCGTTCGACTACTTCCTTGGCTCGGTGCACTTCGTCGACGGGTTCGCGGTGGATCAGGAGCCTGGGCTCGTCGAGAAGCTCGGGTCCGGGGAGGCGTGGCGGCGCTACTTCGTCTGGCTCAGGAACGCGGCGCGAAGTGGTCTCTTCGATTCCTTGTCGCACCCTGATCTGGTCAAGCACCACGGCCCGCGGGCCGACGTCGAGGCCGTCGCCTGGTTGCACGAGGAGACCGCGGACGCGATCGAGGCGGCGGGTGTCTGCGTGGAGGTGTCGTCGGCGGGCCTGCGGAAGCCGGTCAACGAGGTCTATCCCGACGCCGACCTGCTGGAAGGCTGCCGGCGCCGTCAGGTTCCGATCACGCTCGCCTCGGACGCTCACGTGCCGCAGGACGTCGGTCGCGAGCTCGACCGCGCGATCGAGCACGCGCGCGCGGCCGGCTACGAGACGATCACCGTCTTCGACCAACGCTCGGCCCGCCAGGAGCCGCTCGGATGAGAGTGGGGATCGGGTTCGACGCGCACGCCTTCGAGGACGGCGTGCCACTCGTTCTGGGCGGAGTGCCGTTCCGCAGCGAACGCGGCCTCGCCGGCCATTCCGACGGCGACGTGATCACGCATGCCCTGATCGATGCGCTGCTCGGCGCCGCGGGCCTCGGCGACATCGGCTCCTTCTTCCCGTCCGACGATCCGCAGTGGGCGGGCGCGTCGTCGCTCGACCTCCTGCGACGCTCCTATGACGATGTCCGCGCTGCGGGTTACGAGCTCGCGAACGCGGACTGCGTGCTGGTCGGCGAGGAGCCGCGAATCGAGCGGTACCGAGAGCAGATGGAGGCAGCGTTTGCAGAGGTCTTGGGCAGTCCGGTCTCGGTGCGGGCGACCACGACGGACGGCCTAGGCTTCACCGGCCGCGGCGAAGGGCTTGCCGCGCACGCGGTCGCGCTCCTCAAACAGCGGGGAGAGTAAAGGAGACGCGGGCGCCGCCTTCGCTGCGCGATTCGGCCCAGATCCGCCCGCCCTGCGCCTCGACGAGGCCGCGCGCGATCGCGAGACCGAGGCCGGCGCCGTCGGAGGAGCGAGCGCGATCGCCTCGCCAGAAGCGATCGAACATGTGGCGTTCCGCCTCATCGGTCAAGCCTTCGCCCGTGTCCTCGACGGTGACCTGGACGTCGTGGGCCCGCGGCTCGACAAAGACCGCCACCGACCCGTCGGACGGGGTGTGCCGGAGCGCATTCGTGACCAGGTTGAACAGCACGCGCTGGACCTTGTCCGGCTCGCAACGGGCTCGCGCGTCGTTGCCGACGCGCGCCTCGAGCTGCACCTGCCGTGCCTTCGCCTCCGCCTCCAGCCCACGCACGGTCTCCTGCACGATCGACGCGAGCTCCGCCTCGCGCAGCTCCAGAGTGAGGGCGCCTGCGTCGATGCGCGCGAGCTCGAAGAGGTCGTCCACGAGCATCGCGAGGGTCGCCGCCTGCTGCCTCAGCGCGGGCAAGTAGAGCTCGGGCTCGGCGAGGCCGTCCTCGAGCGCCTCGAGCATCGCCTGGATCGACGCGATGGGCGTTCGCAGGTCGTGGCTCGCCCAGGCTACTAGCTCGCGGCGCGCCTCGAAGAGGCGCTCCAGCTCGCGCGCCGTCCGATTGAACGAGCGCGCTAGCTCGTCGAGCTCCTGCGGGCCGCCCTCGGGTGCGCGGGCGGTCAAGTCTCCCGCGGCGAGCGCTGCCGAGGCGGCTTGCAGGCGGTCGATCCGCCTCGCGATCGCGGCCGCAAGCACTAGCGCCGCTCCGACCGAGGCGGAGGCCGAGGCGGCCGCGACGGCGAGGATCTCGACGTCCGCGCCCATGTGGAACATCGCCAGCCCGGAGAGGAAGACGGCGGCGAGCGGCAATCCGACCGAGAGCAGCGCCAAGCCCGCGAGCTGGAGGCGGACCGTGGGAAGAAGTCGCAGGAGGAGCGCGCCGAGCATGCCGGCGCCGAGCGTCGCCAGAACCACGATGACTGCCAGCTCGATCACGGGACGAACCTGTAGCCGACTCCCCACACGGTCTGGAGCCGGCGGGGATGGGACGGGTCCTGCTCGATCTTCTCGCGCAGCCGGCGCACGTGCACCGTCACGGTCCCCGTGTCGAGCGCGGCCGCGTAGCCCCACACACTGTCCATGAGCTGGTCGCGCGAGAACACCCGCAGTGGATGGCTCGCCAGGAACCAGAGCAGATCGAACTCCTTCGCCGTCAGGCGCAGGGCCGAGCCGTCCTTTCGCACCTCACGGGTCGAAGCGTCGATCTCGAGCCCGTCGAGCGAGAGCCGCTCGTCCCGCGGCTCGGACGTCCGCGCGCGCCGCAGCACCGTTCGGACGCGGGCCGACAGCTCGCGCGGCGAGAACGGCTTCGTCACGTAGTCGTCGGCGCCGAGCTCGAGCCCGACGATCCGATCTGCCTCCTCGCCGCGTGCCGTGAGCATGATGACCGGCAGGTCCGAGCGCGCTCGGATCCAGCGGCAGACGGCGAGTCCGTCCGTGCCCGGCAGCATCAAGTCGAGAACGACGAGATCGGGGTGCTCGCTCTCGACCAGCTCGCGGGCGAGGTCGCCGTCGCCGGCCTCGAGCGTGCGGTAGCCCTCGCGGCGGAGGTACTTGACGACGACCTCCCGGACGATCGGCTCGTCGTCGACCACGAGCACGGTGGTCATTCCGTCATTTTCGGGGAGGGGAGGGCGCCGCGAGCTTACGAAACGGTGAAATCGCGGCGCCGCGCCCTCCTGTCCGTCAGAGCTTGATCACCGGGCAGACGAACATCTTCACGACGCCGGTATCCGTCGCTCCGCCCGGGCCGGGGTCAGCGAGGGCGGCCGCGACCTCGGCGGCGCTGTCCAGGTCGCCGCTTCCGTTGGCGTCATGAGCCGCGACGGTGGTTGCCCAGCTCGTGTTGTACGCGATCGCATGAACCATCCAGCGGCCGCCGTTGTAGCCGGGCAGGCCCGGCGCCGCCGTGGCCACGTTGTAGGGCTGACCGGCGAGCGCATAGATCGTGTCGAAGCTGTGCAGCGGTGCGCCGGTGCCCGAGAGATCGGTGGGTGTGTTGACCGTGCGGTAGAGCTGCCCATTGACGTAGAACGCCGGGCCGGTGGCTCCACCTGAGCCTCCTGCGAGCGCCGAACCGCCGGCCGCGAGTGCCGCCGCGATCAGCGCCGTGAGAACGGTTGCCTTCATCCTTCCCCTCCTTGCTCGGATGCGCAGAGAGGGTTGCGAACCCGTCTTGCAAGGCGGTTACGCGGTGCTTACGAAACGCTGAATTCAGGCAGCGAGACGAACTGGCCGTCGGAGGTGACTAGGCCGTCGCGCTCCAGCGAGACGAGCGCTTCGCCGTCGAGCTCGCTCCGTTCGCGCGGACGCTGCGCGACCAGCCGAAGGACGCGCGCTCGTCGCTGCCGAAACGATCCTTCGAACGGGCTCTGCTTTCGCAGCGGCTTGTAGCGCCGGCCGCGCGAAGGGCACGCGGGCGCGAGCGGACAGGCGCCGCAGCGCGGCACCCGGGCCAGGCAGACGGTTCTGCCGAGATCCATCAGCGGCTGCGCGCACTCGGAGCCGAAGGTGAGCCCCGATCTCTCCTGCACGCGCAGGACGTTCGTGTCGGCGGGCAGGACGTCGCGACCGAACGCGAAGCAGGCAATCGCGTCGGCGGTGTAGCGGCCGACGCCCGGCAGCGCCGTGAGATCGTCCGGCCACCCGTGCGCGGCGACGTGGCGAGCAGCGCGATGGAGGTTGAGCGCGCGGCGGTTGTAGCCCAGCCCCTGCCAGGCGAGGATGACGTCGGCCGTGCGCGCCTCCGCGAGCGAGGCGGCCGTCGGCCAGCGCTCGAGCCACGCGAGATATCGTGGAACGACCCGGTCGACCTGCGTCTGCTGGAGCATCACCTCGGAGACGAGGATCGAGTACGGGTCGCGCGTCCGGCGCCACGGCAGGTCGCGCCCGTTCGCCGCGAACCACTCGAGCATCGGCGCCTTCATCGATGTAGACCCTACGAAAGGCGCCGGCCCGCGGCGCGTGCGTGGCCGGTGCCGCGATCCACAGGACGACCGGTCCTGCCGCGGTAGATTCTCGGCGAGATGCGCCGCGTCCGTTTCGCCCCGAGTCCGACCGGGTCACTGCACGTCGGCAACGCGCTGAGCGCGGTTGCGAACCGCTCGCTCGGCGACTGGATGCTGCTGCGGATCGACGACACCGACCGGCAGCGCAACGTCGCCGGCGGCGAGGACGCGATCGTGCACGATCTGGAGTGGCTCGGCATCGACTGGCAGGAGGGACCGATCCGCCAGAGCGAGCGCCAGGATCGCTATCGCGGGGCCGCCGCGCCGCTCGGCGACCGGTTCGACGGAACGACGCTCCTTCGCGAGGACGGCACGGCCACGTATCAGCTCGCGAGCGTCGTCGACGACATCGACTTCGGGATCACCCACGTTGTGCGCGGCAACGACCACCGCCCGAACGAGGCGATCCACCGGCGGCTGTTCGAGGCGCTGGGGGCGACGCCGCCGGAGTTCGTCCACCACGGGCTGATCCTGGGCGAAGACGGAAAAAAGCTTGCGAAGCGCGCGCCCGGCGCGACCGTGGCGTCGCTCCGTGAGGCCGGAATCCCTGCCGCGGCCGTGCGCCGCTACCTCGAGGAGCTGGGTGTGCCGAAGCACGACGTGCGCTACGACCTCCCGCGGATCCGGCGCCTCGCGGTCGAGGCGATCGCGGCGATGTCCGACGAGGAGCTCGCGGCCGCGGTCGGGGTGCCCGAGCGCGTGGCTCCGGTCATGCGCGGAGCTCGCGACCTCACAGAGGCTCGCGAATTCGCCGAGCAGGTCCTTAACCCGCCGAAGCCCGCCAGGGTTCCGGCGGAGGAGACGTTGGAGCGGTTCCGCGAGCTGCTCGCACGGTCGAACGGCGACGACGCGCGTGCGATCGTGCGCGAGCTGAAGGCGGTCGGCGGCGACCTGCGCGCCCTACGGCTCGCGTTGACCGGCCGCGAGCGCGGGCCGGAGCTGTGGACGGTGGTGGCGGCGCTGCCGAAGGACGAGGCGCTGCGCCGGATCGATGCGGCTCTATAACACTGCCATCCGGGCGGTCGAGGAGCTGCCGCCTCCGCCGGGGCCGATCCGCATGTACGTCTGCGGCCCGACCGTCTACCAGCGAATCCACGTCGGCAACGCCCGGCCGTTCGTGATCTCGATGTGGCTCAAGCGGTGGCTCGAGCGGTCGGGTTACGACGTCACGCTCGTCGAGAACATCACGGACATCAACGACAAGATCTACGCGGCCGCGCCGGGTCGCAGCGCCGAGCTCGCCGAGCAGGCGTCTCGCTGGTACGTCGAGGACACGACTGACCTCGGCCTTGGTCGTCCCGACCACGAGCCGAAGGCGACCGAGACGATCCCCGAGATCATCGCCCTGATCGAGGAGTTGATCCAGCGAGATCTCGCCTACGCGGCCGGCGGCGATGTCTACTACCGGGTGGCGCGGTTTCCCGACTACGGCGCGCTCTCGGGCCGGCTCGACGAGGAGTCGACGAGAAATCCGTCCGAGGAGCAGGAGGCCGAAGAGCTCAAGGAAGACGCGCGGGACTTCGCGCTCTGGAAAGGGCACAAGGACGGGGAGGACACCTGGTGGGACTCGCCGTGGGGCCGCGGCCGCCCGGGCTGGCACATCGAGTGCTCGGCGATGGCCGAGAAGTTCCTGGGCCCCGTCTTCGAGATCCACGGCGGCGGGCTCGACCTCGTCTTTCCGCACCACGAGTACGAGCTTGCGCAGTCGCGTGGCGCCGGGCGCGAATTCGCCCGGCTCTGGATGAACAACGGCATGCTCCGCCTCTCCGGCGAGAAGATGTCGAAGTCGCTCGGCAACATCGTCTCCCTCCGTGAGGCGCTCGACACGTGGGGCCGCGAGACGCTGCTCCTGTACTTCATGACCGCGCACTGGCGCAAGCCGATCGACTTCAGCGAGGACGTGCTCGAACAGGCGGCCGCGCAGGTGGAGACGCTTCGGAACGCCTTTCGCCTCCCCAGCGAGCCGGCTCCGGAGGGCACGTGGGAACGCTTCGACGCCGCGCTCGCGGATGATTTCACGACTCCGGAGGCGCTGGCGCTGATGCATCAGTGGCGAGACCACGACCTGCTCGCGCGCGGGCTCGAGGTTTTCGGCCTCGGCTCGCTCGGAGAGAGCGAGGCGGCTCCGGACGAGCTGGTCTCGCTGGCCGAACGGAGGCAGGACGCACGCGCCCGCCGGGACTTCGGCGAGGCCGACCGCCTGCGGGACGAGATCGAATCGAACGGCTGGCAGATCCGCGACGTCGCCGACGGCTACCGGCTCGTCCCGAAGCGTTGACCCTCACGCAGGAGCAGGTGTACGGCCGCCGGCCGGTGCGGGAACTGCTTCGCGGGCCGCGTGACGTCTTCGAGCTGTGGGCGACCGAGCGGGCGCTTAAGGCCGAGCCGTGGCTGAAAGAAGCACGTCCAGGGGTCAGACTCCAGGCCAAGGCCGAGCGGGAGCTGTCCGAAGCGGCCGGGACACGCGACCACCAGGGCGTGCTCGCGCTCTGCGAGCCGTACCGCTATGCCGACGCGCACGAGCTCGCCGCGCAGGAATCCCCGCTCCTGGTGTGCCTGGACTCGGTCACGGATCCGCACAACCTCGGCGCCGTTTGCCGCACGGCAGAGGGAGCCGGAGCGACCGGGGTGGTTGTTCCGGCGCACGGATCGGCGCACGTGACCGCCGCCGTCTGCCGAGCCTCGGCCGGCGCCGTCGAGCACCTCCCGGTCGCCGTGGTGAAGAATCTGGCGCGTTACCTCGCCGAGGTGAAGGGCCCGCGCCTCTGGGCGTGGGCGGCGGCGGGCGATGCCGAGACGGCCCTTTGGGAGGCCGATCTGTCCGGCGGCGTCGCGCTCGTGCTCGGCGCCGAGGGCAAGGGGCTGCGGCCCCTCGTTCGCCGCTCCTGCGACGCTGCCGTCGCGATCCCGCTCGCCGGGCACGTCGAGTCTTTGAACGTAAGCGTGGCCGCCGCGGTCCTGCTCTACGAGGCGAAACGGCAGCGGAACAGCGGTGGCTGATCCGACGCTGTACCTCTTCGACGGGCACAACCTGCTGCACGCCGGGTCGTTCTCCGAGCAGCGCGAGCTCGTCGACCTGCTGGCGAGCTTCGTGGCGGTGCGTGGCGCCCGCGGCGTGGTCGTCTTCGACGGCGCCGGCGACGAGACCATGCGTGGCCCGCTCGAGGTCCGCTATGCGCCGCACGCCGACGCGCTTCTCGAGCGGCTTGCCGCCGAGCACCGTGAAACCGAGCGGATCTGCCTCGTCTCGTCCGATTTCGCCGTTCGTGGAACGACGGGCCAGGAGGTCGGCAGCATCAGCTCGGCGCGGTTTCTAGCCGACCTCGAGACGCCTGAAGCGGTGCCCGAACGTCCGCAGCGTGTCGGTGACCGTCTGGACGAGGAGACGCGAAAGCGGCTCGAAGAGCTCCGTCGCGGCCGCTGGTCCGGTTAAGTAGAAAACTTCGCAAAGTCTTGTTTTTTTGTTGGGTCCTTGCTACCGTGACCTCAACCTCAACGTGAGCTTCGGTCCAGAAGCTCAAAGCGCCTCGGGAGAGCCCATGCCGCCGTCAGCCCGTCCAGCTCCTGCGCATTCCCCTCAGAGACAGCAGCGTGAGCTCGAGGATCTGCAGCTCGTCACGCGGGCGAGGAACGGCGACGACCGAGCGCTCGACGAGCTGATCCGCCGCTACACCGGCTTCGTCCGCCTGAAGGCGAGCTCGTACTTCCTGGCCGGCGGCGAGTCGGAGGACCTGATCCAGGAGGGCCTGATCGGGCTGTACAAGGCCGTCCGCGACTTCCGCGCCGACAAGGAGACGTCGTTCCGGAGCTTCGCCGAGCTCTGCGTGACGCGCCAGATCATCACCGCGATCAAGACGGCCACCCGCTTCAAGCACTCGCCGCTGAATACGTACGTGTCGTTCTCGAACACGCCCGCGGGTCAAGAGCCCGATTCCGACTGCACGCTCGGAGACGCTCTGCCCGGCCCGACGGTCGACGAGCCGTCGATCTGCGTGATCTCGACAGAGGAGCTCCGGAGCCTTGTCTTCACGCTCGGAACCGGGCTCTCGCAGCTCGAGAGCGACGCCCTGCGGCTGTACCTCGAGGGGCTTTCCTACGAGGAGATGGCGGTCGAGCTCGGCTGCGACACCAAGACGATCGACAACGCCCTGCAACGCGTGAAGCGCAAGGTCCTCCAGCACCAGCAGTCCAGGCAGGTTCTTCAGTAGATTCGAGGCCGCGATGCACGCGGCCATGGACGCGGCGATCAGCAGGGAGGAGCTGCAGCTTGCGGCGCGCAATCACGGGCTGCCGCTGGAGGCGCTGCGGTACGACGTCACGCCGATCGGGCTCCACTACCTGCTGATCCACTACGACATCCCCGACGTCGATTCCGAGCACTGGACGCTGACGGTCGACGGCCGCGTCCGCAGGCCGTTGTCGTTGAGTCTCGACGACGTGCATGCGCGCGCCGCGAAGGAGGTTCCGGTCACGATGGAGTGCGCCGGGAACGGCCGCGCACTCCTCGCTCCTCACGTGGTGAGCCAGCCGTGGCTCGTGGAGGCGGTGGGAACGGCACGCTGGAAGGGCGTGCCGCTCGCGTCGCTACTCGACGAGGCCGACCCGCTCGAGGAGGCGGTCGAGGTCGTCTTCACCGGCCTCGACTACGGCGTCGAACGCGAGGTCGAGCAGAGCTATCAGCGCAGCCTTCCGCTGGAAGCGGCGCGCGCCGAGGACGTCCTCCTCGCGTACGAGATGAACGGCGTGCCGTTGCCGCCGCAACACGGCTTTCCGCTGCGGCTCGTCGTTCCCGGCTGGTACGGGATGACGAGCGTGAAATGGCTGGCGCGGATCCAGGTCGTGGCCGAGCCGTTCACCGGCTACCAGCAGGCGGCGGCGTACAAACTTCGCCGCGAAGAGGACGAAGAGGGCGAACCGGTGACGGAGATGCTGCCGCGCGCGCTGATGATCCCGCCGGGGTTCCCGGACTTCCACACTCGCGAGCGGACGTTGCCGCTCGGCCCTTGCACGATCGAGGGCCGGGCATGGTCGGGCAAAGCGCCGGTGGCGCGGGTCGAGGTCAGTACCGACGCCGGGTCGTCGTGGGAGGAGGCGGAGCTCGAGGCGGGGGAGGGGCGATGGGCCTGGCGGCGCTGGACCTATGAGTGGCGCCCGGAACCGGGGCGCTTCGAGCTGATGTGTCGCGCGGTCGACGAGGCGGGAAACGAGCAGCCGCTAGAACCGGAATGGAATGTCGGCGGTTACGCCAACAACGCCGTTCAGCGCGTGCCGGTGACCGTACGCGACAAGTGAGGCCAGGCGGGTGTCGGGACGACGTCAACCAACTGTCGCTGTTTGGTAGTTCACGGCAGGACGAATGAACCGCTGCTGTCGATTTCGAGGCGGGTCAATTCGAAGTGACGCCTGATTCCTCGCGACGAGGTCTCCGATCGGAACGAGGTACACGCCGCACGTTTGAGGGCAATACACGGCGAGGTAGTCGACGTCGCCGTAGTAATCGCGTCGTGCGTTCGCAGGGTCGCGGTGGTGGCCGTAGGTGCTGCAGGTGTTGAAGAGAACGGCTCCATCTCTGAGTCGGCCCGTCTTGCACTGCACCCGTGCGAGGCGTTCGCCGTCGTCAATCACGAGGTCATACCGAACGTTCTCACCAAACGGCACAGAGATTGCGGACCCGTGACTCTGAATTGCGATCATCGCAGCCAGGGTCGTTCTATCTCCGATGGATTTAGGATGCTCCATGTCTACAA
>JBKPFU010000115.1:0-10593 GCA_046728975.1 Actinomycetota bacterium | reverse complement strand
GCCGCCAGCTTGAGGCTCGTGACCATCGCGTCGTTCAGGTCGGGAAGGCTGAACACGTTCTGCCAATGCTCGAGCGTGAACCCCTCCCACGTGTAGTTGAACTTCCCGGTCGGGTCGTTGAAGGAGAAAACGGCGACGACGACGATCGGCAGTAGCAGGTAGGCGAAGAAGAGGATCGAGTAGACCGTCAGGATGTGGTGCTTGACGAGGGCCCACGCCTTCGAGGGCACTCCGGCGCGCTCGCGCCGAGACACGGCCGCGACAGCGCTCATGCGGCCGTCCCCGTCAGCTGCTCGGTCCCGACTGCCCGCGCGTACAGGGCGACGGCGATCAGGATCGCGGCCATCAGGAGGAACGACATCGACGCCGCGGCCGGGTAGTCGGTCAGCTCCAGGAACTTCGACTGGATCACGTTCCCGATCATGTGGTTGTTCGGCGACCCGAGCAGCTGCGCGTTGATGAAGTCTCCGGCAGCGGGGATGAACGTCAGCAGCGTCCCGGCGACCACGCCCGGGAGCGAGAGCGGGAGCGTGACGCGCAGGAACGCGTGCAGCTTGCTCGCATAGAGGTCCTCCGCCGCTTCGATCAGCCCCCCGTCGATCTGCTCGAGCGACACGTACAGCGGCAGCGCCATGAAGGGCAGGAAGTTGTACGTGATCCCCGCGACCACGGCGACGGAGGTGTTCAGAAGCCTCCCGTCCGAGCCGAGCAGGTGCGCGTTACGGAGTGTCGAGACGACGATGCCGTTGTCGCTCAGGATGTTCTGCCACGCGAGCGTGCGGATCAGGTACGTGACGAAGAACGGCGCAACGATGCCGAGCAGCAGCAGGTTCTTCCAGCGGCCGCCGCGGAACGCGATCCAGTACGCAACCGGGTAGCTGATCAGCAGCGCGAGGAGGGTTGCGATGCCCGCGTACTCGAGCGAGCGGATGAACTGGTCGCGGTAATCGCGGATCGCGGTCCAGTAGTTGCCCCACGACCACGTGAACGCGTAACCGAAGTCGATGTTGCCCGACTCCAGCGACTGGTACGCGAGGAAGCCGAGCGGGACCAGGAAGAAGACGGCGAGCCACAGGATGCCCGGCGCGAGGAGCAGGTACGGCGTCAGTCCCCGGTGACGGTGGAAGAAGCCCAAGCCGTCAGCCGGAGATGAGGTTTTGCCATTGCGTGAGGTACTTCTGGTTGTTCAGCGCGTCGCTGTCGAAGAGGTGGACGCTGTCGAGCGTCGCCTCCGACGGGAAGACGAGCTGGTTCTTGGCGACCGTCGGATCCAGCTTCAGCGCCGCCTCCTTCGCGCCCTTCACGGGCGGGATGTAGTAGATGCCGGTGATCTTCCGCTTGGCGTCGCCGGCTTCCATCAGGGCCTGGACGTTGGGGTCGTAGACGTAGTTCATGTAGACCGACGCCGTGTAGACGTCGCCGCCCTTCGGAATCAGCATGTTGTCCGTCCAGAGGGCGCCGCCATCCTTCGGCACGTTCCAGTGGATGTGGGCGTTGCCGAGCTGCGCGATGTCGCCCGACCACGACATCGCCGCGGCCAGGTCGCCCTTGGCAAGCACTGGCGCGTAGTCGTTGCCGGTGAACGCTCGGATTTGCTTCCTGTCGACGGCCTTCTTGACCCGGTTGAAGGCAGCGTTGAAAGACTTGTCCGTCACCTTGGAGGGGTCGTCTCCGTTCGCGAGCATCACAAGCGTGAGCGCGTCGCCCATCGAGTTCAGGCACGTGATCTTGCCCTTCAGTTTCGCGTTCTCGAGCAAGTCGTCGACGGACAGCACCGGATCGGCCAGCTTGTCGTTGTACGCGATGCCCGTCATCCCCGACTGCCAGGGCAGCGAGTATTCGCGGTCCGGGTCGAAACTCGGGTGCTGTTGGACGGCGATCAGGTTCTTGATGTTCGGAATCGCCGACTTGTCGAGCTTCTCGACCCAGCCCTTCTTGATCATCAGCGCGAGATACCGGTCGTTGTCGGTGAGGACGATGATGTCCCGGTGGATCGACTGTCCGCGCGAGAGCGGGCCCTGGATCTTCCCGAAGAACCCCGCATTGTCGTTGATGTCCTGGACGTAGTCGACGTGGACGCCCGTCTTCTTCTGGAATTGCACGAGCGACGGGTAGGACTGGCCCTTCGTGTCGATGTAATACGGCCAGTTCGAGAAGCGCAGCGTCGAGGCGAGAGTCGTGTCCTTGCTGCTGGACTTGCTCTTGGACTCGCTGCCGCCGTTCCCGCTGCCGCAGGCGGCCAACAGGCCGGGGAGGGTGAGGACCGCGCCTCCTGCCGCGGCCCGCTCGATCAACTCTCTTCGGGTCAGGTAGTCGGTCATGCTCCTCCCTCTGTCGAGTCGACGACGAACGTGGAGTCGGGGCTCCACGAGATCTCCCTCGGCGCGATATCGGATCGCGCCGGTTCGCTGTTCTGGACGTAGACGCTGATGTTGCCCGCCCTCGTCTCGAGGACGTACTGGGTCGCGACGCCCACGTAGGCGGTCTCGAGTAACTGCCCGGTGAGCCGGTTCTCCTCGCCATGCCCGAGGCGGATCTTCTCCGGGCGGACGCCGACGGCGACGCGGCCGCTACGGCCCTGCAGCGCCTCGGGCGGCACGCGCATCTCGCTTCCCCCGTCCAGCCGCACCGTCTCCGGCCCAGACACCGTGCCGGGCAGGAGGTTCGAGATGCCGAGGAACGAGGCGACGAACGCCGTCTGGGGCTGCTCGTAGAGCTCGGTGGGCGTCCCGAGCTGCTCGATCCGGCCGTTGTTCATGATCGCGATCCGGTCCGCCATCGTCATCGCCTCCTCCTGGTCGTGCGTGACGTGGATGAAGGTGATGCCGACGTCATGTTGGATCGCCTTGAGCTCGAGCTGCATCTGCTTGCGGAGCTTGAGGTCGAGCGCGCCGAGCGGCTCGTCCAGCAACAGGACCTTCGGCCGGTTCACGAGTGCCCGCGCCAGCGCAACCCGCTGCTGCTGGCCGCCGGACATCTGCCCGGGCTTTCGGCCCTCGAATCCGGACATCTCGACGAGGCGGAGCGCGTCGTCCACGCGCTGCCTGACCTCGTCCTTGGGGACCTTCCGCCTCCGCAGCCCGAACGCGACGTTCTCGAACACGTCCAGGTGCGGGAACAGCGCATAGGACTGGAACACCGTGTTGACGTCGCGCTTGTACGGCGGCAGGTCGGTCACTTCCCGTCCGCCCAGGTAGACGGCTCCGCGCGAGGGATCCTCGAACCCGCCGATCATGCGGAGCGTCGTGGTCTTCCCGCACCCGGACGGCCCGAGCATGGAGAAGAACTCCCCCTCCGCGATGTCGAGCGACAGGTCGTCCACGGCGACCATGTCGCCGAAGGTCTTGGTGACCCGCTCGAGGCGGACGTCGATCTCCGTCAACCAACCCCCCGATTCCGAACACGCTCTAGGGACCCGGTCACGAGCCCGAGCGGCGATTATGCCCCAGTCGGGCGACGGCGGGCACCCCAGTCCCGCGCCGCGGTCATGCGGAATCGCGCGAACGCGTGTGTCCGGGTTCGGAGAGCGTGGGATCGGCGTCGGCCGGCGCCGCGCCGTCGCCGATGGAGGACACCGCGGCCGGAGGGAGGGTTGCGTCTGGGCGCGACCGGCGGCGGTGACGGCCGATCCGCTGCCCCGAGACCGAGACCGAGACCGCGGCCACCGGACGGTCGCTGCCCCGGGGCGACCGGTCGCGGACCAGGCGCGGAAGGACCGTGGCGATCAGCACAGCCGTGGCGAGGATCACGGCCACGAGGGTCCGCCCGTCGACGTAGGCGACCACCAGCGCGGCGGCCGCGATCAGCGCGCCCCACAGGTACATCAGGAGCACGGCCTGCCGATGGGTGTGACCGATGTCCATGAGCCGGTGGTGGATGTGCTCCTTGTCCGCGTGCGCGATCCCGATCCCCTTGCGCATGCGCCGGATGATCGCGAGCACGACGTCCAGCAGCGGGACGGCGAGCACCAGCAAGGGGACCACGATCGGTATCGCGATGACCGCGAGGTCTCCCCCACTGGGGCCCTCCAGGTTCTGCCCCACGCCGGAGATCGTAGCCACCGCCATGAGCAGGCCCAGCATCAGCGCCCCGGAGTCGCCCATGAAGATCTTCGCCGGATGGAAGTTCCAGGGCAGGAACCCGATCGCAACGCCGGCGACGATCGCCGACATCAGCGCGGCGACGCTCGCCTGGTCGGTGCCGTCCGGCGTCCGGAAGTAGGCGAAGAAGGCGAGGGCCGCGATCGCGACCATCCCCGCGGCGAGGCCGTCGAGCCCGTCCACCAGGTTCACCGCGTTCATGAGCGCGACGATCCACAGGACCGTGAGCGGCACCGCGACGTCCGGCGGCGGCGACACGACGCCCTGGCCCGGGAAGTAAAAGTACAGGAGCTGCACGCCGAGCAGGACCACGAGCCCGGCCGCGAGCACCTGCCCGGCCAGCTTGCCGAGCGCGGTCACGCCCCGGGTGTCGTCGATCACGCCCAGGACCACGACCACCGTGGCGGCTACGAACGCGGCGTCCAGCTCGGACGAGGTCTCGTGCAGGTCGGATAGGAAGGGGATCAGTCGCGCGGCCAGGAGCCCGGCCGCGACGCCCACGTACATCGCGATGCCGCCGGCGGTCGGCGTGGGGTTCGGGTGCACCTTGCGGTCCGACGGCCGGTCGATCCATCCCAGCCGCATGGAGAGCCGACGAACGATGGGCGTGATCGCAAAGGTCACGCCGGCACTTGCCGCGAACACCAGGAGATACGGACGCACGGTGTGCATCGATGCTACTCCCTGGGGAGGGCCCGGCGGCGGTTCCGGCCCGGGGCTCAGCGGGGGTATGCGGGGAACCTGTCGACCAGCTCGGCGACGCGCGCGCGAGCGCCGGCCCTGACGCCGTCGTCGCTCGGGTCGCGGAGCACCACGCCCATGATGCCGGCGACCTCCTTCATCTCCGGCTCGTCCATCCCGAGCGTCGCCGGTCCCGGCGTGCCCAGGCGGATCCCCGAGGGGTCGAGCGGCGGCTGGGGGTCGAACGGGATCCCGTTCTTGTTGATCGCGATCCCGATCTCGTCGCAGACGGCCTCCGCCTGCTTGCCCCCGATCCCGAGCGGACGGAGGTCGCACAGCGACAGATGCGAGTCGGTGCCGCCGGACACGAGCCGGATGCCCTCGTCGGCCAGCCCCTGCGCGAGCGCCCGGGAGGTGCGCACCACGCGCGCCGCGTAGTCCCGGAAGCCGGGCGCCATCGCCTCCCTGAGGCAGACGGCCTTGGCCGCGATCACGTGCTCGAGCGGCCCTCCCTGCATCATCGGGAACACAGCCTTGTCGATCGCCCTCGCGTGCTCCTCGCGGGAAAGGATGATCGCGCCTCGTGGACCGCGAAGCGTCTTGTGCGTGGTGAACGTCACGACGTCGGCGAACGGGACCGGGCTCGGGTACGCCCCGCCGGCGCTCAGGCCGATGAAGTGCGACGCGTCCACCCACAGGATCGCGCCGACCTCGTCCGCGATGCTGCGGAACGCCTGCCAGTCGATCACTCGCGGATACGCCGTGTACCCCGCGAGGACGATCTTCGGGCGGTGCTCCTTGGCGAGCTCGCGGATCCGGTCGTAGTCGAGCTGCTCGGTCTCGCGGTCGACCTCGTAGCCGACGAACGTGAACCACTTGCCCGACACGTTGACCGGCGAGCCGTGCGTCAGGTGCCCGCCGTGCGCGAGCACGAGCCCCAGCACCGTGTCTTCCGAACGCGGCTGCAGGAAGGCCCCGAACACGGCTATGTTGGCCTGCGCGCCGGCGTGCGGCTGCACGTTCGCGTGGTCGGCGCCGAACAGCTCCTTCGCGCGATCGATCGCGAGCTGCTCGGTGACGTCGACGAACCGGCAGCCGCCGTAGTAGCGGTGGCCGGGATAGCCCTCGGCGTACTTGTTGTTCATCGTGGAGGCCTGGGCGGCCAGCACGGCCGGGCTCGCGTAGTTCTCCGACGCGATCAGGCGCAGTGTCGAGCGCTCGCGGCCAAGCTCGCCGGCGATCGCGGCGGCGACCTCCGGGTCGGCCTCGCGCAGCACGTCCCAGTCGGCGACGAAGCCGTCGTTGGCGTGTTCGGGCATCAGCGTTCTCCTCGCTCGATCTCTGCGACCTGCTCGAGGCGCCGCACATGTCGGCCGCCCTCGAACTGTGTGTCCAACCACAGCTGCGCGATCTCCTTGGCCAGCTGCACGGCGACGATGCGGCCCCCCATCGCGAGCACGTTCGCGTCGTTGTGGCGGCGGGACAGGTCCGCGAGGTGCAGGTCGTTACAGAGCGCGGCCCGGGCACCATTGACCTTGTTGGCGGCGAGCTGCTCCCCCTGTCCCGACCCGCCGAGCACGATCCCGCGGTCCGCGCGCCCGTCGACGACCGCGCGCGCGGCGGCAGCGCAGAAGTCCGGGTAGTCCACCATCTCTTCCGAGTCGGTGCCGACGTCGAGCACCTCGTGCCCGCGCTCGGTCAGGTACGCCTTCAGCGCCTCCTTGAGCGGATACCCCGCGTGGTCGCATCCCATCGAGATCCGCACGCCTAGGATCCCGTCGATCCGGTGGCCCTGCGTTCATCCGTGTGGCCGACGAGCCCGTCGGCCAGCCGCGAGCACCACGCGTCGAGCTCGGCGGCGACGGCCCGGAACCTGTCCAGGGGCATGCCGAGCGGGTCATCGATCTCCTCGTCCCGTGGGTCGCCCTCGAAACCTCCCCGACGGAGCCGGTCGGCCTCGGCGATGCGGTCGGGCAGGCGTCCGAGCGACGCGCCCTCCGTCTCGGGCAAGGCCTCGAGGAGCCGGACGAGCTCCTTGAGCGTGAAGATGCGCGAGCCCGCCTCCCGGGTGAACGCTCGGGCGTGCTCGGGGGCCATCGCGACGACCACGTCCGCCCGAGCGACGTCCTCCTCGGAGATCTCACGCGCGCGATGACTCGAGATGTCGACCCCGCGTTCGGCGGCCGCACGGATCGAGCTCGGATCCGCGCCCGAGCCGGTCCATCCCATCGTCCCCGCCGATGTGACCTCGGGCGCGTCGGGCCCCATCCGCTCCGCGAACGCGGCGCGCAGGAACCCCTCGGCGATCGGCGATCGACACACGTTGCCCGTGCACACCACCAGGACCCTTGTCATGGGGCCGCGAGTCTACACCGGGCCCTGAGAGCTCCCGGGCGGTCCGAGATCGCGCAACGCCTCCGCGATGGCTCGTTCCGACACCGCACCCTCGCGCACGACGGACGGCTCGCCGTGGGCGAGGTCGACCACCGTCGAGGCCGAGGCCGTGAGCGGCTCCGGTGCGCAGAGGTAGACCTCGACGGCGTCGGCGAACGTGGCCTCGACCCCGTCGCACGTCGTGGGCGTGGGCGCTCCACTGCGGTTCGCGCTCGTGACCGCGAGCGGGCCGGTGCGCGCGAGCACCGCGAGGGCGAGCGGCTCGTGCGGGATCCGGATGCCGATCGTCGTCGGGTCGCCGCCCAGGTCCCACACCCGGGCGACCTCGGTGCGCGGCAGCACGATCGTGAGCGGGCCCGCCCAGAACCGGAGGGCGAGCGCCTCGGCGCGCTCGTCGAAGGTCGCGACCCGCCGGGCGGCCTCCGTCGAGGGCACGAGCACCGGCAGCTCGAGCTCGCGCGGGCGTCCCTTCGCCTCGAACAGCAGCGCGGTGGCCGAGGGATCGTCGGGCCGAGCTCCGATGCCGTAGACCGTGTCGGTTGGCAGGACGATGAGCGAGCCGTCGAGCGCCGCCCGCGCAGCCGCCTCGATGGGGTCGAGCGCGGAGGTCACGGCGCCCGGGCAAGGACCATCCGGTCGCGGCCGGTGAGATCGCGCTCGACGCGGACCTCCGCGAACGCGGTCGAGAGCGCACGTACCACGGGGTCGCCGAGCCTGGCGTCGATCTCGACCGCCAGGACGCCGCCGGCGCGCAACCATCGGGAGGCTTGCGCACCCAGCCGCTCGTAGACGTCGATCCCCCCGACCAGCGCGAGGACGGGATCGGCCCGCACCTCGGCCGGCAGGTCCTCGAGGTCCTCCGCCGGTACGTACGGCGGGTTGCTCACGACGACGTCGACCCATCCCCGCAGGTCGACGGGCACAGGTTCGAGAAGGTCGCCCTCCAGGACGGTCACGGCGAGCCCCAGCCGTGCGGCGTTCGCCCGGGCGAGCTCGACGGCCTCGGCGGACAGGTCCGTCGCGAACACCGTGGCATCGGGTCGCTCATCCTTGACGGCGAGCGCGATCGCGCCGGTGCCCGTGCCCACGTCGACGACCACGGGGTCCTCGCCGTCGCCGACCTCCGCGAGCGCGTGCTCGACGAGGAGCTCGGTCTCGGGCCGGGGGACGAACACGCCGGGCCGGACCTCGAGCGTGATCCCTCGGAACTGTTCATCGCCCGTCAGGTGCTGCACCGGCGTGCCGGCGCATCGCTGACAGATCGCGCGGCCGAACATCCGGGCCTCACGCGTGTCGAGCCCCGCCGAACGCGCGTACAGCGCCGCGCGATCGGTGCCGAGCACGTGCATCAACAGGATCTCGGCCGTCGCGTCGGGGCTCTGGACCCCGTGCCGATCCAGGTAGCCGCTGGCGCGCCGTAGGACCTCGGCCGGACGCACGGTCAGCGATCCCGTTCCACGTCGCCCTCGTCGTCGCCGCGGGCAAGCTGGTCCGCGCGCTCGGCGGCGTGCAGCGCGTCGACGAACGCGTCCAGGTCCCCCGCCAGCACGTCGGGCAGGCGGTGGACGGTCAGCTTGACGCGGTGATCGGTCACGCGGTTCTCGGGGAAGTTGTACGTGCGGATCTTCTCGGCGCGCTCGCCGGTCCCGACCTGCGAGCGTCGAGCCGCGGCCTCCTTGGCGGCGGCCTCCTCCTGCGCACGATGGAGCAGGCGGGCGCGCAGGTACCGCATCGCCTTCTCGCGATTCTGCAGCTGCGAGCGTTCCTCCTGGCTCCCGACCACGATGCCGGTCGGCTTGTGCGTGATCCTGACGGCCGAATCGGTCGTGTTCACGGACTGCCCACCGGGGCCGGCCGAACGGAACACGTCGATCTTCAGGTCCTCCGGCCGGATGTCGACCTCGACGTCCTCGGCCGCCGGCAGCACCGCCACGGTCGCCGTCGAGGTGTGGATGCGCCCGGAGGACTCCGTCACGGGCACGCGCTGGACACGGTGGACGCCGGACTCGTGCTTCAGCCGCGAGTACGCGTCCCTGCCCTTGACCTCGAGGACGATCTCCTTGAACCCGCCGAGGTCCGAGGGCGAGGCGGAGAGCACCTCGGTCTTCCAGCGCTGGCGCTCCGCCTGGTGCTGGTACATCTCGTAGAGCGTCCCGGCCCACAGCGCCGCCTCGTCGCCGCCCGCCCCGGCGCGGATCTCGACCACGACGTCCTTGCCGTCGTTGGGATCCTTGGGGACGAGGAGCGCTTCCAGTCGGGTGCGGAGCTCGGCGGCCCGGGCCTCGGCGGTCTCGGCCTCCCCCTGCAGGAACGCCGACATCTCCGAGTCCGGCTCCTCCTTGGCGAGGGTGGTCGCCTCCTCGACCTGCCGCAGGGCCGCGCGGTACTCGCGGAACGGCGCGACGATCTCGCCGAGCTCGGACAGGTCCTTGCCCAGCCTGCGCAGACGATCGGGGTCCTTCGCCACGTCGGGCGACGCCATCTCGCCCTGGAGGCGTTCGTAGCGCTGCTCGAGGTCCGCGAGTCGGTCGGAGAGATCCATGCCTGGATTATCCAGGCATGCGGCGCGGGCTACGACGGCTCGACCGGGTCCTCAGGCGTGCGGACGGTCGTCGTCGCCCTCGTCGTCGATATCGCCCCAGTCCAGATCGAGCGCGGGGATGTCGAGCTTCACCGCGCCGGTCCCCTCCCACAGCTCCTCGTAGGACGGGTCGAGGATCCCCGGGTCGTCGTCGCCGGCCTCGGCCACCATGATCGTCGGTTCGCGAGCGGCGGATGCCTCCACTTCGCCCGGGTGGGCGGCGTCATCCCGGGCCTCGGCCGATGGTGCGATCTCCTTCGATGAGGGGTTCTCGTCCGCCGCTGCTCCCTCGGCGGGCTCGTCGAGCAGATCCTTGATCGCCGGGATGTCCGGGATCGTGAACTGGACGTCCATCGCGCTCTCGAGATCACGGGCGACGCCGATCAGCCGCTCCTGCATCGAGGCGATCTGATCCACGAGCGCGTCGCGGCGGGTGGACAAGCCGGCGATCGTCCGGTCCGCCTCCTGGCGCGCGGTGCGCACGGCGGTCTCCGCACGCGATCGGGCCTCCTCCGCCTTGGACTGGGCGTCGGTCCGGATCCGGTCCGCGTCCGCGCGCGCCTCGCGGGTCACTCGTTCCGCGTCGCGGTGGGCCTCGCCCGTGATCGCCTCGGCGGCGTGGTCGGCCTCGCGGATCACGCTCGCGACCCGTTCCGCGAGCTGCTGGTAGGGATCCTGGCGAGGCTGTTCGGTCGTTCGGCGCGCGGTCTGCGCCTCGGCCTGCGCGTCGCGGAGCAGCACGCGCATGAGCTCGATCTGATCGGCGAGCTGCACGAGGTACGCCCGGACCTGGTCGGGGTCGTACCCACGCCTGATCGTCACGAACTCCCGTCGGCG
>JBKPFU010000114.1:0-7070 GCA_046728975.1 Actinomycetota bacterium | reverse complement strand
CCACGCGAGCCCCCGCGACCCGGTCTGGGACTACGTGCTCACCTACGAGGGAGCGCACGCCGCGCTCGATATGACCGAAGCCGCCGTGATCCTCGTCGGCCACAGCCACGTGCCGCTCGCCATCCAGCTCGAGGGCAGCCGCCTCGGTGGCGGAGTCGCGGGAGACGGAGCCGAGCCCGAGCTCGATTCGGGCCGCTGGCTGCTCAATCCGGGCTCCGTGGGACAACCCAGGGACGGAGATCCGCGCGCCGCCTATCTGCTGCTGGAACTCGGGTCCAAGGCGACGTTTCGAAGAGTCCCGTATGACATAGAGCAGACACAGGTGGAAATTCGCGAAAGGGGACTGCCCGATGCGCTCGCCGAGCGTCTGGCTCACGGCGTTTAGCGTCCTGCTGCTGGCCGCCTGTGGCGGCCGCGAGAACCAGCGGGCCGAGCCGCCCAAACTGAACGCGGCGCTCGCGCAACGGCTCGCCGCCGAGACCGACAGGATCGCCGACGAAGTCACTGTCGACGGCTGCCGCGCGCGGACCGATCTCGTTGGCCTGCGGCGCCGCGTCGCGACGACGATTGCGCCGCCGTTCCGCAGGCCTCTCCTGAACAGCATCGACAGGATCGCGGCCGAGGTGCCATGCGAGGTCGCGCCCGCGACGACGACGGCGACGACAACGACCGAACACGAAGGCGAGGAGCACCGCAAGGGGCACGGCAAGGGCGGCAAGAACGGCAAGAAGAAGGGCCATGAGGACTAGCGTCCGGACGGTCGCGGGCCGGTACCGGATCGACGGGATCATCGCGGCCGGTGGCATGGCGACGGTGTATCGGGCGCATGACGAGGAGCTCGACCGCCTGGTCGCGGTCAAGATGCTCGATGAGGGGTTTGCCCGCGACGAGAACTTCCGCCGCCGCTTCCTTCGCGAGGCCCGCACCGCCGCACGGCTCGCCCACCCGAACGTCGTCCAGGTCTTCGACGCAGGCGACGACGGCGTCCCGTACATCGTCATGGAGCTCGTCGACGGCGAGAACCTCGCCGAGATCCTGAAGCGGCGCGGGCGACTGCCGTGGCAGGAGGCGGTCGAGCTCGGGAAACAGGCCTGCTCCGCGCTCGAGCACGCACACGAGCACGGGATCGTGCACCGCGACGTCAAGCCGCAGAACCTGCTCGTCCGCGACGACGGGACGCTCAAGATCGCCGACTTCGGCATCGCTCGCGCCGCAGAGGAGACGCGACTCACGCAGGCCGGGACGATCCTCGGAACCGCGGCCTATCTCTCGCCCGAGCAGGCCGCGGGCGAAGAGGTTACGCCCGCGGCCGACCTCTATTCGCTCGGCGCGGTGCTCTACGAGGCGATCGGCGGCCGGCCGCCGTACGAGCTCGAATCGGTCGCCGAGCTCGCGGAGAAGCAAAAGCGCGGGCCGGCGCCGCTTGCCGAGATCGCTCCGGGCGTTCCGCCCCGTGTCGAGGACCCGATCATGCGTTGCCTGGCGCGGAACCCGGAATACCGCCCGCGGTCCGCGCAGGCTCTTGCCGTAGAGCTCGATCCCCAGAGCGCGACGGCGCCGACGGTGCCGCTCGCACGTGCACGGGGGCAACTCCACATCGCTCGGCGGTGGAAGGCCGGCGCCGCCCTGGTCGCCGTCGCGGCTGCGATCGCGGTCGCGGTCGCGGTCGCGCTCGCGTCAGGCAACGGCGGATCCCCGCCCCCGCAACCGGCGCAAGTCAACGCCCCGAAACCGGGCCAAAACGCGGAGCAGGGCCTCCGCAACCTCTCCCACTGGCTTAGAGAGAACTCGCGCTAGACCTAGCGTCTCTGGGGCGTCGCTGGCAAAGGAGGCAAGCCGGCGGCGCGCAGGACAGTATCCAGTTAATACGGCCAAGCGCCGCCGGCGCCGCATCCTGTCGCCAGCGGCGTCAGGCAGCGGCGCAGCCGGGCTTCGCCCGGCGGAAGCCGTTGCTGCCCAGAGGCGCTAGCGGGCCTGGGCGGTTTCTTCGAAGTTAATGCCTTCGCGGCCGAGCGAGAGCTGAACCTCTTCCCGCGCCTTGAAGATCCGCCATTTGACCGTGGCAAGCGTCGTGTTGAGCGAGTCGGCGATCTCGTTGTACGACATCCCGACCACGTCGCGGAGGAGCAGGGCCATCTTCAGGTCCGTGTTCAGATCGTCGACGGCGCGCCAGAGGGCATCGATCGCCTCGAGCCGCTCGGCCGGAGCATCAACGACCTCCAGCGGAGGCACGTCCTCGATCGCGACCAGCGCCCGCGGCCGCCGTTCACTCGCGCGGAGCTCGTCGAGCACGCGGTTCTTCGTCACCTGAAAGAGCCAGGTCGTGAACTTCGAGCGCAGGGAGAACTTTGGCAGGCCCTGGAAGACACGGATGAAGACCTCCTGCGTGAGGTCCTCTGCCAGCGCTCGGTCGCCGACCAGCCGAAGCACGTAGTTGTAGACCGGCGTTTCGTACGCGCGAACGATCAGGGAGAAGGCGCGCTCGTCACCGCGTTGCGCCTTCCTCAGGACGCCAAAATCAGGCTGGGCCAGCGACAAGGCAGGAGATTGTAACCGGGATTTTGCTCATGAGAGCAGCGTTTTCCCCGTCATTTGTGAGGCGTGGGTAAAACCGAGTAGGTCGATCGCCGTCGGGATCAAGTCAGAGAGTTCCCCGTCTTCGCGCAGGCCGAACCTCGTATCGGTCAGCACGAGCGGCACGGGATTGGACGTATGGGCCGTGTGCGGGCCGACGCCGTCCGGCTCCAGCATCTGCTCGGCGTTTCCGTGGTCGGCGGTGACGAGCGAGACCCCACCCGCGGCCTCGACCGCGTCCACGACCTCGCCCAGGCACGTGTCGACGGTCTCGACCGCCTTCACGACCGCCGGGATCGAGCCGCTGTGCCCGACCATGTCCGGGTTCGCGAAGTTGACGACGGCGAATGCGTAGCCGTTGCCGATCTCGTCGCAGAAGCGACGGGTGACCTCAGGGGCGGACATCTCGGGCTTCTTGTCGTAGGTGCCGACGTCACGGGGTGACGGAACGAGCATCCGCGTCTCGCCGGCGAACTCCTCCTCGCGCCCACCGTTGAAGAAATACGTCACATGCGCGTACTTCTCGGTCTCCGCGACGTGGAGCTGACGTGCTCCATGCGCCGCGAGGACCTCCGCCATGGTCTCGTCCACTTCTTGCTCCTCGAAGACGACCGGACAGGCGAAGTCCGCTCGGTACCGCGTCATGGTCGTGAGATCGAACCCCGCGTCCATCAGCTTGATCGCTAATTGGCGTGCTCTGTCGGGGCGGAAGTTGAAGAAGATCGCCACATCGCCCTCTGCTAGACGGGGCCGGCCGTCGATAACCACCGGCTCGATGAACTCATCTGTTACTCCTCGCTTGTAACTACGCCGAACCGCTGCGATCGGATCCGGCGCGTGCTCCCCTTGGCCGGCGACGATCGCGTCGAACGCGCGCTGCGTCCGCTCCCAGCGCTGGTCACGGTCCATCGCGTAGTAGCGGCCGCAGACGGTGGCGATCCGTTCCGTCGGGAGCTCGGCCAGGTCGTTGACGGCCGATGTCGGCGACACGTCGCGGCCATCCGTGAAGGCGTGGATCCAGGTCTTCTCCGGGGAGAACCGGAGCAGGGCGCGGAGATGGTCGATGTGCGAGTGGACGCCCCCGTGGGAGACGAGCCCGAGCAGATGCACCTGATTGCCGCGCTCGAAGGCCGACCGAAGCGCCTCGTTCTCGAAGAAGGAGCCGTCCTCGATCGCGCGGTTCACCCGCATCAGGTCCTGGAAGAGCACGCGTCCGGAGCCGATCGTCAGATGGCCGACTTCGGAGTTCCCCATCTGTCCGGGCGGCAGGCCGACAGCCTCGCCGGAGGCCTTCAGAGTCGTGTGCGGGTACGTCCGCCAGAGGCGGTCGAAGACCGGCGTGTCGGCAAGCTCGACGGCGTTGCCCGGTCCCGGCGGGGCGCAGCCCCAGCCGTCCAGGATGACGAGAGCTACGAGGTCAGTGCTGCCTGGCAAATCGCCGTGAAGGAGTCGACCTCGAGCGAGGCGCCGCCAACGAGCGCCCCGTCCACGTCCGGCTGCGCGAGCAGCTCGGCCGCGTTCTCCGGCTTGACCGAGCCGCCGTAGAGGACCGGTGCGTCGAGCAGCGTCTTGATGAACGCGTGCGCCTCCTGGGCGAGCTCCGGCGTCGCCGTCTTGCCGGTCCCGATCGCCCAGACGGGCTCGTAAGCGATGACGAGGTTGTCGTGCCGTGAGAGTGCGGCCACCTGGCGCCGCAGCACCTCCTCGGTCTCGCCGCGCTCGCGCTCCTGCTCCAGCTCGCCGACGCACGCGATCACACGCAGACCTGCGTCGAGCGCGTGCTGCGCGCGCATCCCGACGGTCTCGTCGGTCTCGCCGAAGTACTGGCGCCGCTCCGAGTGGCCGACGATCGCCCCGGCGACGCCCAGCTCGAGCAGGATCTTGCTCGACACCTCGCCGGTGAAGGCGCCCTCGTCGACCCAGTGGACGTTCTGCGCGAAGATCGTGAGCCCACTGGCAACGCCGGTGCCGAGCGATCCGAACGGAGGGCAGATCACTGCGTCCACACCCTCCGGCGGCTCGAAGGCTTCGCAGAACGCGCGCGTCTCCCCCGGTCCCTTGTACATCTTCCAGTTCGCTGCGATCAGCGGCACGCGACGCGGCATCTTACGGGGGTGCTCGTCGGCCCTGCACGGCTCGGAATAGTCGTCTTCAGTGCCGGCGCTGCCACGCTTGCGACCGAGATCGCCGCATCGCGGCTGCTCGCTCCGTATTTCGGCTCCTCGACCGTCGTCTGGGCGAACATCATCGGCTTCATCCTCATCTACCTGTCCGTCGGCTACTGGCTCGGCGGCCGGGTAGCCGACCGGCACCCCGAGCCGCGGCTACTCGGGCGGCTGATCCTGGTCGCGGCCGCCGCGATCGCAGCGACGCCGTTCGTCGCGCGGCCGATCCTCGACCAGGCGGTCTACGGGCTGGACGCGGTATCCGCGGGCGTGGTCGTCGGGTCGTTCTTCGCCGCGCTTGCCCTCTTCGCGATTCCCGTGACCCTGCTCGGGATGGTCTCGCCGTTCGGCGTACGGCTCGCCCTGACCGACGTTTCCCAGGCGGGCACGGTCGCCGGCCGCCTCTACGCGCTGTCAACCGCCGGCTCGATCCTCGGGACGTTCCTGTCGGCGCTCGTCTTCATTCCGCTCATAGGGACACAGCGGACGATGATCTCTTCAGCCGCGCTGCTCGGGTTGTCGGCGGCGTTGCTGCTGGGCCGCCGGTGGCAGCTCGCGACCGCGGTGGGTGCCGCCCTCCTGTTCGTCCCGCCCGGCGCGACGAAGGCGAGCGCCGGGTTGCTCGACGAGGCGGAGTCGGCGTACCAGTACGTGCAGATCGTCGAGCGCTCCGACAGCTCCCGCGCGCTCGAGCTGAACGAGGGCGTCGCCGTCCACTCGGTCTGGCGGCGCGACACGGTGCTGACCGGCGGCTACTGGGACGGGTTCCTCGTCCTCCCCGCGCTTCTAGACCGGCCCGTTCGCAGCGTGCTCGTGCTCGGCAACGCCGGCGGGACGATGGCGCGCGCGTATGGCCGCTTCTACCCACACGCGGAGATCGACGGCGTGGAGCTTGACCCGGTGGTGACCAAGCTCTCGCGCCGCTGGCTCGGCCTCGGCGACAACCCGAGGCTGCACGTCATCACCAACGACGCGAGGCCGTACCTCGCGCTCACGGACCGTCGCTACGACCTGATCGTCGTCGACGTCTACCGCCAGCCGTACATCCCCTTCTACCTGGCGACGCGCGAGTTCTTCCGGCTCGTGCGCGACCACCTGCGGCCGGGCGGGATCGTCGCCCTGAACGTTGCGCGCGTGCCGGGAGACGACCGGCTGGGCGATGCGATCTCGAGCACGCTCGCGGCCGAGTTCCCCCGTGTCTGGCGGTGGCCCCTCCTCCGCTTCAACGAGATGGTGCTCGCCTCGGACCGGCCGCTGACGCTCGGCCGGCTGGCGCCGGCGCTACGGCCGTTGCGGTCGCTGTTCCTGCGCGAGCTTGCGCCGGCCGGCGAAACCGAGCGGCCGCTGACCGACGACCGGGCGCCCGTCGAGTGGTTGACGGACCGCATGCTCGTCGAGTACATCGCCCACGGCGGCGAGCTCGAGGACGACTGGCTGCCTACGAAGCCGTAGCGCCGTTCACACTCCGCGTGTCGACCGGTCATCCGCCGGGATGACGGCCACGCCCGGTAGCTCCTTGCCCTCGAGGAGCTCGAGCGCCGCGCCTCCGCCTGTCGAGGCCCATGAAACCTGCTCCGTCAGGCCGAGCTCGTTCAGCGCACGGATCGAGTCGGCGCCCCCCACGACAGAGAATGCGTTCGCAGACGCGACCGCTTCCGCCACCGCCTTCGTGCCCTCGGCGAAGGGCGGCCACTCGAACACGCCCATCGGGCCGTTCCAGAAGATCGTCTTCGCGGCCGCGATCTCGTCGCCGAACCGCCGCCGGGTCTCGGGCCCGATGTCGAGCCCGAGCCACCCGTTGGGCAGTCCGTCGAACGGATAGACGCCGCTCTCGGCGTCCTCGGCGAACTCGGAGGCGCCGACCACGTCTCTCGGCAAGACAACCTCGAACTGGAGCGGGTTCTCGTCTCGGAGCTCCTCGGCCATCTTGCCGCCGATCAAGACCGTGTCGGCCTTGCCGCCGAGGTTGCGTAGGACGCCGAGCTTGTCCTCCACTTTGGCGCCGCCCGAGACGAGGACGAACGGCCGGTCGACGTCGCCGAGCAGTTTCCCCAGCTCCTCGAGCTCCCGCTCGAGCAGCAGGCCGGCATACGCCGGCAGCAGCTTGGCCACCCCAACGGTCGAGGCGTGGGCGCGGTGGACCGACCCGAACGCGTCCTGGATGAACAGGTCCTGCCCTTCGGCCAGCTCGCGCGCGAACGCGGGGTCGTTCTTCGTCTCGCCGGGGTTGAAGCGCGTGTTCTCCAGCACCGTGAGCTCGCCGTCGAACAGCTCGCGCAGGCGCTGCTCGACCGGCGCCATCGAATAGGCCGGGTCCGGCTCTTTCGGCCT
>JBKPFU010000113.1:0-34575 GCA_046728975.1 Actinomycetota bacterium | reverse complement strand
CCCCGTGCTCGGGCGCGCGGCCTTCGTCGACGACTTCGGCGATCCGCGGCCGCAGGGCCCGCACCAGGGGATCGACATCGTCGCGCCGCGGAAGGCGATCGCGCTCGCAGCCGAGGCAGGCAAGGTCAAGTTCTGGAGCGGCTCGGGATGCATGCTCTACCTCTTCGGCGCCAGCGGCACGAAGTACATGTACGTCCACCTCAACAACGATCTGACGCGCGGCAACGACAACCGCGGCAAGTGCGTGCCCGGTACGGCGTACGCGCGCGGCCTGAAGGACGGGGCGAAGGTCGCAGCAGGCCAACCGGTTGGGTTCGTCGGCGACTCCGGCGACGCGGACGGGTTCCATCCCCACCTGCATTTCGAGGTTCATCCAGGTGGCGGCGCGGCGATCGACCCGTACCCGTACCTGCGCGCGGCGCAGCGGCTGCTGTTCGCCGCCCCGGCAGGAACTCCCTTCACGCTGGAGCTGACGGCGACGGTAATGGCCGTGACGGACGCGTCGCTGCAGGTGAAGATCTCTGCGCTGAACGCGTGGCCGATGCGCCAGTTCCAGCGGAAGATCAGCCGCGTGCTGACGCTGAAGGTCTCGGACCTGACCGTCGTGCAATCGGCCGCGCGCGCCCGGACGATGCAGCTCTGGCAGGCCAAGAAGGGTCAGCCGGCCGTGATCTGGACTGCGCCGGGAATGACGACGCTCCGCGCCCAGCGCGGCGACCCGCTGACGATCACCGCGGCGCTCGTCCTGCTCAAGACGAAGCCGTAGCGAACTAGCGGCCGACGAAGTTCGGCTCGCGCTTCTCGACGAAGGCCGTCATCCCCTCCTTGGCGTCCTTCGAGGAGAAGAGCTCGCCGAAGCGATCGGCTTCGTCGTCGAGGTTCGCCCGGTGGTCGCCCTGAAGTCCCCGGTTGCAGGCTTCCTTCGCGGCAGCGACCGCGACCGGGCTCTTCGAGGCAATCAGCCGCGCCGTTTCGAGCGCCTTGTCGATCAACTCAGCGGGCTCGCAGACGGCATTGACGAGTCCGCGCCGCTCGGCCTCCTCGGCATCGACGACCCGGCCGGTGAGTATCAGCTCCTTCGCGTAGCCGAGCGTGGTCGCGCGAGCCAGGCGCTGAGTTCCGCCCCAGCCGGGGATGATCCCGAGGTTGATCTCGGGCTGGCCGAGCTTCGCCGTGGTTGCCGCGTAGCGGATGTCGCAGGCAAGAGCGAGCTCGCAGCCGCCGCCGAGCGCGAAGCCGTTGATCGCCGCGATCGTCGCCTTCGGCATCTCCTCGAGCAGCCGGCCAACCTCGTGGCCGAGTCCGCCCCACTCCTTCGCATCGGCGACGTCGAGGCCGCTCATGTACTTGATGTCGGCGCCGGCCACGAAGGCCTTCTCGCCCTCACCGGTCAGGACGACGGCCCGAACCTCGTCGTCCTCCGCCAGCTCTTGGAGCCGATCGCGAAGCTCCGTCAGCGTCTCGACGTCCAGCGCGTTCATCGCTTCTGGCCGCGCGACGGTGACGACCGCGACGCCGTCTTCACGCGACACGTCGAGACTCAGGCCGGAACCTTCTCGCGCAGGAAGTCCACGATTTCGCTCGTCGGCGCGTCGCTCGCCTTCGGTTCGCTCCCGTGGCGGAAACCATGTTTCCCCCACGAACCCCCTTCTTCTTCTGAGACCGCCTCGGCTGCGCCGAGGAGACGGAACGGAGGAACCTCCCGGTTCCCCCCTTCCCCCTCCACGCGCCGACTCGCGAAATCACCGAAATCCGATTTCACGCTGGCACCTGCTCCCGCAGGAAGTCCACGATTTCGCTCGTCGGCGCACCAGGCGTGAAGACGGCGGCCACGCCTTGCTTCTTCAGTTCTTCGGCGTCTTCGTTCGGGATCGTCCCGCCGAGCACGACGAGCACGTCCTCGGCTCCGTACTCCTTCAGGCCCTCGAGGATCCGCGGAACGAGCGTCATGTGCGCACCGGAGAGGATCGAGATTCCGACCGCGTCGGCGTCCTCCTGGATGGCGGTCGCGACGATCTGGTCGGGCGTTTGGTGGAGGCCGGTGTAGATAACCTCCATCCCCGCATCGCGCAGCGCACGTGCGATGATCTTGGCGCCCCGGTCGTGGCCGTCGAGACCGGGCTTCGCTATGACCACACGGATCTTGCCCGCCACGTCGAGGAGTATAGGAAGATGAAACTCACGGTCGTGGGGTCTTCGCCGGCGTGGCCGAACCCCGGGGGAGCGCAGTCCGGATACCTGCTCGAGGAGGAAGGCAAGCGGATCTTGCTCGACTGCGGACCGGGCGTTCTGGCGCGCCTGCGCGAGCGCTGGGAATGGCCGGAGATCGACTCGATCGTCATCACCCACTGGCACCTCGACCACTGGGGTGACCTCGTTCCATGGGTCTGGGGGCTGATGCTCGGCCCGGGCCAGGGGACAAGGAAGCCGGAGCTCTGGATTCCGCCCAACGGGCAGGAGATGCTGAGCGTGCTCGGGCAGCGCCTCGGCCGCCCCGACATGTTCGAGACGACGTTCGATCTCCACGAATACGCCGAGGGCCGACCCTTCGAGTCAGCCGGGTTCATGGTGACCGCGCTCCGGGTCTTGCACTACGACCTCGAGGCATACGGGTTTCGGGCTTCGGCGAACGGAACGGTCGTCGCCTACTCCGGCGACTCCGGGCCGAGCGACCAGCTCCCCGAGCTGGCACGCGACGCCGATCTCTTCATCTGCGAGGCGACGCTCCTCCGGCCGAACCCCGAAGGCGGGACGCGGGGGCACCTGGCGGCAAACGAAGCGGTAGCCGCGTTCGAGGCCTCGGGCGCGAAGCGCCTCCTGCTCACGCATCGTCCCAGCGAGCGCCCGCTCGAGGACGGCCTAGAGCTCGCCTACGACGGCTTGGAGCTGGACGTGTAGTGACCGAGCTCCGGGAGTGACTTCCCGGCGAGGCGGTCGGCTCGGCGGTTGCGCACCCATCCCCGGAGCGCGACCAGGATTGGGATTAGCAGCATGAGCGCGAAGATGCTGATCGGGACGAGCAGCCAGCTCGCGCTGAGGACGGACTCGCCGGGGGCGCGCGCCACCGCGCTACCGAGTGGGCCGTTGCCGCCGCTGCTCGGGGTACCGGCCGCGATGCCGAAGGATGCCGCGCCGGGCGCCGGCGAAAACGAGTCGACGAGCCAGTGCGCCTGCTTTCCCTGGCCGAAGCGCTTCATGTCGATGAAGAAGACCATCGGCTTGTATTGGGTGTTCGGCTTCGGGAACAGTGCGACCTGGAGGCCAAGGGCGTTCTTGTACGAATAGTCGGGCCGCCACTTGACGGTCTGGACGGGGTACGGAGGAACGGGGATCTCCCCGCCGACCCACGCCTCCTTCGGATCACCCGCCCGCAGCGAGGGCGTGGAGATGTCCCAGGCGCGCTCCGGGTGCTGCCGCGCGACCGCAGTGCGCACGAACTGGGCGGCGACCAGGAGCGCCTGGACTCGGCTGGACTTCGACTGCTGCACGGTCGTGGGCACCTGCGGCACGACGACCGGCTCGTTTGTCAGCTTCTCGTTCTTCGGCGGCGCCGTGTTGCGCTCGAAGACGATCAGCAGCGCGACGGTCACGCCGGCGGCGGCCAGCAGCCCGGCGACCAGCGACCGGCGGCGTCTGCGCGGGGAAGCGAAGAACCCCACGCTCACAGGTTAGACGCCTCGCGCACCGGCAGCGAGGCTACTTGCCCTGGTCGATGGGAACGCTCGGCCGGGTGCTCGGAGCCCAGTAGTTGACGAGCCAGTGGCGGTTCTTGCCCTTGCCGAAGGCATTCATACCGAGCCAGAACTGCGTCGTCTGGGAGGCGTCGGCGTTCTTGGGGATCAAGATCACCTCGAGCACGGCCTCGTTTTTCGTCGACGTATCGACGCGCATCGGCGCCTTGTCGAGGGGCACGGTGTACGGAACGATCGGAACGCCCACGTTCGGGTTCTTCCAGTCCCGGATCCATTCCTTGAGGGTCTCGCCCTGGCGGATCTCCGGGCCGCTCAGCTTGTACGCCTGCACGGGATCCTTGCGCATCACCGCAGCGAGAATGAACTTCCCGGCGAGCTCACGCTGCGCGCGGCTGATCGGCACCGACTTCTCCTGCTTCGGCACGTAGGCGGGCGCCTTCTCGAGCGGCGTGCTCGTCGATTCCGCGGTGTTGCTGAAGTAGACCGCGAGGAACGCGATGACGCCGGCCGCCAGTACGAGCCCTGCGACCCACGGCAGCCAACGATTGACCCTTCGCGAGGTCAGGATGCCTTGAACAGAGCTCACGCCACTCAGAATAGACGAGCTTTTTCGACTTCGGTTAGTCGCGTCTAGGTCCGGTCGTGTAACTCAGAAGACGGGCGTCTCGCGCCACGTCCCCCACACCTCGCGCAGCGCGTCGCACATCTCGCCGAGCGTCACGCGCTCGCGCGCGGCGTCGATCAGGACCGGCATCAAGTTCTCGTCCTCACGTGAGCCGGCAGCTTTGAGCCGCGCGATCGCAGCCTCCGCCTTGCCCGAGTCGCGCTGCTCTCGGAACGACTGGACACGCCCGATCTGCTTCTCCTCGAGCGCCGGATCGATGCGCAGGATCTCGACGGGCGTGTCTTCTTCGAGGGTGTAGCGATTGACGCCGACGACGACCCGCTGCCTCTGTTCGAGCTCGTGCTGGTAACGGAAGGAGGCGTCCGCGATCTCGCGCTGGAAGAAGTTTTCCTTGATCGCCGGGATGACGCCCCCGAGCTTCTCGATCCGCGCGAAATAGTCGTAGGCCTCGCGCTCGAGGCGGGTCGTCAGGTCCTCGAGGAAGTACGAGCCCCCGAGCGGGTCGATCGTGTTCACGACCCCGGTCTCGTGCGCGATCACCTGCTGCGTGCGCAGCGCGATCCGGACCGCGTCCTCCGTCGGCAGCGCGAGGGCCTCGTCGAACGAGTTCGTGTGCAGCGACTGGGTCCCTCCGAGGACGGCCGCGAACGCCTCGAGCGCGGTCCGAACGATGTTCACCTCCGGCTGCTGCGCCGTCAGCGAGACGCCGGCCGTCTGCGTGTGGAAGCGCAACAGCCACGACCGGGGGTTTTTCGCGCCGTAGCGCTCGCGCAGCTCCCGCGCCCAGATCCGCCGCGCCGCGCGGTACTTGGCGATCTCCTCGAAGAAATCGATGTGGGCGTTGAAGAAGAACGAGAGGCGCGGCGCGAACTCGTCGACGTCGAGCCCGCGCTGGAGCGCGGCGTCGACGTAGGCGAAGCCGTTCGCGAGCGTGAAGGCGAGCTCCTGGACGGCGTTGGAGCCGGCCTCCCGGATGTGGTAGCCGGAGATCGAGATCGGGTGCCAGCGGGGCAGCTCGCGTGCGCAGAACTCGACCATGTCCGTCACGAGTCGCATCGACGGCTCGGGCGGGAAGATCCATTCCTTCTGCGCGATGTACTCCTTGAGAATGTCCGTCTGAATCGTTCCGCGGAGCACGCGGCGGTCGACCCCCTGTTCCTCCGCGACGCAGACGTAGAAGGCGAGCAGCATCGCCGCCGGGCCGTTGATCGTCATCGAGGTGGAGACGTCCGCCAGCGGGATTCCCGCGAACAGCGTCTCCATATCCGCCAGTGAGTCGATCGCGACGCCCTCACGGCCCACCTCGCCGAGCGAGCGCACGTGGTCGGAGTCGTAGCCCATCAGCGTCGGCATGTCGAACGCCGTGGAGAGGCCGGTCTGCCCGTGCTCGAGCAGGTAGCGAAAACGCTCGTTCGTCTCCTCGGCGGTGCCGAAGCCCGCGAACTGGCGCATCGTCCACAGGCGCCCGCGGTACATCGAGGGGTAGACGCCGCGGGTGAAGGGGTAGACGCCGGGGTACCCGAGGTCGCGGTCGTAATCCAGCGCGACGTTGTCAGGCGAGTAGAGCGGCTCGTTCTCGAGACCTGAGATCGTCGAGAAGAGCTCGCCCTGGCGTTCGGGCGCAGCCTGGTAGAGCTCGCGCTTCCATTCCTCCGTCCCTCCGAGCTCCGGGCGGTCTTCGGTCGTCGCCACGGACGGATTCTGCCGGTTCCATCCCTTCCATGGGCGGCGGTTGGTGCGCGAACGCTGCTAGGGCGAACCCCCTGGCTTCCAGAGGATCTCGTCTCCGCCGCCCGCGTTCGCCGTGCGGGCGAGGATGAACAGCAGGTCTGAGAGCCGGTTGAGGTAGACGGCCAGCAGTGGATTAACCTCGTTCACCCGCAAGACGCTGCGTTCGGCACGCCGGCAGACGGCGCGCGCGACGAACAGCCGCGCGGCGGCTTCGGCTCCGCCGGGCAACACGAACGACTTCAACGGCTCGAGCGTCTCGTTCAGCGCGTCGCACTCGGCCTCGAGCCGGTCGATCAGCTCTTGCGTCAGGCGAAGCCGCTCACGACCTTCGGATTCCGGAGTCGCGAGATCCGCACCGAGGTCGAAGAGCTCGTTCTGCACCCGCCCCAGGAGGTCATCGGAGCGGCCCCCTGCCGCGCGCACCCAGCCGACCAAGGAGTTCAGCTCGTCGACTTGCCCCATCGCCTCGACGCGGGCGTCGGTCTTCGGGACGCGGGCCCCGTCGCCGAGACTCGTCTCGCCGCGGTCGCCGCCGCGCGTGTAGATGCGCGTCAGCCGGACCGGCTCGTCGCTCCGCCGCGGCCTCACCGTAACTACCCCTGCGCGAGCGCCCGCTGTTGCAGGCCGAGGATCGAGCGAGCAATCACGAGGCGCTGGATCTCGCTCGTGCCCTCGTAGATCTCGGTGATCTTGGCGTCGCGGTAGTAGCGCTCGACCGGGAACTCCTTCGTGTAGCCGTAACCGCCCAGGATCTGGATCGCCTCGCCAGTCTGTCGCCGCGCCATCTCCGAGGCGAACAGCTTCGCTTTCGCCCCTTCCACCGTGTGCGGCTTCCCTTCCTGCTTCAACCACGCCGCGCGGTAGACGAGCAGCCGCGCCGCGTCGATCTCCGTGGCCATATCGGCGAGCTTCCACTGAATCGCCTGGAAATCGGCGATTTTCTTCCCGAACTGGCGGCGATCCAGCGCATACTCGCGCGCAACGTCGTACCCGGCCTGCGCGATCCCGAGCGCCTGCGCAGCGATGCCGATCCGCCCGCCGTCGAGCGTCGTCATCGCCACGGCGAAGCCCTTGCCCTCCTCGTGCAGCAACCGGTCGCGTTCGACGCGCGCGCCCTCGACCACGATGTCGTTCGTGATCGACGAGTTCAGCCCCAGCTTCTCCTCGTCGCGCGTCACCCGCACGTGCTCGCCGTCGAGAATGAAGGCCGACACACCCCGCGCGCCGGGCGTGTCGGGGTCGGTGCGGGCAAAGAGGAGGACGGTGCCGGCATACGCGGCGTTCGTGATCCATTGCTTCGCGCCGGAGATCGTCCAGCCGTCGCCGTCGGCGGTCGCGGACGTGCGTAGCGAGCCGGCGTCGGAGCCTGCTTCCGGCTCGGTCAGCGCGAACGCGCCGAGCGTCTCGCCGCGGGCGAGCGGGGGCACGAACCGGCTCTTCTGCTCGTCGGTCCCGAAGTTGAGGATCGGCAGCGTGACCGCGCTCGTGTGAACTGCGACCGTGACGCCGACGCCCGCGTCCGCGCGCGAGAGCTCCTCGAGCACGAGGATGTACGAAAGGAAGTCCGCGCCGGCGCCCCCGTATTCCTCCGGGATGCAGGCGCCCATGAGGCCAAGCTCGGCGAGCTTCGCATACAGGGGCCGGGGAAAGTGGTGGTTCCGGTCCCAGTCGGCGGAATTCGGGTCGATCTCGGAGCGCGCGAAATCCCGCGCCAGCGCCTGGATCTCGCGTTGCTCAGCGGTCAACGCGAAGTTCACGGGCGCCACTATAGTCCTGCGCGGTTTGCGCTCCCGCCTCGCGCTCGTGCTAGTGCTTGCGCTCGTCCTCGGCGGCTGTGGAGGCAATTCCCCGTCGCCGGAGAGCGTGGTCAGGGCATGGAGCCATGCCCTGAACAACGACGACAACGAGACGGCCGCGAAGCTGTTCGCCCGCGGCGCGGAGGTCATCCAACCCGGCGCCGTTCTGACGCTCGAAACGCACCAGCAGGCGGTGGCGTGGAACGCGGCGCTTCCATGCTCGGGAAAGATCGTCCACGTCTCCACCGCGGGAGATACGGTCACCGCGACCTTCGTCCTCGGCGACCGCGGGACGAGCAAGTGCGACGGGCCGGGCGAGCGGACGACAACCGTCATGAAGGTCAAGGACGGAAAGATCGTGCTCTGGCACCAGACCGGGGCCCGGGGCGGACCGCCACCGCCGCCACCGGTGTAGCGCTCTAAGCGGCCACGAATTCGCGCCGGATCGCCCGGAGCTGCCGCTCGCGCGCCTGGAACGCATTGACGACCGCCGGGTCGAATTGAGCGTTCGCCTCGTTCACGATCTCGCGGCCTGCGGCGGCCCAGCTCATCCCCTTGCGGTAGGGCCGCTCGCTGGTCATCGCATCGAGCGTGTCGGCGACCGCGAACACCCGTGCCCCTAGCGGGATGTCTGTCCCGGCCAAGCCGTCCGGGTAGCCCTTCCCGTCCCAGCGCTCGTGGTGCGATCGCACGACCCGGAGCCCTTCCCCGTGCAGGAACGCGATTCCGGTCAGCATCTGCTCGCCGAGCTCTGCGTGGGTCTCCATCTGTTCGCGCTCGGCCTCGGTAAGCGGCCCCGGCTTCTGCAGGATCGCGTCCGGGATCGCCATCTTGCCGGCGTCGTGGAGGATGAAGCCGAACTCCGTGCTGGGGTCCTCGACGAGCCTCGGCTCGACCGCCCCGGAAAGCTCGACGGCATAGCGCTGCACACGCTGCGAATGCGCGCCGGTGCCGAAGTCCTTCGCCTCGAGTGCGGTGGCCAACGCGGCGACGGTCTCTCTGTAGGCGCTCTGAAGGAGCACCCGCTGGCCGCGCTCGATGCCGAGCAGGTGGCGCAGGTCGCGCGCGTAGAGCAGGAGCTGCTCGTCCGGCTCCGTCTTCTTCGATGCGCGGAACGGGACGCCGTACAGGCCGCCGGCGAGGCGCTCGACCACGGCGAGGAGCTCGAGCGGGCTGAACGGCTTGCGCAGAAAGACCTCGGCTCCCGCGCCCTTGGCCGCCTCGTCCGAACCCCCGTCGGAGCCGGAAAGGACGACGACGGGGATGTCGCGGGTCCGCGGATCGCGCTTGAGCTTCGTGCAGAAGGCGATGCCGTCCATCCCGGGCATGCTCACGTCCAGCACGACGACGTCGGGCCGGTGGGACGCGATCGCCGCCGCGGCCGATGCGGCGTTGTCCGCCTCGTTCAGCTCCACGTCGACAGCCTGGAAGGTCGCCTGCAGGAGGGCCCGGAAGCCCGGATCGTCATCGACCAGCAAAAGGCGCAAAGCAACCTCCGACGGCTTGGAGTGCTCCCGACTCTATTCGGCCCGTGCGGCCTAACCCTTAAGGGTGACTGCTCCTCAATAGATGTAGAAACCGCGACCGGACTTGCGCCCGACCCTCCCCTGGTCGACGTACCTTTTCAGCAATGGGCAAGGCGCATACTTGTCGTCGCCGAGCCCCTCGTGCAAGACCTCCATGATTGCGACGCACGTGTCCAGTCCGATCAGGTCGGCCAGCGCCAGCGGTCCCATCGGGTGGTTGAAGCCGAGCTTCGCGATCGTGTCGATCGCCTCCGGCTCGGCGACGCCGTCGTTCAGCGCCCAGACGGCCTCGTTGATGTAGGGCATCAGGATTCGATTCGAGACGAAGCCTGGGAAGTCGTTGGCGACGGCAGGCGTTTTGCCCAGGTCGCGCGCAAGCTCGGTGATCGCGTCGGCCGTCTCGTCCGACGTCTCACGGCCGCGCACAACCTCGACCAGTTGAAGCACGGGCACCGGGTTGAAGAAATGCATCCCGATCACGCGGCCCGGCCGGTTCGTGGCTGCCGCGAGGGAAGAGATCGGGATCGACGAAGTATTCGAGGCGAGGATCGCCTCATCGGGAAGGACGCCGTCCGCGCGACGGAACACATCCTCCTTCACGGATGCGTCCTCGACGACCGCCTCCACCATCAGGTCCGCTTCGACCAGGTCGCCGACCGGTTCGACGCGCGCGAGCACCTCCTCCGGCTGGGGGCCTCCCTTCTCGGCCAACTTGGTGAGGCTCTTCCGCATCACCTCCACGGCGCGGTCGGTCGCGCCGGGCTGCGCGTCGTGCACCGAAACGCGCCGGCCCGACGCGGCGACGACCTGTGCGATGCCGCCACCCATCTGGCCGGCACCAACCACCAGCACGTGTCCGAAGCGCATTCCGAGACCCTAACCCTGGGCGGGTAAACCACTTTTTTGTACTATCCTTTATGCATGATCAGTGCTGATCTTCTTCGCGAAGCGCGTCTCCGAGCCGGCCTCACGCAGGCCGAGCTCGGCCGCCGCGCGGGCAAACCGCAGTCGATGATCAGCCGCTGGGAGCGCGGCGAGGCGCGCCCCAGCCTGGAGACCCTGCGCGAGCTGATCCGCGCCTGCGGGCTCGAGCTGACCTTCGGCCTGGCCAACTACGACGACTCCTATCTCGCCGACATCACGGAGTATCTCGAGCTCACGCCTGATGAGCGCGTCGAGCACGCGCTCCGCCGCCAGGAGCTCTATCGGGAGCTGAGCGCCGCCTGACGCTGCCCGCGTTTGATCCGATTCGCGCACTCGAAGTGCTGACGCGTCACGAGGTCCGCTTCGTCGTGATCGGCGCGTTCTCCGGCGTGGTGCAGGGCTACCCCCTCACGACCGCCGACTTGGATGTCACACCGGCGAAAGATTCCGACAACCTGGAGCGGCTTACGCGAGCGTTGCATGAGCTCGACGCGCACCTCCGAGTCCCCGGCGAGCGCGTGGCGTTTCCAATCAATGCGCGGATGCTCGCGCATTCCGACGTCTGGACGCTGTCGACGAACGCCGGTCCTCTCGATCTCGTGTTTCAGCCGGCAGGGACCCGAGGGTATGACGATATTCGGCGCGACGCCGTCGAGCACGAAATCCGCGGTATCAGGGTCTCTCTCGCCTCACTTCGCGACATCATTCGGATGAAAGCCGCGTCGAACCGACCGAAGGACGTTGCACAGCTCCCGGCACTTCGACAGACGCTCGAGGTGATCCGCGAGCGCGAACAGAGGACCTAGACTTCGATCAGCAGCGCGTCGCCCTGGCCGCCGCCGGAGCAGATCGCTGCGAGGCCGAGCCCGCCGCCGTTTCGGCGGAGCTCGTAGATCATCGTCCCGAGGATCCGGCCGCCCGACGCCCCGATCGGATGCCCGAGCGCGACGGCCCCGCCGTTCACGTTCACGCTGTCGGGGTCGGCGCCGAGCATCGCGGTGGAGTTCAGGACGACGGAGGAGAACGCTTCGTTCAGCTCCACCCGCTCGACGTCGTCGATCGTCTTCCCCGCCTTCTCGAGCGCCTGCTTGCCGGCCTTCGCGGGCGTCCGCGCGAGGTAGGCGAACTCGTCGGCGACGTAGCCCTCCGCGAGGATCGTCGCGAGCACCTCGAGGCCGCGTTCCTTGGCGAACTCCTCGCTTGTAACGACGAGCGCCGAGGCGCCGTCGTTCACTCCGGGAGCGTTGCCGGCGGTCGTCGTGCCCTCGGGGTCGAAGACCGGCTTCAGCTTCGCCAGCGCCTCGATCGAGGTGTCGCGCCGCGGCCCCTCGTCCACGGCCACGCCGTCGACCGAGACGATCTCGTCGGCGAAGCGGCCCTCGTCGATCGCCTTGACTGCCCGCTCGTGCGAGCGAAGAGCCCACTTGTCCTGGTCCTCACGCGAGATCCCGAGTTCGCGCGCCACGAACGACGCCTGCTGCACCATGTGGCGCTTGTCGAAGGTCGACGTGAGCCCGTCGTGCGTCATCAGGTCGATCAGCGTCCCGTCACCGAGCCGGTAGCCGAAGCGCGCCTTTTTGAGCGCGTACGGCGCGTTCGACATCGACTCCATGCCGCCGGCGACGATCACCTTGTGGTCGCCGGCCCGGATCATCTGGTCGGCCATCTCGACCGCGCGGATCGACGAGGCGCAGACCTTGTTGATCGTGTCCGCCGGAACCTCGATCGGAAGACCGGCTCCGACCGCCGCCTGACGAGCGGGCGCCTGGCCCGCTCCGCCCTGAAGAACCTGTCCCATGATCACGTACTCGACCTCGTCGTTCTCGATCTCCACGCGGTCGAGCGCCGCGCGGATCGCGATCGCGCCGAGCTCCGTCGCCTCGTGGTCGGCTAGGCCGCCGCCGAGCTTGCCGAACGGCGTCCTCACAGCGGAAACGATCACCGAGCGGGCCACGCCATCAGGGTATCTACCCGATCACGCCACCCGGATGCGCGGATCGAGCAGGCCGTAGGCGATCAGCGTGATCGCGAGAAACGAGACAAAGGCGAAGAGGATCCGTCTGATCGCGTAGACGAGCATCCGCTATAGTCCGGCCCGGACTATAGCGATGCGGACTACACCAGAGGTCAGCGAACGGACGACCGCACTCTCCTCGACCGAGGCCGCGATCCTCGGGCTGCTCACGTTCGGGGAGAAGTCCGGCTACGACCTGCACCGGCTCGTGGAGCGCAGCGTGGGCTTCTTCTGGCGCCCCGCGCGCAGCCAGATCTACGCCGTGCTGCCGCGCCTCGTCGACCGCGGCTTCGCGCGCCGGCGCGACGTCGTGCAGGACCTGCGGCCGGACAAGCAGCTTTACCGGATCACGCCTTCGGGCCGGGCGGCGCTTCGCGAGTGGCTCGCTCGGCCGTTCGACTGGGGCGCTCCCCAGGATCCATTTCAGCTACGCCTCTTCTTCTCAGGAGCTGGGGCCCCGGAGGACGCGGTAGCGCTGATCGAGGGGGCACGCGACCGTGCGCGGGCGCACGTCGAACGGCTGAACACGATCGAGCGGGAGAGCCTGTCGCCGCCGCCCGATTACGACTTCTTCCCGCACCTGAGCCTGAAGCTCGGCCGCAAACGGACGCTCGCCTTCATCGAGTGGGCCGACGAAGCTCTGCGAGAGATCAGGAGGAAACAATGAAGGCGCTGCTCGTTGCGGCCGTGTCGGCCGTTGCCCTCGTCGGTGCGCCCTCGGCGGCCGTTCCGCCGTACAGCGCGCTCGTCCGCCTGTACGACTACGACGCAACGGCGCCGCTCGGGGTCCGGGAGACGTCGGTCGCGACCCGCGAGAATCTCACGGTTCACGAAATCTCATTCGCGTCGCCAAAGGGCGGGCGGGTGCCCGGCACGCTTTTCGTCCCGCGCGGCGGCGGCCCGTACCCGGCCGTCATCGTCCAGCCGGGCCTGGGCTCACGTCGCGACGACGCGCTGCCGGACGCCGAGAATCTCGCCGAGCACGGCGCGGTGACGCTGGCGATCGACTCACCGCACACACGCGCCGGCGGGCCCGCGCTGATCCGCTGCAGGAGCAGAGACCGCGCGCCGTACATCCAGTACGTCGTCGAACTGCGGCGGGCGGTCGACTTGCTCGTGAGCAGACCGGAAGTCGACCCGGCTCGAATCGGCTACCAAGGCTTCAGCTACGGCGCGACGGTCGGCGGGACGCTGTCGGGCGTCGAGCACCGGATCAAGGCTTTCGCCCTTCCCTCGGGTCTCCCTTACCAGTCGCGCTTTCTGCGGACGCAGTGCCCGCGACTCAAGCGCGCTCGGCTCGCGGCCTACCTTCAGGCGTTGCAGGCGGTCGACCCGATTCGCTACGTCGGGCATGCAGCGCCTTCGGCGCTGCTCTTCCAGGTAGGGACGCGTGACACGCTCGCGACGAGGCGGCAGCAGCAGGCTTATTTCCGCGCGGCAAGTGCGCCGAAGGAGATGCGCTGGTACAGGTCGGGCCACTACCTGACCCCACGCGCCACCGCATACCGCGAGGCCTGGTTGCGCGCCCGCCTCGGGTTCTAACGGCTTGACGCGCGTGGCTCGGTCCGCCTACTCTCCGTTCAGAGATGCTTCCTGTTTCGCACGTGTGGGGCTGGGCCTGGCGTCACGAGCGGGGCGGGAGCGTCGCCTGAACTGACCTAGGCGAGAAGCCCGTTCCGCTCGACGACCTTCCAACCGGGAGGTCTTTTTGTTTGCCGAAATGAACGCAACGACAGTCGTCTCAACGGATCTCATCACTCCCCTCGGGGCGTACCTCCGGCTGCGCGAGGGCGGGAGCGCCGCGTTCCTGCTCGAGTCAGTCGAGCACGGCCGGCTCGGGCGGCATTCGTTCGTCGGCTGTGGCTCGCGCCTCGTTTCGTTCGAGGAGGCCGAAGCGCTCACGGAGCCGGTCGTCGGCTATCTCGCCTACGACCACGCGGCGACGCTGGAGCCGACCGTGCCCCTCCCCGACGTCGGCCGCGACCTGCCCGAGAGCCGCTTCGTCGTCGCCGAGATGCTCGTCCGCTTCGACCACGCGCTCGGGATGGCCGAGGTGCTGCGCGGCGAGCCCGACGAGGTCTCGCGCCTCCTTGACGGCCCGCTTCCCGAGAACGGGGCGCCGCAGCGGGCGCGTTCCGGCTCGACCCGGAGGCTGCCTTCGCGCCACGAGTACGAGCGCGCTGTCGTAAAGGCAAAGGAGCACATCCGGGCGGGCGACGCGTTCCAGATCGTTCTCTCGCAGCGCGCGGAGCGCCCGACGTCGGCCGGCGCGCTCGAGCTCTACCGGTCGCTCCGCCGCGTGAACCCGTCGCCGTACCTGTTCCTGCTCGAGCTCGATGGGCTCTCGCTCGTCGGCTCGTCGCCTGAGACACTCGTGAAGGCGGAGGGCCATCGCGCCAGCCTGAATCCGATCGCCGGCACGACGCACCCCGGCAACGGCGACGCGGCGCGGCTGCTCTCGTCGGAGAAGGATCGCGCCGAGCACGTGATGCTGGTCGATCTCGGCAGGAACGACCTTTCGCGCGTTTGCCGAGCCGGCACCGTCCACGTCCAGCGCTTCCTCGAGCCGGAGCGCTTCTCGCACGTGACGCATCTCGTCTCGGAGGTGGTCGGGGAGCTGAACGACGGGGTGACGTCGTTCGACCTCCTGCGCGCGTGCTTCCCCGCCGGGACCGTCTCGGGCGCGCCGAAGGTGCGCGCGATGCAGATCATCTCGGAGCTCGAGGGCTACCGGCGCGGGCCTTACGCGGGGGCTGTCGGCTATTTCCTGCCCACGGGCGATTTCGACGCCTGCATCGCGATCCGGACGATCGTGCTCCATGACGGGCTCGCGCTGCTCCAGGCCGGTGCGGGAATCGTCGCCGACTCCGACCCGGCAGCTGAGCACCAAGAGTGCCTGCGGAAGCTGGCAGCGCTGGAGACCGCGATCGAGCTAGCGGAGGCGCGATTGTGATCCTCCTGATCGACAACTACGACTCGTTCACCTACAACCTCGCGCACCTGTTCGGCGAGCTCGGCGCCGAGGTTGCCGTGTACCGAAACGACGAGATTGATGCGGACACGGCCGAGGGACTGACCCCCAGCCATGTCGTGATCTCCCCCGGCCCCGGAAGACCAGCTAATGCAGGGAACACCGTCGAGATCGTGCGTCGAATGGCGGGGCGGGCGCCGATGCTCGGCGTCTGCCTTGGACACCAGGCGATCGTCGAGGCCTTTGGCGGCGAGATTGGCCCCGCGCGACGGCTCGTGCACGGCAAGGCGAGCCCGGTCCACCACGATGCGCGCGGATTGTTCGAGGACCTGCCGGAGGAGTTCGAAGCCGGGCGCTACCACTCCCTGGCGGCGACTCGCATCCCCGAGTGCCTCGAGGTGTCTGCCACGTGCCCGGACGAGGAGGTGATGGCAGTTCGCCATCGCGACCTGCCGGTGGACGGCCTCCAGTTCCACCCGGAATCGGTGCTCACCCCGGTCGGGCCCGAGATCGCGAGGAACTTCCTGCGATGACGACGCAGACGGCACTCGCCCGCGTTCTCGACGGTCACGACCTCTCGCGCGCCGAGGCGAGCGCCGTCATGGACGAGATCATGCGCGGCGAGGCGACGCCGGCGCAGATCGGCGGCTTCCTAATCGCCCTGCGGCTGAAGGGCGAGACGGCCGACGAGATCGCCGGCTGCGCCGAGGCGATGCGGGAGCACGTCCTCCCGGTGCGCCCGCTGCGCGACGACCTCGTCGACACCGCCGGCACGGGCGGAGACGGCGCGAAGACGATCAACATCTCGACCGCCGCCGCGCTAGTCGCGGCCGCGGCCGGCGTCGCGGTTGCGAAGCACGGAAACCGGGCCGTCTCCTCTTCGTCCGGGTCGGCCGACGTGCTCGAGGCGCTCGGCTTCGAGCTCGAGCTTCCGCCCGAGCGCGTCGCGCGCTCGATCGACGAGCTCGGGTTCGGGTTCTTGTTCGCTCCGACCCACCATCCGGCGATGCGCCATGCGGCGCCGGCGCGCCGCGAGCTCGGCGCGCGCACCGTGTTCAACGTGCTCGGACCGCTCACCAACCCGGCGGGCGCTCGCGCGCAGGTCGTCGGCGTCTACGCGCCCGAGCTCGTGCGGACGATTGCCGAGGTGCTCGCGCGGCTAGGCGCCCGGCGCGCTTTCGTGGTGCACGGCGCGGCGGGAATCGACGAGCTTTCGCCCGCGGGGCCCAACCTCGTCTGCGAAGTCGTCGGCGGCCGAGTGCGCGAACGCGAAATCGACCCGCTCGAGCTGGGCGTCCCCCGCTGCGATCCCGACGAGCTGCGCGGCGGCTCACCCGACGACAACGCCGCCGCGATCCACGCCGTCTTCGCGGGCGAGAACGGCGGCCGGCGAAGCGCGATCCTCCTCAACGCGGCCGGCGCGATTGCCGCGGGCGGGCACGCGAAAGACCTCCACGACGGGCTTGGGTACGCCAGCGAGGCGGTCGACTCGGGCGCGGCAGCAGAGCGGCTGGAGCAACTGATCGCGTTCTCGAAGGACGCCGTGAACGTATGACGTTTCGTGAGGCACTCGCCGGGCCTGGGCTGGCGGCCGTCGCCGAGGTAAAGCGCCGCTCGCCCTCCGCCGGCGACCTCCGGCCTGACGCCGACCCGGCGGAGCTCGCGGCCGGGTTCGAACGCGCCGGCGCGGCTGCGGTGTCGATCCTGGTCGACGAGCGATTCGGGGGCTCGGTCGAGGATTTGCGCGTCGCTCGCGCGGCAGCGCGGCTGCCGCTCCTCGCGAAGGGGTTTTTCTCTAGTCGCACGCAACTCGTCGATGTCCGTGCGAGTGGAGCGGATGCCGTTTTGCTTCTGCTTCGCGACCTCGACGACGTAACCATGGTCGAGCTGCTCGCGACCTGCGCGCAGCTCGGGCTGGACGCGCTCGTGGAGGCGCACGACGAAGAGGAGCTCGCCCGCGCGGTTCGCCTCGGCGCCGACCCGATCGGGATCAACGCCCGCGACCTGACCACCTTCGACGTTGACCGCCGTGCTGCGCTCGACCTCGTCGCGCGGGCACCGGCGGATCGAGTCGTCGTCGCGGAGAGCGGTGTCAGCGCCCGCGCCCACGGCGCCGCCGCCGAGCTGGCGGGCGCGAACGCGATCCTTGTCGGTTCGGCACTGATGCGCGCTACTGATCCGGCGGCGAAGCTCCGCGAGCTGCTGCGCCGGCCGCTGGTCAAGGTTTGCGGGTTGACGCGGGAGGAGGATGTCGCCGTCGCGGTCGAGGCCGGTGCCGACATGGCCGGCTTCATCCTTGCGCGCGAGACGCCGCGGCGGGCGCCGCGGGTGCTCGACGTGCCGGACACGATGCTGTCGGTCGCCGTCCACGTGGGCGCGATCGACGGCAACGGCTCGGACCTGGTCCAGCTCTACGCGCGCGAGAACGGACATCGCGCACGGGACGGCGTCCTTCTTCGCGACGGCAGGGAGGTCGCGACCGTGCTCGATCTGCCGTGGGAGGCGCCTGACGACGCGCACCTCGACCGAGCCGCACGCGCGAACGGCCGGATCATGCTCGCCGGCGGCCTCGGCCCCGGAAACGTCCGCGAGGCGATCGAACGTGTGCGGCCATGGGCGGTCGACGCGAGCTCGAGCCTCGAAACCGCGCCCGGGATCAAGGACCACGCGCGCGTGCGCGCGTACGTGGAGGCCGCGTGCAGCTGACCTACGGCGAATACGGAGGGCGCTTTGTCCCCGAGACGCTGATCCCGGCGCTCGACGAGCTAGAAGCGGGCTGGCGTGAGGCGGTCGACGACGATGGTTTCCACCGCGAGCTGCACGAGCTCAACTCCACCTACGGCGGCCGGCCGACGCCGCTGACGCTCTGTGAGCGGTTCGCGCCGGGCAAGCGGCTGTACCTCAAGCGGGAGGACCTCCTCCACACCGGCGCGCACAAGCTGAACAACGCGCTCGGCCAGGCGGTGCTCGCGCGGCGGCTGGGCAAGCGTCGGATCGTGGCAGAGACCGGCGCCGGCCAGCACGGCGTCGCGGCGGCAACCGTCTCCGCCCGGTTCGGGTTCGAGTGCGTCGTCTACATGGGCGAGGAGGACATGCGCCGGCAGGCGCCCAACGTCGAGCGGATGCGGCTGCTCGGCGCCGAGGTGCGCCCGGTCGAGTTCGGGACGCGGACGCTCAAGGAGGCGACGAGCGCGGCGATCCGCGACTGGATCACGAACGTCGAGACCACGCACTACCTGATCGGCTCCTGCGTCGGCCCCGCCCCGTACCCCGAGATCGTGCGTGAGCTCCAGGCGGTGATCGGCCGGGAAGCGCGCGAACAGCTGCTTGCGGTCGAGCGGCGCCCGCCCGAGGTCGTCGTCGCCTGTGTGGGCGGCGGATCGAACGCGATCGGCATCTTCGCCGGGTTTTTGGAAGACGAGGACGTCCGCCTGATCGGAGTGGAAGCGGCCGGCGCGGCGAGCCTCGGCACGGGACGAGCGACGGTTCTGCACGGCTCGCGCTCGTCCGTCCTCGCAGACGAGGACGGGCAGATCCTCGACGCCCATTCCATCTCGGCCGGGCTCGACTATCCGGGCGTCGGGCCGGAGCATGCGGCGCTGCGGGACTCGGGACGGGCGGAATACGTCGGCGCCTCCGACGGCGAGGCGGAAGCAGCTTTCCGGCGCCTGGCCGAGACGGAGGGGCTGATCCCGGCGCTCGAGCCTGCGCACGCCCTCGCGCGCGCGCGTGAACTGGAGGAGGAGCTCGTCCTCGTGTGCCTCTCCGGCCGCGGCGACAAGGATCTCGCCGAGGTGCTTGCGCGGTGAGGCACGAGTTCGAACCGACCGACTTCCACGTCACGCTCGGCTCGCACGAGCCGGTGCTGCGGATCGGCAACGGCGACAGTGTCGCCACGTGGTGCGTCGACTCGGGAGGCCGCGACCGGAACGGCAAGCGGATCACGGCCGGCGGCAATCCGCAGACCGGGCCGTTCTACGTGGAAGGAGCCGAACCGGGTGACACCCTCTCCGTCCGGTTCGAGCGCCTGTGGCCGAACCGGGACCGCGGCATCACCGCCGGCCTCGTAGCGCCGAACACCGTCGACCCCGATTTCGCAGGGACGCTCCCGCGGGAGACGCGACACGACGCGCACACGTGGATCCTCGACCTCGAACGCGGAGCTGCGCGGCTCGAGAGGCCGCCCGTCGGGCTGGAGCGCCTTGGGGAGATTCCGTTCGAGCCGATGCTCGGCTGCTTCGGCGTGGCCCCCGACGGCGGCGAGGCGATCTCGGCGGCCACCTCCGGTCGCCACGGCGGGAACATGGACTACCGCGGCTTCCGAGAGGGCGTGACCGTCTACTTCCCGGTCTTCACCGAAGGCGCGCTCCTCCACGTGGGCGACGGCCACGCTCGCCAGGGCGACGGCGAGATCGTCGGCACAGGGATCGAGGTCTCGTTCGACGTCGAGTTCACGGTCGGCCTTCTGAAGGGGAAGCGCATCGGGTGGCCGCGCGCCGAGAACGACGAGTTCGTGATGGCTGTCGGCAACGCGCGTCCGCTCGACCAGGCGCTCCAACACGCGACCACGGAGCTCCTGCGCCTGCTCGACGAGGACTACGGCCTCTCCTATCGCTCGAGCTCCACACTCCTCGGCCAGACGATTCGCTACGACATCGGGAACGTCTACGACCCGGCCTTCACGGTCGTTGCGAAGGTCGAGAAGGGCCTGCTGGCACGGTGAAGACGCTCGCGATCTACCTGATGGCTGGCGCTCACACGCCGGAGCTGGCCGAGGCGGCGGTCGAGGGCGGGGCCGACGTGGTCGAGATCGGCTTTCCGTTCTCCGATCCGCTGGCGGACGGACCTGTGATCCGCCGCGCCGCGGAGCGCGCGCTGGCCGAAGGCATGCGAACGCCTGCCTGCCTCGAGTGCCTGGCCGAGACGCGGGCGCGGACCGAGGCGCAGCTCGTCCCGATGACCTACTCCTCCCTGCTCGAGACCTACGGCTGGGACCGTTTCGCGGACGATGCTCGTGCAGCGGGGGCGACAAGCCTGATCGTCGCCGACCTCCCCGCGGGCGAGCGGGCCGAGCTGCGGCGGGTCCAGCTCGTCGCCCCGACCTCGACGGACGAGCGGCTCCGCCTCGCCGCCGAACAGACCGAGGGCTGGCTCTACCTCGTCACCCTGACCGGCACGACGGGAGCGCGGGAGTCCCTCTCCCCCGCGCTCGCCGGCCTCGTCGAGCGCGCGCGGGCGCTCACCGACGTCCCGCTGTACGCGGGGTTCGGCATCTCGACACCCGCCCACGCCCGTTCCGCCGCCGAGCTCGCCGACGGGATCGTCGTCGGTTCGCGCGCGCTCGAGGTCGCGGAGGGCGGCGCCGCCGCCCTCCGCGAGTACGTCCGCTCGCTGCGCGTCGTCCTCGACGCGGCCGTTCCCGTTTAGTCTCTTCGGGGTGATCGTCTCGCTCCACGTGGCGACGGGCGCCGCGGGAGGAGCGCTCGTCGGCTCGCGCCTCGCGGCGATCCCGGTGGGATGGCTGCTGCATCTCGCGGGCGACTGGATGCCCCACCAGGACATCCCGTCGCGAGAATTCGAGGTCTGGTCGGGAATCTCGCTGCTGACGCTGCTGGCGGCAGCGCGCGGACCGACCGACCCGGCAGTCATCGGCGCGATCGGAGCCTGCACGCCGGACCTCGAGCACGTGTTACGGCTGCCGCGGCCCGGCGGACGCAAGCTCTTTCCCAGCCACCGCTTCTACGGGTGGCACCGCCGCGGGGGCGTCCCCGCGGCGGTGCAGTTGCTAGTGGCGGGCGCGATCGTCGGCGCCCTTCTGCGCGTTAACTAAGGGGTTACGCGAGCGATGAAGACCTCCTGCGCGTTGCTGTCGCCGCCGGGAACGCCGTCACCAACGAAGATCGGGTAGACGGCGGCCGCGGTGCTCGCCTGCCAGTTGTAGTCGCCGATGAAGTTGTTGTTCGAGGCGTCGAACGGCGTCGTCGTGACCTGCTGATTGACGAAGCTGACCGCGCTGTTTGGCGACATCCCGCACGTCGTGAAGATGAGCGCGTTGCCCGGCGCGTAGCCACGATCCTGGTAGCAAACGTCGACACGGCCTCCGGGCGCGACGGTGATGAACGGGAAGAACTGATCGGCCGGATCTGTCTTGACCGTCGTCGTGCCTTGGACGACGAAGTGGTCGCCCGCATCGGCCACTCGGAGCACTCGGATCTCGGCGTTCCCAGCGTCGTAGTCCGCGTAGGTGACGTAGATCTGGTTCGTCGCCTGGTCGACCGCCAGGAAGAGGTTGTTGTCCGAGCGCCAGGGAGCGTTCGGCAGCGGGTCGGGCAGCGGCACGATCGTCTTCAGGAGCTGCGGTGCCGAGAAGTGCGCGCCGCCGTCCGTCGACTTGGCGATGTAGATGCGATCGAAGTTCGGAAGGCTCCCGCTCGAGAACCCGGCGAACGTGACGTAGACCGTCCCGGCGTTCTTGCCGCCGGCGCTGAACGAATCCTGGAAGCCGGCGTTGCCGCCTCGGTCGCTGATCGCGACCGGAGACGTCCAAGTCTCGTTCTGATCCGTCGACTTCGAGAACAGGATGTCCGGCTTCCCCGACGCCCTGAAGCGCGTCTCCGTCAGGTACAGCTCGCCCGTCTTCGGGTTGGCCGTCAGGAACTGGTGATCCTCGAACCTGCCCACTGAATTGCCAGGCCGGGCCTCCGAGTTGAACACGGCCTTCGGCGCGCCCCAGCTGTGACCACCGTCGGTCGACTTGGACACAAAGACCGTGCCGGCCGAGCCGAGCGACTGCGGCCCGAGGTTGAAGCCGAGGCACGTGTAGTACGCGTTTCCGAACTTGTCGAACGCGACGCTGGGGTCGGTGCCGCGATCGAAGGTTCCGCCGCTGGTTCGCTCGATGCCGGGGACCACGCCTGCCGTCCAGTGCGCCCCGCCGTCGTCGGAGACGCCGAAGCCGCAGGTCCGGTCGCCCGAGGAGATCCACCCGGCGACGAAGTTGCTCGCACTTGTCGGGTTGATCGCGACCGACGTCTCCGCGTCGCGGTCACTGTCGTTGGTTACCCGAAAGACGGTCGACGCTCCTTGCACGACGGTCGGGAACACCGCGATCGCCGCAAGCGCACCGACGAGGCTGGCTATGCGCCGCAGTCGGTCCATCATTCGTACCTCCTTCCACACCCGTTACCGGAAGCGGTCTAGCAGCCGCGAGTAGAGGCGTCAATATTTAGGACCGCCGAACCCCGGAGTGCCCCTGAGCGCAGCCGGTCCAGCGCCTCGTTCGCCCGCTCCAGGGGGTAGGCCTCCACCTCGGTGCGCACGGGAATCTGCGGTGCGAGGGCGAGAAATTCCTCGCCCTCCTGCCGCATGAGGTTCGCGACCGATCGGACCACCCGCTCCTCCCAGAGCAGCTCATACGGGAACGCAGGGATGTCGCTCATATGGATGCCGGCGCAGACGACGGTCGCGCCCTTTGCCGTTGCTCGGAGGGCAACGGGGACGAGCTCACCGACCGGCGCGAAGATGATCGCGGCGTCGAGTTCCTCCGGGGCTCGCTCCTCGCTCGACCCCGCCCACTCGGCACCGAGCTCTCGGGCGAACGCCTGGCCCTCCGCGTCAACCGGCCGCGTGAACGCGAACACCCGCCGTCCTTGGTGGCGGGCCACCTGGGCGACGATGTGCGCGGAAGCGCCGAAGCCGTAGAGCCCGAGCCGCTCGGCGTCGCCCGCGAGGCGAAGCGAGCGATAGCCGATCAGGCCCGCGCAGAGCAGGGGCGCGGCGTGCAGATCTGAGTAGCCCTCGGGGATCTGGAAGCAGAAGCGCTCGTCGGCGACCGCGCACTCGGCGTAGCCGCCGTCCAGGTTGTAGCCGGTGAAGCGCGCGAAGTCGCAGAGGTTCTCGCGCCCGCTCGTGCAGTAGCGGCACTCGCCGCACGTCCACCCGAGCCAGGGAATGCCGACGCGGCGGCCGTCCTCGGTCGTGCCGACGATTTGATGGCCGAGGACGAGCGGGAGCTTCGGATCGGGCAGCTCCCCGTCGGCGACGTGCAGGTCGGTCCGGCAGACCCCGCACGCGTGAACGCGGACGAGCAACTGGCCGGGCCGCGGCTCCGGCTCGGGCGCTTCCGCCTCGCGCAGCGGCCGGCCCGGCTCGTCCAGCACCATCGCGCGCATGCGGCCTAGGTTATGGGTCGTATGGCGACCGTCCTCGTGGACGCCCGCAACGTGCTGCGCTCGCAGTGGCCGAACATTCCGGAGCATGAGCTCGTCGAGCTCTGCCGGCGCTGGGGCGAGGAGAACGACCACCGGGTCGTGGTCGTCTTCGACGGGCGGGCTCCCGAAGGCGCAGTCGGCACGAGCGCCGAGTCTGCGGACGATTGGATCGCGCGCGAGGCCGCTCGCGTCGACGGGCCGTACTGGCTGGTCACTTCCGACCGGGAGCTTCGTGAGCGGGCGGGCGGGAAAGCCGAGCGCGTGATCGGCGGGGGAAGCTTTGCGCGGGAGTTGAAACAAGCCGGCATGCGTTGAACAATGAGAATGACTCTGCGGCTACTGCTTCTCACTGCGCTGGTGCTCACTCTCTTCTCCCTCCAAGGAGCGGCTCAGTCGCGCCCGCGCAGCTGCACGCACGGCGCTTCGTCGATTCGCGCTGAGCTCGTCAACGGGCGCGTCGAGGTCTCGCAGCCCGTGGTCACCGGCTGCGTACCGTAGCGGGCCTCTGCGCGAGATCTCCTAGGCGGGGTTGGGCGAAACCAAGCGGTCGGAGAGCCGCTGCGGCATCGTGTCCCGCTCGCTTGCACTCAGGCGCACGCGCTCGACCCCGCGGCGCCGCTTGAGCGCGTCGGTGAACGGATGGCGGGCGACCTGAACGGTCGCCAGGATGGCGACTGGACGCTCGAATAGTTGCGTCACGGCTGTACGGAATGCCTCGGACGCGAGCTCCATCTTCCCGAGCTCGTCGAGGATGAAGACGTCTCGCTCGGTCGCGAGAGCGGGCAGCGCGATCTGCTCGAACGCGCCGACATCGACGCCGTAGCGTCCGACCCGCGGCGGTCCCGGCCGGTCGACGTGCGCAAGCACGGCGCGCTCGCCCTCGAACGTCTCGACCGTGAAGCCGACACGCCGGCCCCCGACGCGCATCTCCTGGGTCACGAAACCGCCCGGCGGCACAATGCGCTCCGAGAGCAGCTCGGCCAGCCGGCGCGCGACGGTCGTCTTGCCGGAACCGGGACGACCTTCGAGCAGGATCCGGACCGGTGCCCCGGCTACCTAGGCTCCCACGAAGCCTCGACCGTGTAACCGTCCGGGTCGAGGCACTTGACGCTGCGCCGCGAGCGCTCCTGATCGGTCACGGCCAGCGCGACGTGATCCACCACCGACTAGGTCGAAGCCTCGTCGCCCGAGAGCATGCGCCGGAAGGCGGCGTACTGCCCTGCTTTGCCGACCGTCACAAGCGTGTCCCCTTTCTGGATCACGTCGTCCGGCTGTGCCCCGGTCACGGGCTCGGGCTCCCGGAGGATCGCGATGACCGTGATCCCAACCTTGGCCCGGAATCCGCACTCGGCGAGTGTCTTGCCGATCCAGGGGCTCGAGTCGGGGACCGGGACCCACTCGATGAGGAGCTCGCCGAGCGCCATTTCGAGCTCCTCGACGATCTTCGGTCGCTCGTATGCGCCGCCGATAACGGCGCCCAGCTGGCGCGCCTCGTCGTCGTCGAGAGTGATCACGGCGCCCGGCTCGTCGTCGTCCGCGCGCCGGAACCAGTAGACCTCGCGCTTGCCGTCGTTGTGGAGGATCACCGCCAGCCGGGCGCCGGCGTCCAGCCGAATCGTGAACTTCGTGCCGATCCCGGGCAGGCGGGTCTCTTGAAGGTCGACAGGCACCGCTAGCTTCCGTCGGCCAGTTTAGGTGGGCGGAAGAGGAGACGGCCGAGCACCTTCGACTCCTTCATCAGGACGAGGCCGATCGTCGCGGTGATCAGGACGTATAGGCCGGCAAAGGCGAGTAGCTTCGAGTGGTCGTCCCCGGAGAGCTGCGGATTTTCCGAGGCGACCTGGGCGAGGATGATCGTGAACTCCCCGTGGGCCACGAGCGCGACGCCGGCGTTGAAGCTCTGCCGCGGGTTGAAACCGCCGATCAGCCCGCTCACGTAGCCGCTGCCGATCTTGCCGACGAGCGTCACCACGACGGCGACAGCGAGGATCCAGCCGACGGTGCCGAACGCCGCGACGTCGATCGAGAGACCGAAGACGAAGAAGAAGAGTGCGGCGAACACATCGCGGAAACTGAAGAAACGCTCCTCGATCTCCTCTCGGATCGTCGTCTCCGAAAGCACGACTCCCGCCATCAGGGCGCCGATCGCCTCCGAAAGGTCGAGCTCCTTGGCCGCGGCCGCCATGCCGACGAGGAACGCGAACACGGCCAGCAGGAAGAACTCGCGCGGGAGCCAGTCGAGGAACCGGTCGAGCGTGCGGGCAAGCCACTTCGACGCCGCGAGCGAAACGGCGATGAACCCGACGGCCTTCGCAACGATCCCCAGCGTCGCCGCGGCGGCGCCTCCGCCGCCCGCCGCGAACCCCAGCACGAGGGCGATCACGATGTCCTCTGCAACGAGAATGGCCAGCACGAGATCCGTCTCGTCGTCCGCAAGGCGACGGAAGTCGATCAAGCCCTTGACGGTGATTGCGCTCGACGACACGTAGACGGCCGCGGCCAGGATCAGCGCACCGAAGTGGAACCCGAACGCCGTGACCCCGACGATGAGACCCAGTCCCGCGTTGCCGAGGAAATCCGTGGCGCCGCCGAGAAAAACGTGGCGGCGGCTCCGGGCGAGCCGCCCCAGCGTGAACTCCAGCCCGAGGAAAAAGAGCAGGAAGATGATTCCGATCTCCGCGACGAACTCGGTGACGTCGGACGGGCGGATGAGGCTCAGCGCTTTCGGCTCGTTCGGCCCGAGAAGCAGGCCTGCGAGCAGGTACGCGGGAATCGCAGAGAGGCCGATCCGGCTGGCCAGGAGGCCAAGAGCGCCGAGCAGCGCAACCGTGACCGACAACTGGGACAGCGTCATCTCGTTAGCGCGCGCCCGCGCGGGAGGCGACGAACGCGGCGACGTCGCGGATCTGCTTCGCCGTCAGGTCGTCGCGGAACGCAGGCATTCCGCCGCCCCCGCCTTCGACCTTCGCCCGCACCTGCTCGAAACCCGGCTCGAGGTCGTCGAGGTTCGGGCCGATCTGCCCGGTCGTGCCGGCCGCGCTCAGCGTGTGGCATGAGCCGCAGCCGGCGACCCTGAATACCGTCGCGCCGGCCGCTGCGTTCGCATCCGCAGGGATGGGCGAGGCCGCGGCCGCGCGCGCCGGCTTCGTCTCGTGCGTGTACAGCCAGAACGCGCTCGTGTACCAGACGCCGATCAGGATCGCGAACAGCGTCCCGCCGGCGAGCGGCAGCACGGGCCGCGGGAAGCGGTGCAACCGGACGATCGTGACCTTCGCGGCGTAGCCGCCGTAGACACCGCAGCCGAGCAGCGAATGCGCGAGCACACGGCCGTTCGGGTCCTGGAAGCCGAGCTTGAAGATGCAGTGGTAGGCGACGGGTAGCGTGCAGACGAAGGCGAGCGTCCCCGACAGCCGGTGCGCAGAATTCACCCAGCTGGGCTTCCGCCACGGCAGTTTTCCGAAGATCCATGCGGCCGTGAAGATCTGGAAGCAGGCGAGCACGGCGACCGCCGTCGCGAACCCGGCCTTCATGTGGATCGGATCGCTGAAGAAGAGGCTGAAGTAGCCCTTCGAGCGCGGGTCGTGCCGCGCGAGCAGGCCCGCCGTCAGTGCGAAGAGCGCGAAGGCGAGGAGCGGAGCGGCGACCCAGCGATACGAGCGGGTTCGGGGCGCGGCGACCTCGGCCATCCGGCGCTAATCGAACCGCAGCGCCGCGCCCCGATCAAGCCCGGGTCAGTCCATCTGGCCGCTCACCCACGGGTCGGGCCCCGGGTCACCGCCCGAAGCCGCGGCGGCCAACCGCGCGAAGTAGTGGTCCCACCCGTGCTCGTGGGACTCGCCCGCCTCCTTTGTCGGCAGGCCGCGGTGCGTGAAGCGAAGCTTGGTGCCGTTCCCCTCCGGGATCAGCTCGTACTCGATGGTGCTCGAGCCGGGCGGGACAGGGTTCGCGCCCTCCTCACCGGGCTCCCAGCCCCACGTGTGGACGAGCCGCCGCGGCGGGTCGACCTCTACGAACTCGCCGCTCGCGGTGTGGCCGGGAACCACCGCGACTCGGTACGTGCCGCCCGGCCGCGCGTCGAGCTCCGCCGTCTGACCCATCCAGCGCGTCGCCTTGTCGGGATCGACGAGGAACCCCCAGACGGTCTCGGGGCTCGCGGCGATCGTGAGCTCGCGCTCGATCGCGATGGTCTCAGTCGTGCTTTGCATGCTTTCTCCTCTCCTGTCGTTCGGCCTCACGTTTCAGCGCCTCGAGCCGGTCGCCCCAGAACTCCTCGAGGAATTCCTTCAGCTCCGTCAACCCTTCCGGACGAGCGCGGTAAAGGCGCCTGGTGCCGTCGCGTCGCTCGTTCACGAGCCCGGCCTCCTTCAAGATGTTCAGGTGCTGCGAGACGGCGGGACGCGACACGTCGAAGTGCAAGGAGATCTCGCCGGCCGAGAGCTCCTCGTCGATGACGAGGCGAAGGATCTGCCGCCGTCGCGGCGCCGCCATTGCCCGAAGCGCCGACTCCATCGGCGTAGTGTAAGCAGATGCTTACGAAAGATTCAACTTAAATAAACGGCAGCACTCCAGGAGCGCCTCCCGACGGCGCCGGCGCCTTATCTCCGTTAGCGGATCGCCTTCGCCCGAGGTGGCCGCGGCATCGGCGGCGGTTCGCCGGTCAGGATCGGCCAGGCCTTAGCCAAGACGCGGCGGGTCACCATCGTGGCCGCGACACCCACACCGGCCATCAGCATCGTCCAGGCGCGCTCGCGCCGAGCCTCCTTGGCCGGATCGCGCGTCGCCGCGCGCCAGAGGTTTTCGAGGTTCTCTGCGAGAGCGTTCAGCTGCTCGGCGACGACGTCACTGCGGCGTGGCATCGCTTGCCTCAGCTACTGGTCGGGATAGGGATCCGCGGGGCTGTCGCCGCCCGACCTTGCTTCCCACTCGTTCGGCCCGTTGCATTTCGGACACGGCGGAAGCGATTGGACCGACGAGACGCTCATCTCGTAGCCGCAGTTGGTGCAGCGGTACGTCCCTGCCGAAACATCGCTGCCGACGGGAGCCGGGTTCGCCATCTCTCTCCTCCTTTGCTCGGACGGATGAAGTCGCCATACCTCGTGCGGCAGCGCCCTAAACGGTGGCTCTGCCCGCGTACGAGATGAACTCGAGCAGACTGCCGTCCGGATCGCGGAAGTAGACGCTCGTGCCCGGCCCCTGCGCACCGAACCGCTCCACCGGTCCCGTCTCGACCTCGACCCCCTGCTGCTCGAGATGCGCGACCGCCTCCGCGATCGGACCGGGCCAGACGAAGCAGATGTCGCTGTTGCCGGGTTGAACGGGCAGGCGCGCGACGTTGCTCGAGACGTCGACGCCCGGCCCGTGGACATTGAGCTGTGTGTCGCCCAGCCGGTACGAGACGCGACCCGGTGCCATCGGGACGAGCTCGGCACCGACGACCTCCCGGTAGAAGCGGTTCGAGATCTCCCAGTCGGACACCGCGATGACGGTGTGATCGAGGCGAACCGTGTGCACTACGGCCGCACGTTAACGGCCAGGGTCCGCGCGAAAGCTCGCAAATTGCGAAAAACGCAGTCTTACCGAGCCCGTCCAACGGGAATCGAATAGGAGTCGGGACCAACTGCGGAGGGAGTGATGGAAGTGGCGCGTGAGATTTGGAAGTTTCGCGATGACAGCGTGGCGACGGTCGACCTCGGGGGCTTCGAGGTCGAAGGGAAGGACGGGACGATCGGCAGAGTCGTACGCACCGATTCGAGCGCGAGCGGCGGCTTCGTCGTCGTCGAGCGGGGTTTTGGGTTCGAGCGGGGGCGGCAGCTCCTCGTGCCCGCAGGTCTCGTCGATCGAGTCGACCTGCAGGCGAGGAGAGTGTCGGTCGGCCTTGAGCGCGGCCGGTTGGAGGGCGCGCCCGAGTACGAGTCCGACCGCCCCTTGACCGAGGCCCTTCGGACGCGCATCTCCGACTACTTCGGCGGCTCCGAGCGGCGCAGAACGACGCCCGCGTCCAGCCAATCGCGAGGTGCAAGTCGATCGCGCCCGAGCGCGGCACGGCGGAGGTCGACCGCACGGCGCAGCGGAAGCGCCGGCCGCGGTCGGTCTACAAGCCGAGCTCGCAGCGGTCGCTCCTCGAGCCGATCGGACGAGCCGACGAAGGCGGAGTTGTATGAGGAGGCGAAGCGCCTCGATATCGAAGGACGCTCGAACATGACCAAGGCGCGGCTCCGCGAGGCGGTTCGCCGCCGACGGAGTCGATCCGCCGGCCGCCGTTCGACGTCTAAGGCGCATCCCGTCCACGTGCAAGCGTTCCTGGAGGGCGTGGGCTATCCGACCGACAAGCAGAAGCTCGTCAACGACGCGAAGAGCCAGGGCGCCGATCGCGAGGTGCGCGACACGCTCGAGCGGCTGCCGCGGAGGAGGTTCAAGTCGCCGACCGAGGTGAGCGAGGCGATCGGTCGGCTTGGCTGAGCGACCTACGCCTGACTTCATTTCCGAAGGGCCGCTCCAAGCGGCCCTTCGGCGTTCGTGCTGCTCACACCCGTGTTTGGGCGCTCGAGGTTCGGATACCACTGCTCTCGGGTCGATGGCTACACGATCGGAGCGACAGCCGGGCCGCCGCCGGGCGCCTGATAAACCGACCGCCCTTCCCAGGAGGGCGTGGATCGACGTCTTCAAGCGGACCTTCAAGGAGTTCAGCGAGGACAACCTCACGGACTGGGCCGCGGCGCTGACCTACTACGGCATCATCGCCTTGTTCCCCGCGCTGATCGCGCTCGTCTCGATCCTCGGCTTGATCGGCCAGTCGGCCACGAAGCCGCTCCTCGACAACCTCGGCAGCTTCGCCCCGGGGCCGGCGCACGAGATCCTCGAGAACGCCCTGAACGGGCTGACAAAGAGCCGCGGCGGAGCCGGAATCCTCTTCGTTGTCGGCCTTGCCGGCGCGATCTGGTCCGCGTCGGCCTACATCGGGGCCTTCATCCGGGCCGCGAACGTCATCTGGGACGTCAAGGAAGGGCGGCCGATCTACTTCACGTTGCCGCTACGCATCGTGATCACGATCGTGATGCTCATCCTGCTCGCAGTCACCGCCGTTGCGGTTGTCGTCACCGGGCCGCTGGCCGACCGCGTCGGCAAGCTTGTCGGCCTTGGAGGCGCCGCCGTCACCGCTTGGGACATCGCCAAGTGGCCGGTTCTGATCCTCGTCGTCGGCTTCATGTTCTCGATCCTCTACTACGCGACGCCCAACGTCCGCCAGCCCGGGTTACGGTGGGTGACGCCGGGCGGCATCTTCGCGGTGCTCGCGTGGATGGCGGCCTCGGCGGCGTTCGGCTTGTACGTCGCCAACTTCGGTTCGTACAACAAGACCTACGGCTCGCTCGGCGCGATCATCATCTTCCTCGTATGGCTGTGGCTCACCAACGTCGCGATCCTGTTCGGGGCGGAGCTGAACGCGGAGGTGGAGCGCGGCCGCGAGATCGAAAGAGGGCACCCGGAGGAGCGCGAGCCCTTCCTGCCGCCTCGCGTGGAGCCCGACTAACCGCTAGATCGAGCCCGTGAAGGTGTCGCAGGCTGCCGGACGACCCTGCTCGTAGCCGCGCGAGAACCAGCGCCGGCGCTGCTCCGAGGAGCCGTGCGTCCACGTCTCCGGGTTCACCTGACCCTGCGTCCGCTCCTGGATCCGGTCGTCGCCGATCGCGGAGGCGGCGTCCAGCCCCTCGTTGATATCCGCCTGGGTCAGCTCTTCGATCAACCCGGTCTTGACGGCGTTGGCGGCCCAGACGCCGGCGTAGCAGTCGGCCTGCAGCTCGGCGCGCACCGCGCGGCTCTCCGGCCCCTGCGTGTCGTTCCCGATCCGGTCGAGGACGCCGAGCTGGTTCTGCACGTGATGGCCGTACTCATGCGCGATGACGTACGCCTCCACGAACGGCGAATCGCCGGCGCCGAAACGGGACTGGAGGTCGTCGAAGAAGCCGAGGTCGATGTAGACCAGTCGATCGCGCGGGCAATAGAACGGGCCGACCTGCGAGCTTGCGAACCCGCACGCCGTCTGCACCTGATCCGTGAAGAAGACGGTGTCGACGTTCTGGTACTGCCTGCCACTCCGTTGGAAAACACCGCCCCAGAACTGCTGAACGCTGTTGACGACGGCGACGATGCGGCAGTCCTGCCGCTGATTCGCGTCCTCCCCGGTCTGGCACGCCGTGGAGACCTCGCCGGGAGTGTCGCCGACTCCGACCTGCTGGTCATCGAGCGGTGCGAGTTGCCCGAGACCGCCGCCGCCCGAGAGCAGCGTGAACAGCAGGAAGACGAGCAAGCCGACAGCCCCGAGGCCGCCACCGCCCACCGCGAGACCGCCGGGGCCGAAGCGGCGGCCGCGCACGTCGGTTACCTGGCCTGTATCGAGGCGAGCGCCGCGCCGGAAGCGCATGACGCCTCCCTTCCACGGAGGGCGCCGAATTATGCGGGGGCGAGTTGGTTAGGCCTTGTGGATGACGATCGATCCGCCCGCGATCGCCTGCGGGTCTGCGACGTCCATGTCGGTCGGGACGCCGTTCCGGTTGTCGAACACGACGTTGCCGTTGTTCGTCTTCGTGATCCGGATCCGGAACTTGTCGACACCGCCGCCGCCGGTGATCTGGCCGTCGTAGGCGGTCAGCGTGAAGTCGTAGCCGGAGACGCCGTTCACGGAGCCGGTGCCCTTGTACTGAGCCTTGTAACCGGAGACGACCAGCCAGCTGTAGGCCTCGCTGTGGAAGTTGAAGTTCCCGACCTGGAAGTTGAACTCGGTCTCGCCCGTCGGGATGTTCGCGTTCTTCTTGTACTGCGAGTTGAAACCGAAGTTCGCGCGGCCGCTCAGCGTCGGGTCGGCGGTGTACGAGCCGGGGGCGACGTTGATCCAGCCGCCGCCGGTGACGAAGCCGCCGTTGGGGTCATAGACGACGATCCAGACCTGGGCGCAGCCGTTGGCGCCGGCGCTGTCCTTGACGCAGACGTTGATCGTGTAGACGCCGGTGTTGGCGAACGTGTGGTTGGCCTGGAAGCTCTGGCCGCTCGTCGTCAGCGAGCCCGTGCTGTTCGGCGTCGCGTCGTCCCAGTTGATCGTGTACGTCCAGGGGCCGTTGTCCGGATCGGTGAAGTGCGCCTTGAGCGTGATCGAGGCCGAGCCCTTCGCGTAGACCGAACCGAACGGCGGTGCGTCGATGTAGACCGTCGGCGTGTTGTTGCCGAGCGCCGGCTGCCACGTCACCTTGTTGTCGGTGCTCGTAGACGCGCTGTTCCCGTTGCCGGCCGCGTCCTGAGCCTTGTTGGCGCCGATCTTCGCGATTACGTCTCCAGCCGTCGTCATCCCGTTGACCCGAACCTCGAACGTCTTGTCGTCGCCGCTGTTGTAGACGTTCGCGACGAGGAAGCCGCCGGCGGTGCTGTCGCTGAGATCGACGTCGCCGTTGGTGAAGCCGCTGATGGGCTCGTCGAAGACCACGGTGAACTTGATCGGCGCGGTGCTCGTCGGATCCGCCTGACCTGCAGCCTGGTTGATTGTCACGTTCGGCGGCGTTCTGTCGATCGTGTAGACCTCGCCGGTGAAGCTGCCGTTGCCCGCACCGGTCCCGCCAAGCTTGTTGTCCGCCCCATCGGCGATCGAGTCGTCGTCGACCAGGTTCAGGCCGAGCGTGCCGCTGCCGCTCGCCGTGCTCGCCGTCACGGTGTAGGTGTCGCCGCCGCCGCTGACGCCGGTGACCGCAGGTGAGCCGCCAAGACCGGTGTTAGCAAGCACGAAGTCGGTGGCGTCCACGCCCGTGACGTTCTCGCTGAACTTGACCGTCCAGCTGACGCTCGAGGCGCTGATCGGGTTCGGATCAGCCCGGTTGATCGACTGAACGGTCGGGAAGCTGACGTCGATGGTGATGTGGCGCACGGAGCTGTAGGCGCTTGTGCCGCCGTCCTCGTCGCTCGCGTTGACGCGCCAGCAATAAGTGTCCTCTGCAAGGCCGAGGACGGGCGTGAAGTCGGACGAGCTCGTCGTCTGGTCGCGCTCTGGGCTCGAGAAGTCGCAGTTGTTGTCGATCTGGATCCTGTAGGTGATCGTGTCGTTCGCGCCGGCCGGGTCGGTGGAGTCGCTCCAGTCGAACGCCGGCGTGTCGTCGTTGGTCGTCGCGTTGTCGGCCGGCGCCACGAGGTTCGGCGTCGACGGCTCGACGTTCTCGACGTTGACCAGGAGCGAGTCGCTGTCCGAGCCGCCGTCGCCGTCGGAGACGCTCACGCTCGGGTTGTGCGAGCTCGGCCCGTCCGCGTAGGTGCAGTCGAAGCTGCCGGCGCCGGTGGCCGGGTTGAAGGCCGCGTTCGAGAGCGTGCCGCCGTCGCAGCTCTGGGCGTCGCGGCTGAAGGTCTCGCTGCCCGGGTCGCTGGTCGTGTACGAGTAGGTGTGGGTCGAGCCCTCGTTGACCGGGGTCGAGCCGGTCAGGGTGACGGTCGGGGCGACGTTGTCGACGGTGACGGAGAAGGTCGCCTGGCCGACACCGTTGTTCTTGTCGGTGACCTCGACCGTGACTGTGTACGTGCCATTGTCGGCGTAGGTGTGGCTCTGGTTTCCGAGTGACTTGGCGACAGCGGGGCCGCTGCCGGTGACCTGGAAGGTCGTCGGCGGGGTCGTGTCGCCCCAGTCGACCGAGACCGTCCAGGGGCTGTCCGGGCCAGGATCGGAGAACGAGCCGAGGCCGAAGGAGTGGTGCTCGCCCTCATCCGAGGACTGGTCGGCCGCCGCGGTGACGGTCGGGTTGACGTTGTCGACCTGGACCACCTTGACCGATTCGGAGTCGGTGTCGCTGCCGCCGTCGTCGTCGGTCACCCTGATCGCCACGCTCGTGGTCGTGGGCCCATCCGGGAAGGCGCACTGGAAGCTGCCGCCGTCGGGGTTGGTCAGGAGCGAACCGGTGACGTACTGGCCGCCGCCGCCGCAGTTCGGGTAGGCGGGCTCGTTGACGGTGAACGTGTCATCGGTACCCGGGTCGTCGACGGTGAACGTGTAGGTGTGCGTTGAGCCTTCGTTCACCGGGCTCGGGCCGGCGACGGAGACGGTCGGTGCGACGTTCGCGAC
>JBKPFU010000112.1:0-18211 GCA_046728975.1 Actinomycetota bacterium | reverse complement strand
GCAGCCTCCAGGCCCAGCCGGGATGGCGCGGGGCACGCGAGGGCGCGGCCGGCGCACGATCGTCAGGCTCGCCTCTTGGCTTCGGTTGCCGGCCGCGTCGAGCGGAACGAGGGTGACGGTGGCGGCGCTGCGCAGGGCGATCCTGGTGCTGCCGGCCGAGGCGCCGAGCCGTTCGCTCAACGGCGAGATGCCGCTGCGGTGCAGCAGGTAGGAGGTGACGCCGACGTCTTCGCTCGCCGCCGCCCAGGCCGTCTCCCGCCCCCTCAACCGATCCCCGTGTCTCGGACCGCGGCATGTCCGATCTCGATAGGTGTCCGCCCGGAGACTCGCGGCGACAAGCGGCCCGATCGTCGGTCAGGTAGCTCCGCTGCCGAGGGAGAGTTAGCTCTCGAGCAGGATCGTGACCGGACCGTCGTTGACGAGCTCGACGGCCATCCGGGCGCCGAAGACGCCACGCGCGACGGGCACGCCTAAAGCCGCCAGGGCGTCGCAGAAGCGCTCGTACAGCGGCTCTGCCTGCTCGGGCCGCGCCGCCTCGGTGAAGCTCGGCCGGTTGCCCTTCGCGGTGTCTGCGACCAGGGTGAACTGGCTGACGACCAAGGCCTCGCCGCCGACGTCGAGCAGCGAGCGGTCGAACTTGCCGTCGTGCTCGAAGATCCGGAGGCGCGCGACCTTCCTGGCCAGCCGATCGGCATCGTGGCCGGTATCGCCGCGGGCGACACCGAGCAGGACGCACAGCCCGGAGCCGACCTCGCTGACGACCGCTCCGTCCACGACGACGCGGGTGCCGGACACCCGCTGCACGACGGCTCTCATGGCTGCTGACGATAAGGCCGATAAAAGGCCGCATGGAGGCAGCGGGACTCCCGCAGACGAACGTGGACCCAACGTCGGCGCCGGCCAGGCTCCAGCTCGGCGCACTGCTCGTCCGCGACCGTCTGCTCACGCCTCAGCAGCTCGAGGAGGCGATCGCCGAAAAGGAGGTCTCGGGCGCGCGCCTCGGCGAAATAGTTGTTCGCCGCGGCTGGGTGCGCGGAAGCGAGGTCGCCCGGGCAGTCGCCGAGCAGCACGGGCTCCACTTCGTCGACCTCGCGAAGGCGGAGATCGACGAGGCGGCAACGCAGCTTCTCACCGAGGACTACACCCGCCGCTATCAGGCGCTCCCGGTCGAGTTCGTCGAAGACGACGCTGTGTTGGTCGCGGTCGTCGATCCCACCGATGTCGTGGCGTCACACAGCCTTTGCCTCGCGCTCGGCATGAACATCCGGCTCGCGGTCACCGACCCCGAAGGGCTCGAGCAGGCGATCGCCCGCCTCTATCGCGGTGGGATCCAGTTCGAAGGCGCCGAGGTGGTCGAGCTCATGCCCACGCGCGCCGTGGAGCAGTTCCGCGAGGGCGCGGCGACGACGGCGCCGGCGATCCGACTGATCAACGCCGTCCTCGCGCAGGCGGTCAAGCAGGGCGCCTCCGCCGTTCACTTCGAGCCGCGAGCCGAGGCGGTCGTGGTTCGCGCGCGGATCGACGGCGTCATGACGCCGCTGATCGAGATCCCCAAATCGATGCAGCGGGCGGTCGCGACACGCCTGAAGCTCATGGCCGAGCTCGATACCGTCGAAGCGCGGGCGGCCCAGGAGGGCCGGATCTCGATTCGCTACGAGGGCGAGCCGATGGACCTGCCGACGGCGGTGATCCCGACGACGCATGGCGAGCAGGTAGTGCTGCGCATGGTGCACCGCTCGCGCACGCGTGGGCTGAGCGAGCTCGGGATGAGCCTCGTCGCCGAGGAGGCGTTCGAGCGCGCGATTCGCCAGCCGTAGGGCGCGGTGCTCGTCGTCGGCCCGCCGGGCAGCGGCAAGACCACGACCGCGTACGCCGCGCTCGACGTCCTCAACGAGAAGGGGCGTGCGCTGACGACGATCGAGGATCCCGTGGAGTGCCAGATCCCCGAGGTCAACCAGGTCGGCGTCGATGCGGCCACTGGGGTCACCTACGAACGCGGGCTGCGGACGATCCTGCGCAGCGACCCTGATGTCGTGCTGGTGGGCGAGATCCATGATGAGGAAACGGCGAGGCTTGCGATCCAGGCGGCGATGACGGGCCGGCTGGTGCTGTCGACCCTGAACACGCACACGGCCGCGAGCGCGATCGCCCGGCTCAAGGACATGCGCGTCGACCCCGGCTTGCTTGCAAGCACGATCAGCTGCATCGTCGCGCTGCGCCTGGCTCGGCGCCTCTGCTCGAACTGCCGCGTCGCCTACGAGGCGGACGAGCAGGAGCTCGCTGAGCTGGAGATCGACGATTTGAAGGCTCCAGTCAGCCTCTCCCGCGCGGGCGGCTGCGGGCAATGCGCCGGGACGGGGTACCTCGGCCGGGTTGTTCTGTACGAGGTCATGCCGTTCCAGGGCGCGCTGCGCAAGCTGGTCGAGCGCTCGACCGAGGAGATCTTCGCCACCGCCGTCGAGAACGGGATGGCGACGCTGAAGCAGGACGGCATCCGCCTCTGCCTTGCGGGTGTCTCGTCGCTCGACGAGATCCGCCGGGTCACCGGCGACCGCCTCGCGTAGTTTCGCTCGCGCCCTGTCAGTGCTCGAGATCCCGAATCCGCGAGGCGTAATGCTCGCTGTCGGGACGCAGAGAGCTGGCGAGCTTGTAGTGGCCGTTGGCCTCCGTCTTCTTTCCCTGCTTCTCGAGGCAGCGCCCGAGCGCGTAGTGGGCGTAGTCGTCGGCGGGCGACAGCTCGAGCATTGCCCGGAACTCCGACTCCGCCTCCTCGTAGCGACGGATTCGGAAGTAGGCGATGCCCAGGGACTCGCGGATCGAGGCCTTTCGCGGCTCGCGCTTCTTCGCCTTCTCGAGTGCGACCGTGGCCTGCGCGGCCATGCCGTTCTTCAGGTGATCGCGGCCTTGCTGAAAGAGATCGTACGTCTCACTCATGTCGTTCTCAGGTACGGAAAATTCTCTCGAACCAAGTCAAGCGGACCCGTCAAATTGCGCGTGTGCCCGATCTCGATCGCCTGAATCGTCTTGCCGGCGTCGATCGCGCGCTGGTAGGCCTCCGACAGCTCGAACGGCGGGCCGGACAGTCCGCTCAGGCGCGAGACGATCGGCTCGCGCAGGCCCCACAGCGCGGATGCGAACCACGGGTCCTCCGGATCGTCGCCCATGACGCGCACGACCACGCCCTCGCGGACGCGAACGCGCCCGGCGCCGCGTCCGCGGGTGACTGCCAACGCCCCGGCGCCCTCAGACCGGTTGAACTCCGCGGCGAAGCGCGCCACCTCACCACGCGGGTAGAGCATGTCGGCGGCCGAGATCACGACCGGCGGCCGCGCGCCCGCGTCGAGCGCGTGCTGCACGGCGTCGGCAGACCCGATTGGAGCCTCCTGGCGCGCGAACCGGACCGCGACGCCGAACCGCGAGCCGTCTCCGACCAGCCGCTCGACCTGCTCGCCCAGATGGCCCGTGACGACGAAAACGGGCTCACAACCGGCGGTCGCGAGCTCGCGGAGGAGCGTCGCGATCACGGGACGACCATCGATGGGCAGGACCGGCTTCGGCCACCGCTCCGTCAGCGGGCGCAGCCGGCGCCCCTCGCCGGCGGCCATCACGATCGCGTTCACCGCTTGCGCGCGTCGATCAACCGCGTGAGACGGCCAGCGAGCGCAGCGAGAAGAGCCCCGCCGCGCGCTCGAAGACGGAGAGATTCCGGCGAATCGCATGGCGAAGCGCCCGCAGCTCGACGCGGGCACGACCGGCCGCCGCAGACGCGCCGGCCGGCGCTCCGTACCGCGCGGTTTCGGCCGCTTCGGCAAACGCCTTGGCATCGACGGCGAGCTCGGTGTCGACAAGCGCCGCAAGCTCGGCAATCGTCGCCCCCGGCGGCACGACTTTGCCCTGATCGACCAAGATGTCGGCGAGCTCGCGCACGCAGGCCGCTGCCGAGCGGCGCGGGTCGCGCGTCAGATACCGGCGGCGCCGCACGACTACCTTCGACAGCGCAATAAGCGCGGCGAGACCCCCGATCAGGATGCCGAGCCAAGCCAGGTACCGGCCGGTGTGGCTCGTCTTCGCCGGCTTCACCGGCGCGCCGCCCTCCCCCACCCGCGGAACGTCCGCGCCGCCGCGCTGTGGGCCGAGTTTCTTGGTGCTGAAGTCCAGGTTGTTGAGGTCGAACCCCAGGCGCGGCGAGCCCGCCCTCGTCCGCAGCGCCGTTGTCGCTCCGGCCAGGTCGAAGCTCGGCGACGCCGTCGTGTAGCGCCCGCCCAGCTCGCCGCGGCCGGGAGTCGGGTCGAACGGAAGCCAGCCGTAGTCGCGGAACCACACCTCCACCCAGGTATGCGCCTGATGGTCGGTCACCGTCCATTCCCCCTTGTCCGCGTCGTAGCGGCCGCTCGTGAACCCCGCCGCCACGCGTGCCGGAACCCCTAGGTAACGCAGCATCAGCGCCATCGCCCCGGCGAAGTGCTGGCAATAGCCGCGATGCGACCGGGTGACGAAGTCCACCAGAGGCGGCACTTCGCCTCTCGACCGCGGCGGTTTGGTGTCGTAGGTGAACTCGTCCGAGCGGAACCAACCTTCCAAACGCACGGTCGCGGCGTACGGGCTCGAGGGGTTGCCGACGATGCGCCGGGCCGTCTCGTACAGCGGCTTGTACCAGGCAATGAACGGCTCGTCGCGGAACATCCTCTGCATCGCCTCGTCGCGGCCCGCCGTCCCGAACGGCGGCACCGGGACGCCCGGCTGGACGTCCAGATACCGCCCCAGCGTTCGGATCAGCTCCGGATACAAGGGTTCCTCCCGCGCCAGCTGCGTCGGGGTCGGTCGCGCCTGGTAGCTCCAGACCGTGTAGCTCGTCCCACGGGGGACGTCGGCGAAGCGGGTGAAGGCGCCGCCGAGCGAGTATTCGACCTGCAGCCCGGGCGCTGCGAAGGCGACCGGGATCGAGGCGCCGACGAGGTGGTCGTCCGACAAGGCAGCGTACTTCACCTGCTGGCGCACCCACCGCCGCCGGTCGGCCGCGGCCGGCGCCTGAAGCGCGTCGTAGAGCTCGTCCCGCGCGTTGGTGCGGATCGCCGGTATCTCGTATGGGTGGTCGACCCACCCGTTGGCGCGGAACGTGTCCAGAGTCGTCGCCCGCCAGTACGTCGGGTTCGCGGGCGCCCGCACGCGGAAGATCGTCGTCTTCTTCTTCGGAAGCCGAAGCCCGGCGTAGCTCGAATCCCAGACGTAGCGGACGCTGACGCGCGGCTGCACGCGACCGACGAGATCCCAGCGCTGCCAGTTCAGGAACTCCTGCTTGGCCACCGCGGGCGAGCTGGAGGCCGCGAGGGAGGCGAGCACGACGGCGCCGCCCGCGACGGCCGCCTGCACCGTTCGCCCGCGTAGCCCGCGGGTCATCCCGACCAGGATCCACAGCAGGACGGCGAGCAGCAGGCCGCCGCGAGCGAGAGAGTTCGAGGGCGGTGCGAGCGTGATCGGCCACGCCGCGCCGGCGAGGAACAGAAAGCCGGCCGCAAGCGGCCGCCGCGCCGCCAGCGCCAGCGCCACTGCGAGGGTGAACGCGAAGATCGCGATCAGCACCACGCCGTGCATGCGCACGTGCTCGGCGGGCGCGAACGGCACCCGCTCGTCGTAAAACTCGCCAAACCCGTCCCCGAAGCGCGCAAGCGTGCGCCCGAGGAAGTGGTGGCGGTCAACCGGCCAGGCTCCGAAGGCGACGCGCGCGGCGATGAAGAACGCAGCCGTGGCCAAGGCCAGGCGCACCCACCAGCGCTCGGCGAGCGCGGGGACGACGGCGAGGCCTGCGAGCGCCAGCGCCGCCCAGGCTGAGCCGTGCGGGCGCTCGAGCGCGAGCCAGCTCCACACGAGCACCAGGGCGGGCGGAATGGCGAGCGCGAGTGTCCTGGTATCTGGCCAAGCCCTCCTATGCATAGGCCGCCTCCCTGGTGTGGGCCGGCGCCCCCAGCGCCGTGGCCAGGTCGTCGCCGCGCCGAACGACGGCGATGGGAACGCCTGCGGCCGCGAGCCGCAGCAACGCCGCCTTCGTCGCCGGTTCCGCGCCGCGTCCGTTGAAGGTGGCCGCGTCCACGAAGACAACCGCCGAGCTGCGGCGCGAGAGCGCTCGCTGGACGATCCGCTGCACGAGCGCATCGCCGAGCCCCGCCGTCACCACGGTCAGCTCGAGGGCTCGCGCCGCGGCGCCCGATTCTTCGGCGAGCAAAGCGGACGCGGAGGCGGTGGCGGTGGGCTCGACGGCGGCCAGAACGTCGAGCGCTCGCCGCCAGTCGCCGTCGTAGGAATGAACCCTTTGCACCTCGCGCTGCGTCGAATTCACGACGAGCACGGCGCGCCTGGCCTGGCGTGCGTGGGCGCGAAGGATCGATCCGGCAGCCCGCACCTGGACCTCGAAGCTCTCGCCCACGACTGCGCGGGCATCGGCATCGAGGAGAACGGCGATCTCGTCGCGCGGCGCATCCTCGAGCTCCTTGACCATCAGCTGACCCGTCTTGGCCGTCGAAGGCCAATGGACGCGCCGAAGGGATTCCCCCTCCTCGTACTCGCGCACGCTGTGGAAGTCGAAGCCGCTCGGCCGTCGCAGCAGCAGCCGGCGCCCGTCCTGAGCATGGGCGCCGCTCTCAGAGAACAGCCGCTCCAGCTCGACGAGGCGCGGGTAGACGAGCAGCGCCCCCGGCGCCGAAACGGGCACCTCCATGCGGTCGAGACCGAACGGATCCTCGAACACGGCCCGCGTCTCCTCGAAGGGATAGCGGCCGCGTTTCAGCGAGCGCAGCTCGTAATCGGCGCGCAATGCCCCGCGCCTGGGGGCCAGCGGCGTCTCGGAGAGCCCGAGCTTGCCGATTTTTTCGACGAGTGAGACGCTCGGCAGCGGCACGCGCGAGTCGTGCGCGAGGCTGAGCTCGACCCGAACGTCATCGCCTTCGACGTGGTCGAGGCGGCCGAGGTTTCGCCGGAGCTGCAGCGACCCGCCGAAAGCGCGCACCCACACCCACGCGACCAGAACGGTCAGGGCGAGACCGACGGCGACGGGATACAGGGGCTTCGATCCGAACGCTCGAGCGGCCAGATAGGCGGCCGCGGCGAGAACGAGCGCCCAGCGGCCCCTTAGGGTCATACCGGAACGGGTGTCCGCTCGAGCGCCTCGGAAACGAGCTCGCGCGCGGCGAGCCCGGCCGAGCGCGCCTCAGGGGCGAGGATCAACCGGTGCGCGAGGACGGGCTCGGCAACGGCCTTGACGTCGTCCGGCGAGACGTAGTCGTGTCCGTCGGCGAGCGCGCGGGCCTTCGCGACCCGCAGCAGCGCGATTCCCGAGCGGGGACTGGCGCCGAGATAGAGGCGCGTGTCGGAGCGTGTGTGCCGCAGCAGGGCGACGACGTACCGGTTCACGCTTTCCTCCACGTAGATCTCCGCCGCGTCGTCGATGAGCGCCCGCGCGTCTTCGGACGACGCGACCGGCTCCAGGCTCTCGAGCGGTGGGTCGGCCGTCTGCTCGGTCAGCATCGCCGCCTCCTCGGACAGGGGCGGGTATCCGAGCGCGAGGCGCATCGTGAACCGGTCGAGCTGAGCCTCGGGCAGAGGGTAGGTCCCCTCGTACTCGATCGGGTTCTGCGTCGCCACGACCATGAACGGCCGGCCGAGCTCGTACGTCTGTCCATCGACCGTGACCTGGTTTTCCTGCATGCACTCGAGCAGCGCGGCCTGCGTCTTCGGCGAAGCACGGTTCACCTCGTCGACGAGGAGGAGGTTCGCGAACACCGGGCCGGGCCTGAACTCGAACTCGTTCGAGCGCTGGTTGAAGACGTTGACGCCGGTCACGTCCGAAGGCAGGAGGTCGGGTGTGAACTGCACGCGCGAGAACGAGCAATCGACCGAGCGCGCGAGCGCCTTCGCGAGCATTGTCTTTCCGACGCCCGGGAAGTCCTCGATGATCAGGTGGCCCTCCGCAACGAGTGCGAGCACGACAAGCCGCAGCGTCTCGTGCGGCGCGTGGACGACCCGGGCGAGGTTCGCGGCGATCCGTGCGATCAGCTCGGCCGAGCTCGCGACCTCGAGACGCTGCCTACGAGCTTCCATCGTCTCGTAATAGTCGCGCAACCTGGTCCAGGATCTCGGCCGCAACCTGTTGCTTCGGCGCCTTGGCGACCCGGCGCTCGCCGGCCGCGCCGATGAGGACGACCTCGTTGTCCGCGGAGTCGAAACCCACGTCTTCTCTTGAGACGTCGTTGAAGACGATCAGGTCGGCGTTCTTCTGCGCCAGCTTCCGGCGCGCGCGCTCCAGACCTTCCTCGCCGTGCTCTGCCGCGAAGCCCACGAGGACCTGCCCTTCCCGTTTCTGCTCGCCGAGCGTCTTCAGCACGTCACGGGTCGGTTCCAGCGTCACGACCCACGGCCCGTCGTCCTTGGGGCGCTTCGCCGCGCCGGCGTCCGCCGGGGCGTAGTCGGCAACGGCGGCCGCCATCAGCACGACGTCGGCGTCTCCGTGCTCGAGCACGACGTCGGCGAGCTCCTCCGCCGTCGGCGCCTGGATGAACGTCACCCCCGCCGGAGCCGGCACGGCCAGGTTGGAGCCGACGAGTGTCACGTCGCCGCCGCGGCGCGCCGCCTCGGCGGCCAGCGCCGCGCCCATCAGGCCGGACGAGCGGTTGCCGACGAAGCGCACGGCGTCGAGCGGCTCGCGCGTCCCGCCCGCGCTGACGACAACGCTTCTGCCGGCGAGCTGTGTCGCCTTGCGCAGGATGGACTCGCACGCGGCAAAGATCTCCTCCGGCTCGACCATCCTCCCCACGCCGAGCTCTCCCTCTGCCGTCTCGCCTTCATCGGGGCCGAGGACCTCGACGCCGCGGGCGCGCAGGAGCTCGACATTCGCGCGCGTCGCGGCCGCACGCCACATGCGCGGGTTCATCGCCGGCGCTGCGACGATCGGCCCCTCGAACGCGAGGGCCGTCTGCGTGAGCACGCTGTCCGCCAGGCCGTGTGCGAGCTTTGCCAGGGTGTTGGCCGACAGCGGTGCGATGACGAGGAGGTCGGCCTCGACCAGATGGGGGTAGAGCTCGCGCGGCGCCTCCCGCCGGGCAAGCGCTTCGAACAGCTTCGATGAGACGAACGTCTCGGCCTCCGCCGTCAGCATCGGCGTGACCTCGTGCCCCGCCTTCACGAACCGGCGCGTCAGCTCGGCGGCCTTATAGGCGGCGATCCCCCCAGTGACGCCGATCAAGACTCGCGCCATGCGCCCTCCCCGGCGCGCCTTCGGCGCGCTACGACGATGTGTACTGGTACTTGATCTTGCCTTCCGCGATCTCCTCGAGGGCCATCGTCAAGTAGTTCTTCGAGCGAGACTCGACGAGCGGCGGCAGAAACTGGTCGAACGTCCCCTCGCCCAGCTGGTGGTGGTAGTTGTTGATCTGTCGCGCGCGCTTTGCGGCCACGATCACGAGTGCGTAGCGCGAGTCGAGGTGGCTCATGAGCTCGTCGATTCGAGGATGAATCACGGTTGCGAAATGCTACCTGCCGCGTTCAGCTCACGATCGACGATTTCCTGGAGCTCGTCGACAGCGCGCTCCAGGTCGTCGTTGACGATCACGTAGTCGAACGCGTCCTGGAGCTCGAGCTGGTGTCGCGCGGCCGCCAGCCGCACCTCGATCTCGCCGCCGCTCTCCGTCGCCCGCTCGCGGAGGCGGCGCTCGAGCTCTTCGAAGCTCGGCGCGCGGACGAAGATCGTCAGCGTGTCGGGGAGCCGGCGGCGGATCGCGAGGGCGCCGTCGGTCTCGAGATCCAGGAGTGGGATGCGGCCGCTCCGCTGGATGCGGTCGATCTCCGACCACAGCGTCCCGTGCCGGGGGCCCCAGGGGTGGGTGATGTGCTCGACGAACTCATCGTTGCGCACGCGCCGCTCGAACTCGTCCTCCGAGATGAACCAGTACTCGCGCCCGTTCTCCTCGCCCGGCCTCCGTTCGCGCGTGGTCGCCGAGACGGCGAGCTCGAGCTCCGGCATCCGCCCCAGCAGCTCCTTCTCGAGCGTGCCCTTGCCGGCACCCGACGTCCCTGTGATGACGATTACCGGCTTACGCCGTTTACCGCGATTCCCACTAGGTGCGCGTTCGGGCACGCGCATCGACCGGTCGTTTCAGACGAATCGGAGGCAGGGCCTCCGAGTCTGACCACGGCACCTCAAGCGGTGCCTTAGTACCCGCGAGCTGAGGCAAGTGGCTTCGACCGCTCATTTCAGACGAATCGGAGGCAGGGCCTCCGATTCTGACCACGGCACCCAAACGGGGCCTTCAGCGGTTGAAGAGGCCAATGAGCTCGGCCCGCTGGCGCTCCGAAAGGCCGCCGACCGTCTTCGACTGGCTGATGCGGCACTGGTTCAGAAAGCGCGCCGCCTTGACCCGGCCGAACTTCGGGACCGCCATCAGGATGTCGAACACCTTCGCCGTCGAGACGTACTCGGGGGGGTCGCGGAGGATCTCTTCGATCCGCGCCTTCCCGCTCTTCAGGTCCTTTTTCAGCTTCGCGCGGCGGACGCGAATGTCGTTGGCGCGTTTGAGCGCTTCCATGCGCTGGTCGAGCGATCGAAGCGGCGCCTGAGCCTGGGTCTTCAGCGCGGGCACGGGACGCCGCATACTAACAACTGGGCACGGCGGGTCAACCGAGAGCGTTTCACCCCATTTGCAGGGCTTTTTCCTCAACCTCATGCGCGGCGCCGAATGCGTTGTCCACTTCGACAACGCCAAGAGCTGCTGCTTCGACCTCGAGCTCCGCGCGAATTCTGGCTGGTGCAGCGGGATCCGAGAAGAGGACCGTGCCGAGCCCGACAACGCTCGCGCCTGCGGCAACGAACTCCAGCGCGTCCCGCCCGGACGTGATTCCGCCCATCCCGACGATGGGAAGTCCGGTGGCGCGGTAGCAGGAAAACACGGCTGCGAGGGCGACCGGTTTCAGCGCCGGGCCCGAGAGGCCGCCCGCAGGGCGACCGAGAACGGGACGCAGCGTTCGCTCGTCGAGCGCGAGGCCGAGGATCGTGTTCACGAGCGAGAGGCCGTCGGCCCCGGCGTCCTGTGCCGCCTTCGCCACTTCGGCGATGTCGGCGGTCGCGGGCGAAAGCTTCGCGTAGAGAGGCTTGCGCGTTGCCGCCCGCGCGGCGGCGACGATCTCGTGCACGCTCGCCGGCACGTCGTCCACGTTGGGGCACGAGACGTTGAGCTCGATCAACGCGACCTCGCCCCTGTCGTCGAGGCGGTCGCAGAGATCGCCGTAATCGTCGACGGAGAAGCCGCCGACCGAGACCCAGATCGGAATCCCGAGCTCGGTCAGCCGCGGCAGCTTGTCGGCCAGGAACGAGTCGATGCCGGGGTTAGCGAGGCCGATCGAGTTGAGCATCCCGGTTTCGACCTCGGCGATCCGCACCGGTTCGTTGCCCTCCCGCGGAAGCGGCGTCACCGTCTTCGTCACGAAGGCATCCAGCGAGCGCGCGACGTCCGGCGCCGTCAGCGCGTCGAGGCAGCCGCTCGCGTTTACGAGGCGCACAGCACCGGCCCTTCGACACACAACCGTTTGAGCTCGCCTTCGACCTCGACGGCGCAGCCGTAGCAGGCGCCGTAGCCGCAGGCCATCGGCGCCTCCCACGCGAGCTGGGCGCTCGGCGCCAACTGCGCGACTGCCTGGAGCATCGGCTCCGGACCGCATGCGAGCACGTCCCACCCTTCGAGCGGCATCACGTCCGTCACCAGGATCGGGTCGATGATCACCTGCGCATCGGGCAGGAGCGCCGCAGCCTCGGCGTGATACGCCGTGCGAAAGCCGAGCACCGCGCGAGGTGCGCCGAGCACCTCCGACAGATAGACGAGCGGCGCGATGCCGATGCCGCCGCCGACGAGCAGCGGCCGCTCGACGCCGAGGTCGTAGCCGTTCCCGAGCGGCCCAAAGACCTGAAGCTCGTCACCTGGCTCCGCGGCACAGAGCACGCGCGTGCCGGGGCCGACGGGATCGATCAGGTACGCAAGCTCGTTCGCGGGGGCCGAGCAGAGGCTCATCGGCCGCGGCAGCAGGCGCCCCGGCGCCTCGAGCATGAAGAACTGGCCCGGGATCCCCGGCTCGAGCTCGCCCCGATCGAGGCGAAGGAGCCTGTACGGGCCGATCGCTTCGTTGGCGGCGACCTGGAGCCGAGCTCGGCTAGGCAACGACACCGATCCGCTCCTGCAGCGAGACCGAGATCTCCGACTGCGCGTGCGCGATCGCCTCGACAGCGGCGGCAGCGCCCGCGATCGTCGTCACGCACGGCACGCGCGCGAGCAGCGCGGCCTCCCGGATGAGATAGCCGTCGGTCCGCGCCCCCGAGCCTTGCGGCGTGTTGACGACGAGGTCGCAACGGCCCCGGCGGATCAGGTCGACCACCGTCGGGCCCTCTCCTTCCTCGGTCACCTTCCGGACGTACTCGACTGCGAGACCGGCGGCCGCGAGCGTGCGGGCCGTGCCCGAGGTCGCGACCAGCCGGAACCCGAGCCCCGTGAGAGCCTGGGCGACCGTTACCGCGGCCGCCTTGTCCTGATCTCGCACCGAAAGGAAGACGGTGCCCGACGCCGGCAACGGCCGCCCGGCGGCACGCTCGGCCTTGGCGAACGCGGTGGCGAAGTCCGACCCGCTCGCCATCACCTCGCCGGTCGCGCGCATCTCCGGCCCGAGCACCGGATCGGCGCCGGGGAAGCGCTGGAAGGGAAGGACGGCCGCTTTCACGCTGATCTCCGAAGGGGTCTGACCCCGCGGCAGATCCATGTCGGTCAGGCGCTCGCCGGCCGCCACGCGGCACGCCGCCGCGACGAGGTTCACGCCCGTCGCCTTGCTGGCGAAGGGGACGGTTCGGGAGGCGCGCGGATTCGCCTCGAGCACGTAGAGGTCGCCGTTCAGCGCCAGCTGGACGTTGAGCAGGCCGACGACGCCAAGCGCCGGGCCGAGGCGTTCGACGATCTCCTCGATCCGCCGGGCCTCAGGCTCCGGGAGCGACGGCGCGGGCAGCACGCATGAGGAATCGCCCGAATGGACCCCGGCTTCCTCGACGTGCTGCATCACAGCACCGATGTAGGTGTCGTGGCCGTCGCAGATCGCGTCGACGTCGACCTCGAGAGCGCCTTCGAGGAACCGGTCCACGAGGAGGCGCACTCCCGGCGTCGCGGCGGCGGCGACCTCTTCGGGGCCATAGCAGACGCGCATGCTCCGCCCGCCCAGAACGTACGACGGGCGGACGAGCACCGGATAGCCGAGAGAGTCCGCGACGGCGACCGCCTCGACTGCCCCCTCGGCCATTCCCCACGCCGGGACAGCGATCCCGAGTTCTTCGCAAAGCGCCGCGAAGCGCTCGCGATCCTCGGCGAGATCCACGGCCTCGTACGGGGTGCCGAGGATGCGGAAACCGGCTCGCTCGATCTCCCGCGCCAGCTTCAGCGGGGTCTGCCCGCCGAACTGGATCATCACCCCTTCCGGCCGCTCGCGGTCACACACCGCGAGGACCGCCTCGGTGTCGAGCGGCTCGAAGTAGAGCCGGTCGGACGTGTCGTAGTCGGTCGAGACGGTCTCGGGGTTGCAGTTCACCATCACCGCCTCGTAGCCGAGCCCGCGGAAGCTTTGAGCTGCGTGGACGCAGCAGTAGTCGAACTCGATCCCCTGGCCGATGCGGTTTGGGCCGGAGCCCAGGATGACTACCCGCGGCGTGTCTTCCTCAAGCAGTGCCTCGTCGGCTTCGCCCCAGGTGGAATACAGGTAGTTCGAGCCGGCCTCCACCTCGCCGGCGACCGAGTCGACGCGCCGGTACGACGGCTTCACTCCCCACGCACGCCGCTTCGCGCGCGCGACCTCCTCGCTCGTCTCGCACCGTCGCGCGAGATCCGAATCCGAAATGCCCAGCCGCTTGAGTCGAACCCAGTCGCCGGGCACGAGATCGTCGAGGGAAGTGACGGAAGTCAGGCTCTGCTCGACGCGCTTGAGCTCCTCCCTGAACCAGGGATGAAGGTTCGCGGGTGTCCACGAATCGTCGATCTCGCGTGAGCGCATCGCCTTGAGGAACGCTTCGCTGAACGTCCGGCCGATCCCCATCGTCTCGCCGACCGACTTCATCTGCGTGCCGAGGGCCGTGTCCGCGCCCGGGAACTTCTCGAAGGCAAAGCGCGGAACCTTGACGACGACATAGTCGAGCGTCGGCTCGAAGCTCGCCGGCGTCGTTCGGGTGAGGTCGTTCGGGATCTCGTCGAGCGTGTAACCCACCGCGAGCTTGGCGGCGACCTTGGCGATCGGGTAGCCCGTGGCCTTGGAGGCGAGCGCGGACGAACGGGAAACCCTCGGGTTCATCTCGATCACGCGCAGGTCGCCGGTTTCCCGGTTGCGAGCGAACTGGATGTTCGAGCCGCCGCACTCGACCCCGACCGCTCGGATGACGGCCGCCGCGGCGTCGCGCAGCTCCTGATAGGCCTCGTCCGAGAGCGTCATCTGGGGCGCGACGGTGACGGAGTCGCCCGTGTGGACGCCCATCGGGTCGAGGTTCTCGATCGAACAGACGATCACGACGTTGTCGCGGCGATCGCGCATCACCTCGAGCTCGAATTCATCCCAGCCGCTGAGGCTTTCCTCGACGAGCACCTGGGAGACAGGGCTCTCGGCCAGAGCGCGGTCGAGCAGGGCCTCGAACTCCTCCCGGGACTTCGCTGTTCCGCCGCCGTGCCCGCCGAGCGTGAATGCCGGCCTCAAGATGACCGGGAAGCTGAGGTCGGCCGGGACCTCGTCAGGCGACGTCACGATCTGCGACTCCGGCGCCTTCAGCCCGCTGGCGCGAACGGTCTCGCGAAAGCGCTCGCGATCCTCCGCGCGGCGGATCACATCCGGCCCCGCGCCGATCAGCTCGATGCCGAGCGCGTCCAGCACGCCCTCGTCGACGAGCTCCATCGCCAGGTTGAGTCCGGTCTGACCGCCCAGCGTCGGCAGCAGCGCGTCGGGACGCTCGCGTCCGAGGACGTCGGCGACGCCCTCGAGGTCGAGTGGCTCCAGGTACGTGCGGTCGGCGAACCCGGGATCGGTCATGATCGTGGCCGGGTTCGAGTTGACGACGATCGTCCGCAGCCCGTCCTCGCGCAATACCTTCAGCGCCTGGCAGCCCGCGTAGTCGAACTCGCAGGCCTGGCCGATCACGATCGGCCCTGAGCCGATCAGGCAGACGGAGCGGAGATCAGGCCGCCTGGGCAAAGCTAGCGGGCCTCCCGGTGACGATGGCGGATTCCTGGTGCGCGAGAAGCAAGCCAGGCAAGGACGTAGGGAGCGTTCATGCTAGGAAGCATGGGCGCGACCGAGGACGCCGCCTGGCGCAGTCTTATCGCGCGCCAGGGGCCGGTGATTGTTGCCGGGGGGGCCGCCGACCTCCTCGACCCAGCCTTCAATCAACCGCCACGCGTCGTGCGGCCCCGGCCCCGCCTCCGGATGGAACTGCAGCGACCGCGCCCGCAGCTTCGGGTAGTCGAGCCCCTCGACGGTTCCGTCGTAGAGCGACACATGCGTCGCCTCGCGATCGTCGGAGGGCACGACGGCGAAGCCGTGGTTCTGGCTCGTCACGAGCACGCGCCCGCTCTTTCGCTCCAGCACCGGGTGGTTGGCGCCGCGGTGGCCGAACGGCAGCTTGAACGTCTCGTGCCCGGTCGCGAGGGCGAGCAGCTGGTGTCCAAGGCAGATCCCGAGGATCGGGACTCGCCCCAGGAGCTCTTGGATCGTCGTGACCTCAGCGCGAAGCGGCTCCGGATCGCCAGGGCCGTTGGAGAGCACCACGCCGTCGTACGCCGACACGTCCCCCGCCTCGACATCGTGCGGGTAGACGGTGACTGCCGCCCCGGCGGCGGCCAGGCGCCGGAGGATCGATCGCTTGCACCCGTAGTCGACCACCGCCACGCGGGTGCGGCCCGCCTCGCTGAACACGTACGGCTCGTCGGTCGAGACGGCAGCGGCGAGTGCCTGCCCCGCCATCATCGGCTGCTCGCCTGCGACCCGGACTGCCTCCTCTGTCGAGCCGTCTCCGGCCACTGCGATCGCTCGCATCGCCCCGCGCTCGCGCAGGTGGAGGACGATCGACCGCGTGTCGATCCCCGACAGCCCGACGATGTTGCGCTCGTGCAGCCAGTCGGTCCATCCGGGGCCTCGGGCCTCGCGCATGACGACCGCACGGGCGCTCGGCCAGCTCGACTCGGAGCGCTCGACGGCGACGCCGTAGTTCCCGACCATCGGCGCCGTGAAGGTCACGATCTGCCCGGCGTAGCTCGGGTCGGTGACGACTTCCTGATAGCCGGTCATCGCCGTCGTGAAGACCGCCTCGCCGAGCGCGAAGCCCTCCGCTGCGACGGATTCGCCGCGGAAGACGGTGCCGTCCTCGAGGGCGAGGAAGCCGGTCATTCGCTGTGCACCACGCGTCCGTTGGCGATGGTCATCCGCACGCGCCCCTTGAGCGTCTTGCCGAGGAGCCACGAGTTGGCCGAGCGAGAGCGGAAGCCCTGTTCGGTCACCGTCCAGCTGGCGTTGCCGTCGAGGAGGACGAGGTTCGCCGCCGCGCCGACGGCGATCTGCGGCGGCTGCAGCCCGTAGATACGGGCCGGCCCGGCCGACATCCGCTCGAGCAGCGTCTCGAGCGGGATCACGCCCGGTTCGACTAGGTGCGTGTAGAGCGCCGAAAAGGCGGTCTCGAGACCCGTCACTCCAAACGGCGCAGCCTCGAACGGCACCTCTTTCTCGTGCCGCGCGTGCGGCGCATGATCGGTGGCGACGGCCGCGATCGTCCCGCCCCGAAGCCCCTCGACAAGCGCCTGCCGATCCGCTTCGGCTCGCAAAGGCGGGTTCATCTTCACGTTCGGGTCGAGCGACCGCACCGCCTCGTCCGTGAGGCAAAGATGGTGCGACGTGACCTCCGCCGTCGCGGCCACGCCCGCCTCCTGCGCGGCACGCACTTCGTCGACGGACTCCTGCGCCGACAGGTGCATCAGGTGAACCGGGCGGCTCTCGTACCCGGCGAGCGCCAGGTCGCGCGCCACCATCAGGCTCTCGGCGACGGAGGGGTAGCCCGCGAACCCGAGCTCGGCCGAGACGGCGCCTTCGTGCATCTGACCGTCGCGCGAAAGCGTCGGCTCTTCGCAGTGCACTGCGATCGGCGCGCCAGTGACGGCGCCGTACTGGAGCGCTCGCCGCATCAAGCCCGGCGCCCGCACCGGCTTTCCGTCGTCGGTGAAGCCCGCCGCGCCTGCCTCCGCCAGCTCCGCCATCTCCGTCAGCTCGCCGCCTTCCTGGCTCTTGGTGATCGCGGCCAGGAAGCCCACCGGCACTTCGGCCTCCGCCTCGGCGGTCTCCGCGAGCGAGCCGAGCACCGCGGCGGAATCGACGACAGGCTCGGTGTTGGGCATCGCAAGGATCGCGCAATAGCCACCCGCTGCGGCCGCCTGGGTTCCCGACGCGATCGTCTCCTCGTCTTCACGGCCGGGCGTTCGCAGGTGGACGTGGGGATCGACGAAGGCGGGCGCGACGATCAAACCTTCGGCGTCCACCACCCGGTGCGCATTGGTTTCGAGGTTGGTGCCGAGCTGAACCACGCGGCCGCCGTCGACACGGACGTCGATCTGCGCGTCGATTCCCTCAGCCGGGTCGATGGCCCGGGCGCCACGAATGACGAGGTCTTCCTTCTTGCCGTCTCTAACCCAGAGCATCACGCGACCTCCAGCGGCTCGCGCACCGGCACCGGCCCGTGCGTCAGCAGGTCGTAGAGCACAGCCATTCGCGTCACGAGCCCCGAGCGCACCTGCGTCTCGATCAGCGCGTCCGCGGCATCCGCGACCCGGGGATCGATCTCGACGCCGCGGTTCATCGGCCCTGGGTGCATCACCCTCTGACCCGGTCGCAGGCGCTCGGGTGTCACGCCCCAACGCGCCGTGTACTCGCGCAGCGAAGGAACGTAGTTGGCGCCCTCCTGCATTCGTTCGCGCTGCATCCGCAGCACGTAGACCACATCGGCTGACGCGATCGAGCCGATGTCGTGCGAGATCTCGCAGCCCATCGTCTCGATCCCCCGCGGGATCAGCGGCGGCGGCCCGACGAGCATCACACGCGCGCCCATCAGCGTCAGGGCCTGGATGTTCGAGCGGGCGACGCGGGAGTGCAGGACGTCGCCGACGATCGCCACGTGAAGCCC
>JBKPFU010000111.1:0-22167 GCA_046728975.1 Actinomycetota bacterium | reverse complement strand
CGTGGGGGGGGGCGCTCGGCCGCGCGGCCGGCGCGGCGCGCCGCCCGGGGGCCGCCCGCCCCCCCGCCCCCCCCCCCCCCCCCCCCCCCCCCCCCCCCCCCCCCCCCCCCCCCCCCCCCCCCCCCCCCCCCCCCCCCCCCCCCGCTCAAAGGGAAGTTTCCTGGGGGGCACTAGGCGGGAGACTAGTGGTCGTGGCCGAGCTCGACGGGGTGTGGGAGGTCAGGAGATGCGGCGGCCTGCTGCCGCCGCTTCTCGGCGTGGAGAAGCGCATCTCCGGGACGTCCGGCGAGACGAGGGTGGGGCCGCTACCCGGAGCGCCGTTCGACGTCGTCGGTCGATCTCTGCGCTACCGCGGCCCGTTTCGCGGCCTCGTCGACGAGCTCGAGCCGAACGGCGACGGCTTTCGCGGTCGCGCCACTTTGCATGGACGCGAGTTTGGAACGTTCGAGATGCACCGAAAGGAGCCGGAATGGCGTCGCAACAGCTAGAGGAACAGCTCGTCAAACACATCGACGAGGCGCTGGCGATGGAGCAGAACGTCCTGCGCATGCTCGACGGGATGATCGAGACGACCGAGGACGAAGAGATCAAGAGTGATCTTCGCCACCACAAGCTGGAGACCGAGCAGCACAGCGACCGCATGCGCCAGCGGCTCGAGGCGCACGGCGAGTCGCCGTCCATGGTCAAGGAGGCAGGCGGCGTCGCCACCGCGCTGATGAAGAGCGTGGTCGACATGGCGCGCGGCGAGAAAGCCGGCCGCAACGCCCGCGACGGCTACGCGACCGAGCACCTCGAGATTGCGAGCTACCAGCTGCTCGAGCGAATCGCCGAGCGCGCCGGCGACGAGGAGACGGCCGAGGCCGCGAGGCAGAACCGCAAGGACGAAGAAGCCATGGCGAAGAAGATCGAGGCCAACTGGGACAAGTTCGCCGAGCTCTCGCTGAAGGAGCAGGGCGTAACGGTCTAGCTCGCAACAACTAGGCTCAACCCGTGCGCCGCGTCGTCGTAACGGGGCTTGGGGCGGTCACGCCGCTCGGGAACGACATGCGCTCGACGTGGGAGCGGGCGCTCGCAGGTGAGAGCGGGATCGACTGGATCCGCTCTTTCGACGCAAACGGCTTCCCCGTGCGGGTTGCTGCAGAGGTCAAGGATTTCGATCCGTCCCCCGTCGCCTCGCCAAAGGAGGTCCGGAAGCTCGACCGGAACGTCCTGCTCGCGCTCGGCGCGGCGAACGAGGCAGTCGAGGACGCGAACTTAAACGGGTTCGACCCGATGCGGGTCGGCATCGTCTTCGGCTCGGCGATCGGCGGGATCCTCGGGATCATGGAGCAGGGAGAGGTCCTGCGGGAGCGCGGCCACGAGCGAATCTCGCCCAACTTCCTGCCGAACGTGCTCGTCGATTCGGCGAGCGGGCAGCTCGCGATCTCACTCGGCATCCGCGGGCCGAACTACGCACCCGTGTCCGCCTGCGCGACCGGCTCGCACGCGGTGGGGGAGGGCGCCGAGCTGATCCGGCGGGGAGATGCCGACGCCGTCCTCGCCGGCGGTACCGAGGCCTGCATGCACCCGCTGATCCTGGCCGGGTTCATCGCGATGCGAGGCCTTGCTGCCGAGAACGAGCACCCGCCGCGCGCCTCGCGGCCGTTCGACGCGACGCGCGCCGGATTCGTGATGGGCGAGGGCGCCGGCGTCCTCGTGCTCGAGGAGCACGACGCGGCAAGGAAGCGCGGCGCGAAGATCTACGCCGAGGTGCTCGCCTACGGCACCTCGAACGACGCGCACCACATGGCGCAGCCCGAGCCCGAGGCAACCGGAGTGGCCGAGATGATACGCGGCGCGCTCGTGCGCGCAGGCGTGAAGCCCGAGCAGGTCGGCTACATCAATGCGCACGGGACGTCGACGCCGCTCGGAGACGCTGCCGAGACGAAGGCCGTCAAGGACGTCTTCGGCGACCATGCGTACGAGCTGGCGATCTCCTCGACGAAGTCGATGATGGGCCACTGCTTCGGCGCCGCGGGCGCGATCGAGGCGCAGATGTGCGTGCTCGCGCTGCACGAGGGCAAGCTGCCGCCGACGATCAACTACGAGCATCCGGATCCGACGTGCGACCTCGACTACGTGCCGAACGAGGCGCGCGAGGCCGAGGTGGAGGTTGCGCTTTCAAACGCGATGGGCCTCGGCGGCCACAACGCCTGCGTTCTGGTCGGGCGCGTTTAGGAATCTCCTCCAAAACGGCCTAGACTCGCCGCGGGTCATTGCGAGGGGCGCCCGGGATGAGTCGCTGGATTTTGACCGCGGCCGCGGTGGCGGTCGCTGCGTGCGCAACGGTCGGCGGCGGCTCGGCGGCAGCAGACTCGACGACGGAGCTCCTCGTCCGCTTCAGCCCAGGCGCGAGCTCCAAGGTGCGGGTGATGGCGCTGGCGGAGCATGGCGCGAAGCTGGTCAAGAACCTTCGCGTGCCGAGGCTCGTGCTCGTTCGAGCACCCGCAGGCACAGCCGTCGAGCGCGCGCTCGAGCGCGAGCCGGCAATTCTCTACGCGGAGCCCAACTTCGTCTATCGGCTGGCCGCGACGCCGAACGATCCAAATTTCGGCAGCCTCTGGGGCCTGCAGCGGATCGCCGCGCCCGCCGCGTGGGACGTGACCACAGGGAACGGCGGCGTTATCGCGGCGGTTGTCGATACGGGCATCGACTACACGCACCCTGACCTCGCCGCGAACGTCTGGGCGAATCCCGGCGAGCAGGCGAACGGCATCGACGACGACGGCAACGGTCTCGTCGACGACGTGCGCGGTTGGAATTTCGTCGACGGGACCAACGATCCGACCGATCTCAACGATCACGGGACGCATGTCTCCGGCACGATCGGTGCGCGCGGCAACAACGGCGTCGGGGTCGTCGGCGTCAACTGGCAGGTCTCCCTGATGGCCCTGCAGGCGGCCGACGCAGCGGGGTTTCTGACCGACGACGCCATCGTCAACGCATTCCAGTACGCGTGCTCGAAAGGCGCGCGCGTCGTCAACGGCAGCTTCGGAGGACCTGAGTTCTCACAGGCGATGCTGGACGTCATCGGTAGCGGGCCGTGCGCAAACACGCTCTTCGTGTTCGCGGCGGGAAACGATTCGGCCGACAACGACCTGATCCCCGACTACCCGTGCGACTTCGCCGCCGGGAATCTGCTCTGCGTCGCCGCGAGCGACGAGACCGACCTGCTCGCAGGGTTCTCGAACTTCGGCGCGGTGAACGTCGATCTCGCAGCGCCCGGGACCAACATCCTGAGCACGATCCCCGTTGCGGACGGGTCGTACGACACGTTCGGCGGGACCTCGATGGCCACGCCGCACGTCGCAGGCGCCGCTGCGCTCCTCTGGTCTCGCGCTCCGTCCGCGACCGTCGCCGACGTGAGGTCGGCGCTGCTGCTCGGCGCACGCCGCGTGGCGTCGCTCAATGGGCTCGTGGCCAGCGGCGGCATCCTCGATGCCAACGTTGCGCTTCGAATCGTGGCGACGCCGATCCCCGACACGACGATCGTTTCGGGGCCGCCGGTCGCGACGAACTCGACGGCGGCGAGCTTCACTGTCCAGGGGTCGTCAGGCGCGCTCGGCGGAGTGACGTTCGAGTGCTCGCTCGACGGCGCGCCGTTTGCCTCGTGCACCTCTGCGCCGTCGTTCGCCCGGCTCGGCGAGGGCAGCCACACACTGCTGGCTCGCGCCCGGGATGGCGTCGGTCGGGCCGATCCGACCCCCGCGGCTTGGTCGTGGAGAATCGACGTGACGCCCCCCGGGACGACGATCACAGCGCGGCCCCGGGCCAGGTCGCGCAGCTCCACGGCGCGCTTCAGGTTCGCCTCTCCTGATCCCACGGCGCGGTTCACCTGTGCGATCGGCCGTCGTTCGTTCAGGCCGTGCACGGCTCCCCTCACACTGACGAGGCTGGCGCTCGGGCCGCACACGTTCAGGGTTCGCGCCGTGGACACGGTCGGGAACATCGATCCGACGCCGGCGCGCGTGGCGTGGCGCGTCCTCGGCTGCGTCGTTCCTCGTCTCGCCGGGAAGACGATGGTCGGCGCACGCCGCGCGCTCACCAAAGCGGGGTGTCGGCTCGGCCGGGTGGGGGCGGGCCTACTCGACGACCAGGCGAGGCCGAATTGTTCGCCAGAAGCCAAGGCCGGGGGCTCGCAAGCCGCCGGGAGCGCGAGTGAGCGTGGTCGTCAGCCGCGGGCGGCGCTAGGGCTCGGCTCCACGGCCTCCGGCGTCAGCTCCGCGAGAGACTTCAGCACGACGTCGGCCTCGGTGAGCGCCTCCGGCCCAGGCGGGAAGCGCGGGTTCGGGATCGCGACCACGCGCATCCCGGCCGCCTTCGCCGAGCGGATGCCGTTGTGTGAATCCTCGATGGCAGCGCAACGCACCGCAGCGACGCCGACCCGGCGCGCGGCCTCGAGGTAGACGTCGGGCGCGGGCTTACCGCGCGCCACCTCCTCGGACGAGACACTTGCTCGAAAGAACCTGGCGAGGCCCGACTCTTCGAGCGCGAGGTCGATCAGCTCCCGGTTCGAGGAGGAGGCGAGCCCCAGCGGCCACCGCGCCGCCAAGCGCTCGACGGCCTCGACAGCTCCGGGCAGGAGAGGCAATCGTTCGCGGTAGCGCGCCTCCAGCCGCCGGACGACCTCCGCCGAGATCTCCTCGGGCGGGTCGGCCAACCCGATCCGGTCGTGCATGTAGCGCGACCATTCGGGCGAGCTCATTCCCATCATGTCTCGCTGGGCCTGCGGGTGCCAGCGCCCGCCGCGTTCGTGAGCCAACTGCTCCCGGGCTTCGTCCCAGACCTGCTCGCTGTCGAGCAGGAGCCCGTCCAGGTCGAAGACGACGGCATGGATCACAGCGCCAGGTAGCGCTGGTCGAAATACACGAGCGGTCGCGCCGCCTTACCGCGCTCGACCGACAGGACCTCGCCGACGAAGAAGGTGTGGTCGCCGGCGTCGTATTCGGCGGCGCGGCGGCAGACGAGCCAGCCGAGCGAACCGTCGAGGAGCGGGGGCCCGCCGCCGTCACGGAGCTCGATCGACTCCCAGAGCGCAATCGGCGGCACTCCCCTCGCGAAGTGCTGCGCCATACCGTCCTGCTCCGCGCTCAGCAAGCTGACCCCGAAGTCCGCCGCCCGACGCAGGAGCTCGTGCAGGGCGGCCTGCCGCGAGACTCCGAATCCGACCAGCGGCGGCTCGAGCGAAAGCGAGATCAGCGTGCCGACCGTCAGTCCGATCCGTTCGCCCTCGACGTCCACCGTGACGACGGCGACGCCCGCGGGGAAGCGGCGCATCAGCGTCCGCAGATCCTCGCCGCTCACCACGGCCGCGAGGCTATTTCATCAATGCTTCCGGCAGAGCCGGTCGGAGCCGCGAACGCGGTCGAGCTGCGTGTTCATCTCCCGCTCATAACTGACGAGCTCCGGGTTGTTCCGGTTGTAGTTCGGCAGCCCGAGCCCCTCCCACATCACGTCGGGCGTGACGCCGGGGCCCTCGACCGTGATCCGGTACCGTTCGCCGTTTCCGGGAGGCCGGACGCCGCCTCGGTACCAGGGCGGAGCGACGTAGCCGCCGGTGCGCGGGTTGCGGGGGAAGAAGCCGTAGCAGAAGACGCCCGTCGGCCGGTGCGCGACGAAGGAGTTCTCGCGTCGCCAACCCTTCCCGTACCGGGAGTTGAACGTGTCCAGATAGAGCAGCCGCCCGTACTTGTCCGTCGGGTTGCCGTAGCCGGTCGTCCCGAAGCCGTAAACGGGCTTGCCCCAGTAGGTCAGGCGGCCGAAGAGGTGGTGGAACCGCCCGCTATAGACCCAGTCCGTCCAGACCTCGAGCTGCGCGAGCGGCCCGCGCCAGTGGGAGAGGTGGACCCACCACTGCTTCTGCGGCGTCAGCCAGGGGAGAAAGCCGAGGTTCGGCAGCGCGGTCTGCCAGCCCTGGAGGGCCCAGTACGTGCCATCGGGCGCCTTGCACGCGTCGAGGAGCCACGGCAACGCGGGCCCGTCGTAGGGGCCGCAGGCGTTGCGGAACGTCGTCCAAACGTTGCGGCGATACCTTCCCCAGCCGCCCGAGTAGTCGAGTCGGAACCTGACCTGCGGAACGCCGCGTGTCGGCGGTCGCGCGTTCAGCGCGCCCCAGGCGAGCAGGTGGCGGACCTTGCCCCACTTCCCGTACGTGATCAGGGCCTGGCCCTTCGCGTTGACGGCGAGCGTCGGCTTTCCGGCGCTCCGTTCGATGAACTGCGACGCCGAGGCAGGCGCGGCGATCGCCAGGGCGATGACAAGCGATGCGAGGGGTCTGAGCGTGCGAACCAGCATCGTTCTTCGTGAACGGGTCGGCCGCATCGACCTGTAGATCGGAAGCGTAACGCTATTTTGCTCACCCTCAAAAGGGGGAGAGCCCCCAAAGGGCTACTCGGCAACCTCCTCGGCTAGAAGGGCGCAGGCAAACGACCGCCAGGCGAGCTCTCCGTCTTCGAGCTCGGCCAGCGCCGCTCCGACCGATGGAAGCTCGAGTTTCCCGGTCGCCTCCCGCAGCTCGCCGAGCCCGCGTCGCAGGTCATCGCGGCGAGCGTCCGTGTCGAGCTCTGCCGCGAGCGACGTCACGGCTCGGCCGTCGAGCGCGAGCCCCTCGTGTGGATCGCCTCCGGCGGCGAGCAGGAGCATCGCGCGCCGGAGAGCCGCCCGCCTCTCGTCGACATCGACGTCGACCGACTCGCCGGCGACGAGCGCCAACGCCGGGCGCACATCGCCCTCCATCTGCTCGATCGCCTCGAGCACGGGGCGGAGGCCGGGCTCGACGCCAGGCTCTCCGCTGCGTTCGTTCGCTATGGCGTTGCGGGCCGCTCCACGACCGCGCGCTCCCGCGTCGTGAGGACGCCGGCCACGATCATCCCGAGGCCGAGCAGGAAGTGGAGCCAATCGTCTGCTCGGTCGAGCGGCACGAAGTTCGCGGAGCTGTCCTTATCGATGATCAACCCATAGAGCCACAAGGCGAGGTAGACGATTCCCCCGCCGATCAGGAACGTCCTCGCACCGCTCGACGTTCGCGCGAGGGCCAGTCCGACGATGCCGAGGGCGATGTGGACGAGGTTGTGCAGCACGCTGACCTGGAAGAGGCCGATCAGCTGCGCGTTTCCGTCGTGGCCGGCGAAATCGAGACCCTCGTATAGATGCGTGGTGATTCCGGGGATGAACCCGGCGATTCCGACAATCAGGAAGACCGCTCCAACGAGACCGGCGACGACCTGTACGAGTGATCTCTCTCTCATCATCGGAAGGTCCACCATTCACCCCTCCTATTTCGCGGTTTTGCGGCGGTTTTCTGCCGACCCACTAATGATAGGAAGAGAACGCCGGTTAGGACGCCGCGGCCATGAGGCTGCGCTCGGCGCACAAGCCGAGGAAGACGGCGACGACGTGTGGGTCGAAATGTGTGCCTGCGCCCGCCTGCAGTCGACGGTGGGCCTCCTCGGCCGACAAGCGCCTTCGGTAGGGCCGGTCGGTCGTCATCGCGTGGAAGGCGTCGCAGACGAGGATGATGCGCGCCTCCAGGGGGATCTCGTCGCCGGCTCTTCCGTCGGGGTACCCGCCGCCGTCGTAGTGCTCGTGGCAGGAGCGGACGATCGCCCGTACTTCCGCCAGCCGCTCGATCGGGGCCAGGATCTTCTCGCCTAGTTCCGGGTGCATCTCGACGATCGCGCGCTCCTCGGCGGCGAGCGGGCCGGGCTTCTGCAGGATGCTCGCGGGGATCCCGATCTTGCCGATGTCGTGGAAAAGGGCGCTGAGCTCGAGCTGTTTGAGCGCCTTTCCTTGGATCCCGAGCGCCGAGCCCACCTGAAGCGCCATGTCGGTGATGCACCGCGTGTGCGAAGACGTGTACTCGTCGTTCGCCTCGAGCGCGTTCGCGAGCGCTTCCACAGTCGAGACGAATGTGCTCTCGAGGCTCTCGAAGCTGCCGGCGTTCGCCATCGCGAGCTTCGCCTGATGCGCGAGGCCCGCGAGCAGGTGCAGCTTTTCCTCGAGCGGCACGGCTTCTTCCTTCGGCAACGCCGCCGCCAGGCAGCAGAGCCGGCCGCCGTCGAGCTTGACCGGGGCGACTGCGAACCTCGTCCGCTCTCCGATCACGCGTGCGCCGGTCACTTCCCGCAGCCGTTCGCCGTCGAGCACGAACGGCTCCGTCTGCTCGGTCAGGTCGCCGAGGCGGTCCGCGGGAAAGCGCAGGCGTGAGACCCGCTCACGCTCCAGCCCTTCGTAGCCCCAGATTGCAGCGGGTGTCAGCTCGGAGTCCTCTCCCTGGAGCCACACCGACGTACGCCCAGCACCGAGGATCCCCGCCGAGAGCTCGACGACCCGGCGAAGGACCTCGGGCATCCCCTCGGCGGCCGACAGCTCGCGGCTGAACTCGAGCAGGGCCTTCAGATGTTCGGCCTCCTGGCGCTGGCTCTCGTAGAGCCGCGCGTTCTCGAGGGCGACCGCGGCATGGCCCGCGAGGACTTCGAGCAGCCGGACGTCGTCCTCGTCGAACTGGTTGACCCCGAGCTTCGACATCACGATCACCCCGATGACGCGAGTGCCGTAGCAGAGCGGCGCCGCGACGAGCGACTCCTCGATCCTGTGCGTCCCAGGGATCAGGACCGCGTAGTCGCACTCCAGCGCGTTGCCGACGAGAACGGGCTCACGTGTAGCCGCCGCGCGCCCGGTAATGCCCTCCCCAATCTTCGAGCGCGGCAGGTCGACCTGGCTCTCGCCGCTCGTGGTCAGGTCGCCGCGAAACGCGATCGGGACGATCTCGTCGCCCTCGACGACCGAGACGCGGCAGTTGTGGTAGTCGATCAGCAGGCGGAGCTCGTTAGCGATCACTTCGCAGATCTCGCGCACGTCGATCAGCCGGTTGAGCTTGCCGGCGAGGCTCTGGAGCATCTTCAGGTGCGCGATCGAGCGCACGTCCCGCGCGTTCGCGAACGGGGAGTCGGGCCGCTCGTCGGTGTGCTCGTCGAAGAGGACGATCTGGTTCTTGCCGCGCGCCTTCGCGGCCATCATCGCCGCCTCCGCGCACGCGATCAGCTCGCGCGGGTTCATCGCGTGGTCGGGCCCCTGGGCTACCCCGACGGAAACCGTGATCGCCCCGGCCGGGCCGAAGTCGGCCTCCTTGACGCGGTCGGCGAAACGCCGGCCGAGCCCGACGGCAGCGGCGGCGTCGCAGGAGGGCATGATCACCCCGAACTCCTCGCCGCCGAGGCGGCAGACGACGTCCGAGTCCCTGACCGCCGACTTCATCATCTCCGCGAGATCGAGCAGGACCTGGTCGCCGCAGCCGTGGCCGTGGATGTCGTTGACCTTCTTGAAATCGTCGATGTCGAGCATCAGCACCGCGACCGCGTCATGCGAGCGGCTGGCACGGGTGAGCTCGGCGCGCAGGCGCTCGTGGAAGTAGCGGTGGTTGTAGAGGCCGGTCAGCGAGTCGGTCTGGGCCTGATGCTCCAGCTGCGCGCGGATCTGTGCGTTGTCGAGCGCCAGCGCCGCCGCGTCGCCGAAGCGGATCGCCAGCTCGAAGTCGGTCTCGTCGAACGAGGCGTCCTCGCCGAGGCGGTAGATGTTGAGCGTGCCCTTGACTTTGTCGCGTGCGATCAGCGGCACCGAGATGAGCGCCTCCGCCTCGTCGGGAGGCGTGCCGGGGACGACCTTGACGCGCGGGTCGAGGTGAGCCTGGTTCGTCAGCACGGGCTCGCGGTGCTGCGCCGCCCAGCCGGAGATGCCCTCGCCCCACGCCGAGCGGCTGCGCATGATCTCGTCCGCCCACTTGTCGCGGGCGAGAACGGGAACGAGCTCCGTCTCGGCCTCGTCCGCCTGGTAGATCGAGAGCGTGTCGTGCGGGATCAGGTCGGCCAGCTGGTCCGCGATCCGGTCGAGCAGCGAATCGAGGCTCTGCTCAGCAAGAACGTCGTGGAACACATCGGCGAGGCGCTTGTACGAGTCGAGGACGGCATCGTCGGCAGAGCGCCCATTCGTGGCACCGGGATAGCCGACAGACGCGGCTGCCGCAGCCGAGGTGAGTCGCCGCACGGGCTCATCTTTTTCGAGAACCGGCCTCGCTTGACCCCCCTTACGGGGGATTCGGAGGAGGACTAGCCGAGCAGGTAGGCGATCGCGAAGCCGATGATCGCCGCGAAGCCGCCCGCCGCGATCAGCGGACGGTTCTCGGTGAGGAACGCGGCCGCGCGCGGATGAGTGATCGCTGCGCGCGGCAGCACGCTCACGAAGAGCACGAAGAACGCCAGAGCGAGCGCCACAACGAGGGCGATCGGGACCGCATCGTCAGGTGACAGGGCGCTGGTGATCCCGGATCGGGACGGCTTATCGCTCGCAGAGCGTTGCGCCGCCAGGACACCGCTGCCCTTGCCGTTACCGACGCCCGAGCCCCTCGCACGGGTGGAGCCGCCCGCGACAGTGTCGAATGACGGCGTGAAATCGGGCCGGAAGACGGCGAACGAAAGGGCGCCGCAGGCGCTGTGCCTGCGGGCGGCGGCGAGCTCGACGCGGCTGGGCCGATCGCGCGTGATCACGACCACGGTGCGCAGAACGCGTCGATTCCCGGCGGCATCGGCCTCGATCCGGTACGTCCCCCGCGGCAGCATCCGCCCTCGCATGCGCCCGCGGAAGTGCACCGTGTTCCGGCCCGGGTTTGCCCGGACGAAAAAGCTGCCGATGCGCCGACAGACGGGCGAGGTCTGCCTGATCGTGAACTTGACGACGCCGCGTTCCGAGAGCCGGAAGACGAGCGTGATCGACCGCTGCGACTTCGGGCCGCGGAGCGAGATCCAGGCCCGGCTAGAGCGCAGGCGTGAGACGCGCGGTCCCTGCAGGACTCCACGCACACTTGCGCCGGGCGAGCCCGATACGCCCGCCGAGCTGCCGGACGGGCCTGCCGCGCCCGTCGAAGAGCCGACTGTGCCGCCGGACGAGCTCCCTGTGCCACTGGACCCCGTCGGCGATCCGGTGGCGCCGCCCGAGCCGCCCGACCCGCTTCCACCCGACCCCGGCAGACCGGGGAGCGACGGTGGCGGCGGCAGCGGCAGCGACGGCGGTGGCGGCAGCGGCGCAGGCGGAGGCGGCGGAGGCGGTTTTGTCGGCGGCGGAGGCAAAGGAGGAGGCGGCGGGAGCGGCGGCGGAGGCGGAAGCGGCGGGGGCGGGGGAAGCGTCGGAACGGTGATCGTCGGCAACGTCAGCGCGGCCACCGAGCCGGAGCTCAACGCCTGCCCGGACCACAAACCCACGAACGCAGCCGAAATAAGCCCGACCAGCGCGAGCCTGCGTCCCAGCCTCCCCCTCAATTGCCGCACCTCTTCTATAACCGGGGTCGGCGCCGGCGGGATACGGGTTCCGCGCGCCCGCTACGGGGTCTTGATCCTGCGTGCGGCCGCGACCGGGACGCTCGTTTTGCCCGTCGTCTTCGGCCGGTAGATCGGGACGCCTTCGACTCGGGCGACGAGACGGTAATCCCTCCTCAGGATCTCCAGCGCCTCGTCCGTGCCGTCGAGAGAGCTCGGGCGCTGCATGCGGATGACCAGCGCGGGCGGGCGGTTAGCCAGCACGCGCTCCGCGACGCTCGCAGCACCTTTGATCGTCTGAAGATTGCGGAGCCACATCCACCGCAGCGCGGGCTCGCGGTCGGCGAGGTAGTAGAGGCTCGCTGAGGCCCAGATCACCAGGATCCGCTGATTCGGCCGCGTGTGCCGGCGGACGTAGTCGGCGACCGCCTCGTCTCGCACGAGGTGGTGATCCTTCGGCCACAACGCACGTGCCTGCGCGTGGCCGCTCATGAACCAGAGCGGGACCGTGAGCGCGACGGTGGCGAGCGCGACCGCCGCAGTGGCGAACCGGCGCGCGGGGGTCGGGGTCAGCGCGATCCGGCGCAGCCCGAGCGCGCCGACGATCGAGAGTGGCGGGACGAGCTGGAGGTAGTAGTGGTTGTGGAAGTTGCCGCCGGCGGCCACGGCGACGAGCGCCGTCGCGATCCACAGCTTCGCGAGCAGCGGCGCACGCCCCCAGCCGAACCCGGCGAGGAGGGCGAGGAGCGACAGTCCGAGGACGGCATACGGGAGCGAGTACGAGAACACGTGCACCCGTCCCATGAACGACGCGCCGCTGACGATCGAGTCGTTCTGGAGGCGGTAGCCGACGACCGCGAACCACCATTGGTGGAAGTTGCCGGCGCTGAGCGCGCCGGCGATCGCCGGCACGAACGCTGTCCCGACCAGAATCCCCGCCGGCCGCAGCCCCCGTCGCCGCTCCGTCAGCAGAAGGAAGACGACTGCGGCGAGCCCGGCGTCGAAGGCCGCCTGCCTGACCATGACCGCACAGCCGGTCAACAGGCCGGCGAGCACAATCCAGCGCAGCCGCCGGTCGCGCAGGTACCCCGTGAAGGCGAGCAGCGAGAGCAGCGCAGGCACTGACGCGAGCAGCTCTCCCGAAAGCGTGAAGCCTTCGATAAAGGGCGATGCGCCGGCCGTTGCCATCAACAGGCCGGCCGCACACGCCGTTATCCTGCCGCGCGCAAGCCGGAATGTGAGCAGCATCGTCGCGGCGACGGCGAGCACGGCCGCGATCGCCGCGGCCGCTCGCATCGCCTCCGCGGAGCCGCCGAACAGGAAATGGACAGCCCGAAAGATCAGTATGAGGCCCTGCGGGCGGTCGACCCAGGCGCCGTCGTAGAGCGTCCGGGAGCGGGCCCACAAGCGCGCGACCTCGCCGTACCCCCCTTCGTCGGTGGTGAGCGGTACGCCCCAGAAGGGGACGCGTACGGCGAAGGCGAGGGCGACCGCGGCCGCGGCGCCCGCAAATGGGGCCCACCGCGGCCAGGTCTTGACCTGCGGACCGGCTTGCTGGCTCTCGGGGCGCTGGCCGTCTCGCTGAGCGTAGGCATCGCCGTTTCGGGACTGGACATCAAGCCGCACAGCTACCTGCTCGTGCTGCTCGCCCCCGCGATCGTGATGCGACGGACGCGTCGCTATCTGCTCGACTTCGTCCCCTTCGGGGCCCTGATCCTGCTCTACGCGCAGTGTCGTGGGATCGCGCATAACCTCCGTCCCGACCCCTTCTATGCCCCGCAGCTCGACGCGGAAAAGTTCCTCTTCGGCGGCACCGTCCCGTCGGTCGAGCTCCAGGAGTGGTTCTGGAACGGGACGAAGCAGTGGTACGACCAAGTTGCGTACGTCGTAACCCGGCTGCATTTCATCGTCCCGCCGCTCCTTGCGTTCGTGTTGTGGGTCAAGCGCCGAGCCTTGTTCTACCGGTTCGGGACGACGATGGTCGCGCTTTCCTACGCCGGAGCGCTGACTTTCCTGCTCTTTCCGGCCGCGCCGCCGTGGGCCGCGGGCGAAAAAGGGCTGCTCGACGTGCAGAAGCTCCCGGTCGACGAGGTCACGCCGAGCGCCACCGCGGGTGGTCTCGTCGATCCCAATCCGTACGCCGCCGTCCCGTCGCTCCATGCGGGCTACGCGTTCCTCTGCTTCCTGTTCGTGGCGACGGTGGCCTGGCGCACCCGCTGGCGGTGGTGGGCGATCGCGCTTGGGGCGATCTACCCGCTCGCCGAGTGCGCGGCCGTCGTCTACACGGGCAACCACTACGTCGTGGATCTCGTGCTCGGATTCGCGTACTCGGCCGGAGCACTCGCGGCGGTCACCTGGTTCTGGCGCCGCCGCGGCTGGCCCGAATAGCGGTTCCGCGTCACAATTGAGCGATGGCGATCGCAAGCTCGCGAACGCGCTCTGGTTCGTTCGTCGGGCGCGAGCAAGAGCTCGACGTGCTCGAAGCCCTCGTCCGCTCGGGCGAGCCGGCGGTTATCTACGTCCACGGCATCGCCGGCATCGGGAAATCGGCGCTCGTCGGGGCTCTCGCCGATCGTCTCGAAGCCACGGATGTGGCAGTCACCTCCCTCGATTGCAGGACGATCGAACCGACCGAGCGGGGCCTGCTCTCGGCGCTCGGCGCCGACAACGTGGCGGCGCTGCACCACGACGGCGGGCGCACGTCGCTGCTCGTGCTGGACCACTACGAGGTCTTTCGGCTCATGGACACCTGGCTCCGGCAGGTGCTGGTCACCTCATTGCCGGACGATGCGCGTCTGCTCCTGGCGGCGCGCGAGCCGCCGGTCGCCGCTTGGTTCTCGTCCCCGAGCGGGTTCAAGAGCTTCCCGCTGGGACCTTTGCCCGAAGAAGATGCTGTGCTTCTGCTCGAAGCTCTCGGCATACGGTCGGGCGAGGCACACCGGCTCAACCGCGTCGCTCGTGGGCATCCACTGGCTCTGACGCTTGCCGCGGCCGGCGTCGCAGAGCAGCCTCAGCTCGAGTTCGAGGAGGCCGCGGCGGGCCGCGTGATCGACGAGCTCGCTCGCCTGTACCTGCATGAAGTCGACGATCAGCTGACGCGAGATGCGCTCGAGGCCGCGTCGGTCGTCAGGCGAACGACGGAACCGCTTCTCGCCGCAATGCTCGAGGAGCCGGATCCCTCGGACGCGTTCCGGCGGCTGCTCGACCTTCCGTTCATCGAGGCTGGGAGGGACGGCCTCGTCGTGCACGAGGCTGTTCGCGAGGCGATCGGTGGCTTTCTCCGCGGCGCGAATCCTGTCCGGCACCGCGAGTATCGGCGGGCCGCGTGGCGCGAGTTACGCGAAGAGGTACGCGATGCCGTTCCCGCCGAGCTATGGCGCTACACGGCGGACATGCTGTACCTGATCGAGAACCCGGTAGTCCGGGAGGCGTTCTTCCCGAGCGGCGCGCAGCCGCTCGCTGTTGAGCCCGCGCGGCGGGACGATGTTGAGGCGATTGCAGCGATCGCCCATCGGCACGACGCCCCTGAGGCGGCTGAGTTGCTCGACGCGTGGTGGGAGGAGCATCCGACGACGTTCTCGGTCGTGCGAGACCGGGACGGCATCGTCACCGGGTTTCTTTCTCTGCTCGGCATCGAGCAGATCCGCGGCGCGCGCGCATTCGCCGACCCGGTTGTCGACGCCTGGTCACGGCACCTGCGGGATAACCCGCTGCCGAAGGGCCAGATCGCGCTCGGTCTACGGCGCTGGTTGGACGCTGAGAAGGGGGAGCTGCCGTGCGCGTCCCAAGCGGCGTGCTGGCTCGACGTCAAGCGAACCTACATGGCCCTTCGTCCGACGCTGAGGCGGATGTACGTGGTCGTCCACGACGTGCCGACGTACTGGCCGGTGGTCGAGAAGCTCGGCTTTCGCCCGATCGCGGAGCGGGGCGTGGACGTGGCTGGGATCGAGTACGCGAGCGTCGCGCTCGACTTCGGGCCGGGGTCGGTGGATGGATGGCTCGCGGACCTCGTCGGCGCCGAGCTGGGCGTCGGCGACGATGCGACGCCCGACGAGGCGGCGCGAGAGCTTTCGGTGCAGGGCAAACGGGTGCCGCTGACGCCGCTCGAGTTCGGGCTCTTCAGCCACCTACGCCAGTGCGAGGGAAAGACGGTTTCTCGTAGCGATCTCCTGCGTGAGGTCTGGGGAACGGAGTTCATCGGCGGCAGCAATGTCGTCGACGCCGTCGTTCGATCGCTGCGACGCAAGCTCGGTGCGGCGTCGCCGGTCGTCGAGACCGTTCGCGGGAGCGGGTACCGCTTGCGCTCGGATTGGCGCGCGCAGCTCCGCTGAATTCTCATCGCATCGTCATGCGCGCTTCATCGAGCGCACGCTGCGGCGTTCTAGCGTCGGGGCATGACCCCGAAGCGCGTCGTCGAGAGGTATCTGGCGGAGGTGCTGAACGGCGGCAGCCCGGGATCGGCGGACGAGCTGATTTCGAACAACGGGTTCCGCGAGCGCCTCAGCCGTCTTCGCATCGCGTTTCCTGACCTCGAAGTCGAAACGCTCGTCCTGCTCGCCGAGGACGACCTCGTTGCCGGCCACTTCGTCGGGCGCGGAACGCACCGCGGCCTCTTCCAGGGCGTCCCGCCGACCGGACGCAGCTGGGAGGCGCGGTGCACCGGCGTCTACCGCGTTGACGACGGTCGAGTCGCTGACGCCTGGGTGACCTGGGATCAAATGTCGCTGATGGAGCAGCTGGCCGCCGTGCAGCGCGTCGCCACCGTCAGCGCATGAGAGGAGGAACCATGAAGCAGAGGGTTTTGATTGGGCTCGCCGCCGCTGCATTGCTGACTGTCTTCGCGGTGGCGACCGCCGTCGCAACGCCGCCGAGTGGGCTCGTGGGAACGCCGATCGCCCGCGGTGGCGCGGGCGTGTTCAGCATCCACGACAAGAGTCAGAAGCTGAAGCTGCAGGCGAAGGAGCCGCTCGACGTCGCGCTCGTGAAGGCGACGCTCGCGCCGAACGGCTTCACGGGCTGGCACGGGCACGCCGCCCCCTCGATCGTCGTCGTCAAGCAGGGAACGCTGACCGCCTATGAGCCGCGCCGCGGCGGGTGTTCCGTGGAAACGTACGGCGCGGGCAAGGCCTTCGTCCACCCGGAGGACGCGCACAACTTCGTCGCCGGCCCCGAAGGCGCCGAGTTCTACATCGTCTATCTCCTGCCCGAGGGAGCGAGCCCGGCGCCGATCGACGTCACGCCGGCGCCTGCCGCGTGTTCGTGAAGACACTGATCTGAGCGACGTTCACAGGAAGTGCCCGCGGCCGCATGCAGCGGCCGCGGGGCTCTTACGGCGAGAAGGCGCGGCTTCAGGCGGGTGCACAAGCGGGAGCGTCCGGCCGCGGGTACGCTCGCCGCTGATGCTCGCCGCGGCTCACCTGCCGCTCGCCGCTGCGGCAAGCCAGGCCTTTACGCCAACCGACCAGGACTACCTCTTCCAGGCGCGGCAGATGCAGGCGCTGTCGTTCGCGGTCCACATCCCGCTCGTCTGCTTCGGGATCGCGTTTCCCGCGCTCGTTGTCTTCGTCGAGTGGCTCCATCTCCGGACCGGCGACCCGCTCTATCGCACGCTCGCGGTGCGCTGGTCGAAGGTGATGCTCGCGCTGTTCGCCGTCGGAGTCGTCACCGGCACGATCCTCAGCTTCGAGCTCGGCCTGCTGTGGCCGAACTTCATGGCCTCATTCGGCGACGTCTTCGGGCTCGGCTTTGCGGTGGAGGGGTTCTCCTTCTTCCTCGAGGCGATCTTCATCGCCGTCTACGTCTATGGCTGGGGGCGCCTGTCGCCGCGCGCTCATTTCCTCTCGGGAATCCCGATCGTGATCACCGGCTTCACGGGCTCATGGATGGTGATTGCGGTCAACGGGTGGATGAACCATCCGGCCGGCTTCACGCTGCGCGACGGCCGGGTCACCGACGTCCATCCGTTCCATGCGCTGTTCGAGAACAGCTACTTCTGGCACGAGCTGACGCACATGTATCTCGCGGGCTACATCGTGGCCGGCTTCGGTACTGCGAGCGTCTACGCCTGGGGCGCGCTCCGCGGCCGCTGGGGGCGCTACGAGCGCGTCGCCCTCGTCGTGCCGCTGACCGCCGCCGCCCTCGCGGCCCCCGTCCAGGTGCTGGTCGGTGATTGGGCCGCGCGTGACGTTGCGGACAAACAGCCCGTGAAGCTCGCGGCGCTCGAAGGGCTCGCTGAAACGGAGCGCGGCGCTCCCGTGCACGTCCTGGGCTGGTACGACGGCAACGACGTCGAGTACGGGATCGAGCTGCCGCGGCTCCTCTCGTTGCTCGCCTTCCACGATCCAGACGCGGAGGTGAAGGGGCTTGACCAGGTTCCCGCCGACGAGCGGCCGCCGGTCAACGTCGTCCGGTTTGCGTTCCAGACCATGGTCGGAGTCGGCCTCTTCCTCGCCTTGGTGGCGGTGATCTACCTCGCCGTCTGGGTGCGGCACCGCCGGCTGCCGCGCTCCCAGTGGTTCTACCGGGGGCTCGTCGCGGCCGGACCGCTGTCCCTCGTCGCACTGATCGCGGGCTGGATCACGACCGAAGTGGGACGCCAGCCGTGGGTCGTGTACGACGCGATGCGGACGTCCGAGGCGGTCACGGGCGCAAGCGGAATCCCGGTCGGCTATGCCACGCTTGTCTTGGTCTACGCCGGCCTCGCAGTCGCCGTCGTCTGGGTGCTGCGGCGCCTGAGCCGAGCGCCTCTCGAGGTTGCCGGGAGGGCAGCGCATGGAGCTGAGTGAGGTCCCCCTCGTCCTCATGCTGGTCGGCCTGGCCGCGTACGCGGTCCTCGGCGGGGCCGACTTCGGCGCGGGCTTCTGGCAGTTGACCGGCGGGCAGACCGAGCACGGCCGAGCGATCCGCGAGCACGCGCACCACGCGATGGGACCCGTGTGGGAGGCCAATCACGTCTGGCTCGTCTTCGTGCTCGTCGTCTGCTGGACCGCTTACCCGACCGCCTTCGGCTCGATCGCCTCGACATTGGCGGTTCCGCTCTTCATCGCGGCGGTGGGGATCATCCTGCGCGGGACGGCGTACGCGTTGCGTTCCGGGACCGCGACGGCCAGAGAGCAGCGATCGGTGGAGACCGTCTTCGGTATCTCGTCGATCCTGACTCCGTTCGCCCTCGGCGCGGCGATCGGTGGGGTCGCATCGGGCCGGGTCCCAGTTGGGAACGCCGAGGGTGATCTCGTCACGAGCTGGCTCAACGAAACGTCGATCATGATCGGGACGATCGCCGTCGCGACTGGGGCCTATCTCGCCGCGGTCTACCTCGCGGCCGATGCCGTTCGCGTCGGCAAGGCGGAGCTCGCAAGATCGTTCCGGCTCCGGGCACTTGGCGCAGGCGTGGCAGCAGGCGCGGTGGCGCTCGCCGGATTGCCGATCGTCCGCGAAGACGCGCGCCCGATCTGGGACGGACTGACGAGCGGCGCCGGGCTCGCCGCCGTCCTTGTCTCAGTCGCGGGCGGCGTGGCGACGCTGGCGCTCGTCTGGATGGGCCGCTTCGAGCCCGCGCGCGCGACCGCCGCACTCGCGGTCGCGGCGATCATCGCCGGTTGGGGGATCGCTCAGAGCCCGACGTTCTTGCCCGGCCTCACGATTGACGAGGCCGCAGCCGGCCGTCCCACGCTGGTCAGCCTCCTCGTCAGCATCGGCCTGGGAGCGCTCGTTCTCATCCCCTCGCTTGCCCTTCTCTTTGGGCTCACCCTACGCGGACGGTTCGATCCAGGGCCCGCCCCGGAGCCTCCAGCCCGTCGGCGCGAGCTTTCGAAGAAGCCGTCGGCCGGGCGCGGGTGGGGCGGCGCTTCGCTGGCGTGCCTCGCTGTCGGAGCGGTGCTCCTCTTCTTCTTCGACTCGGACTGGGTGCAGGTCACCGGCAGCTTCTTCCTGCTTGCCTTTATTGCCTCAGGTCTCGTAACCGTGGTGACGTCCGCCGGCGCACACGGCTTCACCGACGACCGCCAGTCAGGCGCCTAGGTGGTAATCACGAGCGGCGCTGCGCGAGCTCGATCGGGTTGCCGTCGGGATCGGCGACCCAGGCCAGGCGCAGATCGCCGAGCCAGTCGTGGGGCTCCGAAAGCATTCGTGCTCCCGCCGCGACGAGGCGGGCGAAGGCGGTGTCGGTGTCGTCGGTCCACAACAGGATCTCCATGCCGCGACCGGGCCTGCTCAGGTCGAGATCCAGCCCATGGTCGGCCGCGGCCGAGGTCGCGGCGGCGATGCCGAGCTTGAACCCGTCAAGCACGAGCTCCACGTGGATCGGCTCGCCTTCGCGTGGCGTTCGGAAGGTCTCCTCGAACCCGAAGCCGCGATAGAACTCAACTGCGCGGCCGACGTCCTCGGAGTAGATGTTGACCTGCGGCGTCGAGAACATCAGTCGACGCTACCAGCGTGTGTTAAGGAACAGCCGACAGTGTCCGACAGCGTGAGCATCGTGCCGGAGCTTTCGGTCCGGCGTGGCCGCGAGGCCGTCGAGTTCTACAAAGAAGCCTTTGGCGCAGTCGAGGTCTATCGGGTGGGCGGCACCGACGAGAGTCCCGACGTCGTCGCGCAGCTGTCGATTGGGGAAGCTTCCTTCTGGGTCTCCGACGAGGCGCCGGGGAGCGCAAACTTCAGCCCGGAGTCCGTCGGCGGAGGCACGGTGCGGATGCTCTTGATCGTCGACGATCCGATCGCCTCGGTCGAGCGGGCGAAGGCGGCGGGCGCCAAAGAGGTCTATCCGGTGGTCGAAGAGCACGGCTGGCGCTTGGGCCGGATCGAGGATCCATTCGGCCACCACTGGGAGATCGGCAAGCCGCTGATCCCCTGGCCGCCCGCGGACGGCAGGCCCAGCGGCCGTCACTAAGGACCGCGGCCGAGAAACATCCACGCCGCCTCTGAAAAGGCCAAACCCCTTATCAGTGCGGCCAGAGGCGGTTGCGCGCAAGTTCGCCCATTGAAGGCGGCTCTCCGCTCCCCCGAAGGTGCCGCGGCCAGAACCAAATGATCGCAGCGATCCACGGAGCGCTGAAGAGGATCGGAAGAAGCCAGACCCACCATGGGGCGTAGGTGGTCACTCGCTAAGTATGCGCCTTTGCCGGGACCAGCTCAGGGAGCGGCGGGGATGGGATCACACTCCCCCCGGACACGGTGATGACGACTTTCCCCCGAGCGTGTCCCTCTTCGAGATAACGGATCGCCGCGGGGGTCTCGCTCAGCGAATACGTCCTGTCGATGACCGGCGTGATCTTGCCCGCCTCGATGAGCTCCTTCAGAGTTGCCAGATCCCCCTCGTTCGGTCCCGAAGAGTAATTCGGTTTCGCGGTGTAACTCGCGATCCTCTGGCTTACGAACCGTGACAACACGAGCGCCCTGATCAGGCGACCAAAGGGTCCGATCCAGCGACCCTCCGATCCCCATGGCCGATAAGGACCAGCGTCCCCGTGGAGGTGAGCACGCGCCTGATCTCCGACGGTGAACGGCTCCCCGCCAACTCGAAGATGAGATCGTAGCGCCGCTCACCCTGAGTGAAGTCCTCCTGGGTGTAGTCGATGACGTGGTCTGCGCCGATCGATCGGACCATGTCCACGTTCTTCGTACTGCACACGCCGGTCACCTCGCCGCCGAAGGACTTGGCGATCTGCACGGCGAACGTCCCCACCCCTCCCGACGCGCCGATGATCAGGACCTTCTGTCCCGGCTCGATCCGGCCGTGATCGCGGAGACCCTGCAGCGCCGTCAGCGCGGCCACGGGCACGGCCGCCGCCTGGTCGAACGAGAGGTTTGCGGGCTTCAGCTCCAGGAGGTCGTGCGAGACGGATACGTATTCAGCAAAAGCGCCAAAGCCGTGCCCGAATAGGGACCCGAACACCTCGTCACCTGGCTGGAACTTCGTGACGTGCTTCCCGACCGCTTCGACTTGCCCCGCCACGTCGGCACCGAGGACACTGTCCTTCGGCTTGCGCAGCCCCGCTTGCAGGCGCGAGATGTACGGACTGCCTCTCATCAGGTGCCAGTCGAGGCGGTTGACGGATGCCGCGTGAACGCGTACCAGTACCTCATTGTCTTCGACCAGCGGCTTGTCGATGTCCTTGAGTTCTAGAACATCAGGTGAGCCGTACTCGTGGTAGACGATCGCTTTCATCTGTCAGGCGCTGGACTTATCGAGGAGCTGCAACAGGTCGTGTGCCGCCAGTTCGATCTCTTTGTGCCGCCACTCCGCTGCGCGGTAGTGGCAGGCGATCAGGCCTGTGCGGTGTAGGCGGCGGAAGTCTCCGTATACGAATGCGTAGCGTGCCTTCGTCTCGTCTGAAGCGCCCTCGGTGAGGCCGAGATGCCATTCGGCGTACTCGCCCCAGGAGTGCGAGGCGAGGAAGGCGTTCTCGTCCTTCGCTTTGGGCTGGACGTCTCCCCAGTCGCTGTTGAGCACATACTGTCGCGCACGGATGAGGCGTCGCGCGTAGGCCACCGCAGCCTCGTTGACCGCGTAAGAGGCCATGAACGGATTCTGACCGAGAGCGACGGGGCGGCAGCGGGTTCCCGCCGTGAGTGATTCAGTCTCCAAACGCCCGCGTGATGGTCTGGGTCGTCGCGCTTCGACCCCGACCGCGCGGCCGGCTTCGCTTAGAGTCGAGGCGTGGACGCCCGACTAGAGCGCGTGTCGCGCAATGAGGCGATGTACCGCGCGGTCAACCTCGAGATCGACCGCGCCGAGGGCGCAGCCGGAGCCGGAGCAGAAGAACCGTTCGACGTTCTCTGCGAGTGCGGCGACGATGCTTGCTCTGCCACGCTCGATGTCAGT
>JBKPFU010000110.1:0-14579 GCA_046728975.1 Actinomycetota bacterium | reverse complement strand
CCCGCCCGGTTCGAGGCCGTGACGACGACCTCGGCGTCGACGAACCGCGACTGGAGCACGGCCGCCCGCTCGACGCGGCACTGCGCGTGGTCGGCGCACACGACGACGGCGTAGCGCCCGAGGAACTCGTCGAGCCCGCCGGCGGCCTCCACCAGGGCGCCGACGGCGCGGTCGCTGCGCGTCAGCGCCTCCTGCGCTCCCTCCGGCCCGTAGACATGGGACGCGAAGTCGTAGTCGGGCAAGTAGAAGGCGAGGAAGTCGAAGCCGTCGCGCGTGACGAGCCAGCGACCGACTGCGGCCGCGTAGGCGTCGGTCGAGCCGGCCGCCCGTGAGCGCGCAGCGATCGGCGCTCCCGTGACGTCGGATTCGAACAGGTTGAAGAAGAAGAAGCGCTTGGGTGCGTTCACGGGCTCGAGGCCGGGAAGGAGCGGAGCGTGCCGCTCGCGCCCGCGATAGCAGATGAAGTTGATCGCGGCGGCAGTCAGGCCCGCGTCCTCCAGCGCCTCAAACACCGTCACGGCGTCGGGGTTGAGGTGGCGCTGGCTCATGTTCACGATCGCGTCGCGGATCGCGCGCCGGGTTCCTGCGGCCCGAAGCGCGGCGAAGGAAGAGCCGTACTCGACAATCCGCTGCTCCTCGCGTTCCCACCACACGAGGTGCGGAATGTGATGGATATCGGGGTGCCCGCCTGTCGCGATCGACGAGAGACAGACCGGCGTCAGGGAAGGGAAGGTCGTTACTCCCCTCCGATAGCGGCCTTCGGCCGCCAGCAGCGCCAGCGTCGGCGCGCCCCCGTTCTCGACTGCGTCCTCGAACGCCGACGGCGAGAGGCCGTCGATGACGACCAGGATCAGCGGTTTGGCCACTTAGTCTCGGGCCAGCGTGCGCAACCCGGCATAGCGTTCGCCGGTGCGGCGCCGCAGCCGGGCGCCGAGCACGGGCGCCGCCAGCGCCTCGAAGTAACCGATGGCTGGAATCACCGCCAGCGCGGCGATGCCGAGCGCTCCGAGCGCGACGAGCGCGGTCGTCGCGCCGCGGGTTCCGCCGCGCCGGAGCGCGCCGCGGACGAGCTCGAACGCGCCAAGAGCGCCGAGCGCGCCGCCGACTGCGCCCGCTGCAGCCTCCTCCCAATCGTCGATCGCGAGGCCGACCGCGAAGCCCGCGGCCGCCGCGACACGCGCGGCCGCGACAATCCAGCCCCTTCCCCTAGCCAGCAGGGCTGCGGCCAGCACGCCAATCCCGACTCCGACCCCGAGCGCGAGGCCGATCCGGTACCACTCCCACATCGCGGAGCGCAGTGTAGTCCGCCCTCTCGATGTGGTTTCATCTGCGGTCCCCGAAGAAAAAAACCCGGCTGACCCCGTGACTGAAAAGTCGCTGCTCGTCTTCTTCACGTCGCAACGAAGCGGGCCGGCGCGCAGGATGGAGAGCGTTCTCGCGCACGTCGCCCGCAAGGAGCGGAACCGGCTCCGGGTGATCCGCGTGGACGCGGACGAGCAAGCCGACCTTGCGGAGAGGTTCCAGGTCGAGCAGGTTCCGACGCTGGTGGTCGTCGGCGGGCACGCGGTCGTCGGCCGCCTCGAAGGAAGAGCGAGCGCGCCTCGGATCGAGTCCCTCCTCGCGTCCTGCTTCGAATCCGTTGGCGCACGCGATCCGTAACAGTCAGCGGCGGCACCAAAATAGGCGTCGTCAACCCTCTCCCGGGAGCCCGGTCAGGCGCGGCTGTCTGTCGGGCTCCCGACTTAGGAGGGTTTGACGGAATTCCGCTCGTCGCCGGGGCGCGATGGGCGGTGCGAGGCAAGGACGCAGGGAGCGTTCGTATTGAACGAAATACGGACGCGACCGAGGACGCCGCCTCGCTCCGTTCCAGCGCGTTCCGGCGGCTCAGCGCGGTATTTCGTCAAGCCCTCCTTAGTCCTGCGGCTTTTCGAGGCGCTCGATGACGGTGAGGCCGAACTCGGCCGCACGCGCCCCGTCGACGACGCGGTGGTCGAACGTGATCCCGACGTAGCCGGTCGGGCGGACGACGACCTCGCCGTCTCGAACGACGGGCCGCTCGGCGACGCGGCCGATGCTCAGGATCGCGACCTCGGGGTGGTTCACGATCGGCGTCTGGAAGAGCCCGGCGACCTTGCCGGCGCTCGTCACCGTGAACGTCGATCCGCGCAGCTCCTCCGGCTTGAGTGCGCCGGCGCGGGCGGCGTCGGCGAGCCGCTTCACCTCGGCGTCCAGCGCCTCCACCGTTGCCGTGTCGCAGCTGCGGACGACGGGGACTATGAGCCCGTCGTCGGTTTGGACGGCGACGCCGAGGTCGTAGCGGTCGAGGTAGACGATCTCGTCTCCCTCGAGCCGCGCGTTCAGCTCGGGGAACTCCCTCAGCGACTCGGCGACCGCTTTGAGCGTCTGCGGGACGACGAGCTTGAGGTCGACCTCGCCGAAGTCGCACTCCTCGACCCACGTGACCGGCGGCACCTCCCGGTGCGCGCGCGCCATGTGCTCGGCGATCAGCCGGCGGACGCCGCGTAGCGGCTCCCGGCGTCCCTCTTGGACAGGCGGCTTCGCCGCTGGGGTCTGACCCCTCGACGCGTCCGCTACCGCTCGGACGTCCTCCTCGGTGATCCGCCCCTGCGGGCCGCTACCCGGCACCGTCGCGAGGTCGACGCCCAGCTCCTGCGCCACTTTGCGGACGAGCGGCGTCGCCCGCACCCGGCCTGTTTGGACAGGTCCAAGGGTCTGACCCCCGGTCGTGGCCGTTTCGGCCGCCTGCTGCTGCGGAGCCTCGTCCGCTCGCGACTGGTCCTGATCGGCCGGGGCAGCACCGTCCTCGCCAATTACGACGAGGACGGTGCCGACCGGGACGACCTGGCCTTCCTCGACGAGGATCCGGGCGACCTTGCCCGCCGCCGGCGAGGGGATCTCGACCGTCGTCTTGTCGGTCTGGATCTCGACGAGCGGATCGTCCTCCGCAACTTCCTGCCCCTCGGCGACGAGCCATCGGGCGATCTCGCCCTCCGTCAGACCCTCCCCGAGATCCGGCAGCTTGAACTCGTACGCCATCGCGGCGGGAATCTATCTCCGAGGCGTCGCTTGCGATGCCGTTGGGAGGGCGTGCCGGCTTCGGCCGGGGGCCCGTTTTCGAGCCACGCCTACGGGCGTGGCGTTCCCACCCAGGCATCGGCGGCGACGATCAACACCCGCAGCCCGCCGTCGAGCCGCCAGAGCGAGACCGCCTGCTCGTCGCCCCGGAGCTCACCCGCCACGTCGCGCGGGACGTAGCCCGCCTGCACCGTCCGGCCCTCGTTCCAGATCCCGATCGCGTTCGGATCGTGCTCGTTGTCCGGCTCGGGCACAAGCGCGAGCCGCCGGCCAGGGTCGAACGACTCGTCCTCGACCGCCCCCGGCCGAAAGGACACGCCCGCCACCGGCACGACTCGGATGCGCTGGTCGGACCAGCGGACGGCCTCGCCCGTGGCCGCGTCGCGCAAGTGGAACCCCGACTCCCCGCGCTCGAGCCAGAGCCGGAGCCGTTCGCCGCCGCTCAGAACTCGAGCGTCTTGCGCACGGCGTCGACCACGCGCTCCATCGAGGGCATGTATGCGTCCTCGATCTGCCAGTACGGATAAGGAACGTCGTAGCCGGTAACGCGCAGGATCGGCGCGCGCAGGTCGAGGATCGCCTTCTCGGCGAGGATCGCGGCGAGCTCGGCACCGTAGCCGGCTGTGCGCGGCGCCTCCTGCACGATCACCACGCGGCCGGTCTTCGCAGCCGAAGCCAGTAGCGCCTCCTCGTCGAGCGGCTTCAAAGCCCGGATGTCGAGAATCTCGACCGAGACGTCGTCCAGCCGTTCCGCCGCCTGCTCGCAAACCGGAACCATCGCGCCGTACGCGACGAGCGTGACATCGTTCCCCTCGCACACGACCCGCGCCTGCCCGAGCGGAACGACGTGCTCGCCCTCGGGCACCTCCCCGCGCATCGTCCGGTAGTGGAGCTTCGGCTCCAGCAAGACCACCGGATCCGGATCGCGGATCGCCGCGGCCAGCAACCCCTTCGCATCGGCGGGCGACGAGGGGATCGCGACCTTCACGCCCGGCGTGTGCGCGTAGTAGGCCTCCGGCGAGTCGTCGTGGAGCTCGGGCGCGCGCACGCCGCCGCCGTAGGGCATCCGCACGACGAGCGGGAACTGCATCTTGCCGCCGGTCCGCCAGCGGTAGCGACCGACGTGGGTGATCAGCTGGTCGAGGCAGGGATAGGAGAACGCGTCGTACTGCATCTCACAGACGGGCCGCCAGCCCGCCATGCACAGCCCGACCGCCGTCCCCAGGATTCCGGCCTCGGCGAGCGGCGTGTCGACGCAGCGGTCGGGACCGAACCGATCTCGCAGGCCGGCCGTCGCGCGGAAGACACCCCCGGCGCGGCCGACGTCCTCGCCCATGACCATGACCGACTCGTCGCGACCGAGCTCGGTGTGGAAGGCATCGTTGATCGCCTCGACCAACGTGAGGTCACTCATCGAGCACTCTCCGCAGCTCGGCCAGCTCGTCCTGGAAGGACGGTGGCGGATCGGCGTACGCATGCTCGAACACCAGGCCCGGGTCGGCGGCCGGCTCGGCCTCCGCCGCCGCGATCGCCTCGCGCATCACCTGTGCCGCTTCGTCCCGAATCGCCGCGGCCGTCTCGTCATCGAGTACGCCGAGTCGGCGCAGATACGCCTCGTAGCGGCCGACGCACTCGTTCCGCTTCTCCTGCTCGACCCGTTCGAGATCGATATACGCGCGAGGGTCGTCGGCGGTCGCATGAGGCGCCGTCCTGTAGGTCACGGCCTCGATGAAGCTGGGCCCCTCGCCGGCCCGTGCCCGCGCCACGGCGGTGCGCGTCGCCTCGTAGACCGCGAGGACGTCGCCGCCGTCCACTCGCGTCCCCGGAATGCCGTAGCCAACGGCCTTGTCGGCGAGCGTCTCAGCAGCAGTCTGCGCCTCGAGCGGCGTCGAGATCGCCCACTGGTTGTTGTTGCAGAACAGGATCAGCGGCGCGCGCATGACGCCGGCGAAGTTGGCTCCCTCGTGAAAGGAGCCCTCGCTCGTCGCGCCGTCGCCGAAGTAGACGATCGCGATCGCCGGATCGCCCTTCAGCTTCTTCCCCCAGGCGAGCCCTGCCGCGTGCGGGACGTGCGTCCCGATCGGGACGCAAATCGAGGCGACGTTGTAGTCGAGCGGGTTCCACCAGCCGGCCGGGTGGCCGCGCCACCAGGAGAGGACGGTCGCCGCAGGCATCCCTCGCAGCAAGCCGATCGCCGACTCGCGGTAGCTCGGGAAGATCCAGTCGTCTCGCTCGAGCGCGTAGACAGACCCCGCCTGCATCGCCTCGTGATTCCAGAAGATCGCGTACGTGCCGATCCGGCCTTGACGGTGGAAGACGAGCGACCGCTCGTCGTACGTGCGCAGGAGCACCATCCAGCGGAAGAGCTCGATGAGATCGGTCTCGGAGAGGCCGTCAACCTCCCCGTCCGGAACCGCCTCGCCGTCGCCGATCACGCGCCGCAGGTCGTGCTCGGCCGGAAGAACCAGCGCCATGATTCGAAGTCTATGTAGGCGGGGAAGAGAGTCGACCGTGCGGGCCGTCGTCAGGATTCGGACGTTGCTGGCAGTGCTGTCGGCGCTCGGCCTGCTCGCCGGGCTGGTGCCGGCGGCGGCGTCGGGCCATCACCGTCCTCCGCGCACGCCGGCCTGGAAGCGCTGCAAGGGCTACGTCCTCCGCGGCGCGGCGGACGTCCGCGGGATCGTCTACGCGAGGCCGCGGACGGCGACCCTGTACTACGCCCGGATCATCCCGGCGCTTCCGTTCGGTTGGAGCGGGACAGCGCAGGTCAACTCGGCCAAGCACCCGCCGATCATCATCCCGCCGAGCCGGAGCCACTGGTTCCCGTCGCCCGTGATCATCACCGGCCCCACGAGAGGCCGCTACGGCTATCGCGTGCAGGTCTCGCCTAATCCAGGCGTCTTCAACGGCTACGCGCTCGAGATCTGGGCGCCGTACCGCTGCAGTTAGCTGACTCGCCAGATGCGGACGGTGCCGTCGCCGTTCCCGCTCGCCACGCGCTTGCCGTCCGGCGACCAGGCGACCGCCCAGGTGTCGGCGGGCGCGGAGCGGAAGGCCCGCAGCTGCTTCTTCTCCTTTGGATCCCAGAGCCGAACCATCCCGTCCTGGCCGCTCGACGCCACGCTGCGGCCGTTCGGCGACCATGCGACGCCGCGGGCCCAGCCGTCGTGGCGCAGTAGGCGGCCGACGAGCTTCTTGTCCTTGGGATCCCACAGCCGGATGCCGCCGTCCTGATTCGCCGCGGCGAGCGTGGAGCCGTCCGGCGACCAGGCGAGGCCGTTGACGTCGGCACCCGCGCTCTCCGAGACCACCGCTTGGACGTGGCCGTCGCCGTCCCGGACACGGACGGTCGAGTCGATGCTCCCGGAGGCGATTTCGTCGTTCCACGCGACGGCGATCACCTCCTGCGTGTGGCCCGCCCAAACGGCTGCCGGCCTCCAGCGGAGAACCGTCCCGTCCTCGTAGCCCGAGACGAGCCGCCGCCCGTCCGGCGACCACGCCACCGAGAAGGCTATGCCGCGCCCGGCCGGCAGCGTCTCCGTCAGGCGGCCCTCGCGCCAGAGCCTGACGGTGCCGTCAGCGCCCGCAGAGGCAAGCGTCTTTCCATCCGGAGACCAGGCGACGCCCCACACCTCCCCACCCTCGCGTACCCGCCACGCCTGCTCGTTGTCCTGCCAGACAATTACCGAGTCACCCACTCCGGCAGCGAGCAGTCCGTCGTGCGACCAGGCGACACTCTTGACGGACCGTCCGGCCCGAAGTGTCGCCTCCGGCTCGAGATTCGCGACCGGTTTTGAGCCGCCGCACGCCGAAAGCGCAAGCGCCGCGAGCGCTAGCCCGAGAGCTCGAGCTGCCTGGCGAGCCACTTCTCGCCCTCGTTGAAGGCCGCCTGCGACAGTGCGTGTCCGGTGGGGTACCACTTGACCTGCTTCGGCTCGCTGGCCGCGCGCATCAGCGCCGTCAGCTGCTCGGGCGACACGGCTAGGTCCGCGTGACCGGCCTGAACGAAGAGCTCACGCGGCCCCGCCGTGGAAACGTAGTTGACCGGGTCGATCGCACTAAGGATCTTCTGGCCGCGCGGACCGGTGCGGAGCTGTTCCGCGAGCGACTTGGAGGGCTGGCCCGCTGCGGAGAAGATGTCGAGGGCGCGAAAACGCGGCTCGACGCCGGCCAGTATGCCGCCGATCTGGCCGCCGTAGCTGCCCCCGAAGAAACCGACTCGGTCCATCGCCACGTCGTCGCGGTGCGCGAGCAGATCGAGCCCGCGGCGGATGTCGACGATGTTGCCGATGTATTGATCCCGAACCGCGATCGCGACAGAGCCGGTGTAGGGGACCTGGCTACGGACCCAAGGCGCATCGACGAGCAGGCCGACGGCCCCCTTGCGCGCGAGCTTTGCAGCCTCGACTACAAACTGGAGCCGCGACGAGCCCGACCCGTGCATGAACACGACCGCCCCGAACGGCCCCCTGCCCGGCGGTACGACCAGGAAGGCGTTCACCTGGCGGCCCTTCCAGCCCGCGTAGGAGATGTCGTGGACCTTGATCGGGTACTTCCGGCCCGGGTTCAGCACGCGGCGGTCGACGAACTGAAGAGGCGCCGAGGAGTCGTAGTCGAAGACCGAGGCCTGCTTGGTCTCGCTCCCTGTCGAGCTCCCTTTGGAGCTTCCGCCGGTTCCACCACAGCCGGCGAGGACGAGCAACATGAGGAGAAAGAGCGGGAGGCCGAACAGGCGCGAGATCTTGTTCACGCCCGTCGCGGGCGCGAGAGCTATATGCCGAGCTCCTCCGCGAGCCAGTTTTCGCCCTCGGTGAACGCCCGGTTCGACAATGCGTGGCCGGTGGCGTACCACTTGACCTTCTTCGGTTTCGACGCCGTGCGGGTCAGCGCGGTTAGCTCGCTTCGCGGAACGAACTCGTCGCGCAGGCCGGCCTGGATGAAGAGCTCGCGCGGTCCCGGCTTCGAGAGGTAGTTGACAGGATCGATCTCGTGGAGCGTCTTGCGGCCCTTCGGGCCGATCCCCAGCGTGTCGGCGTACGCCCTCGAAGGGTGGCCTGCCCCCGCGAGCAGATCGAGCGCGCGAATGCGAGGCTCCACGCCGGAGAGGATCCCGCCGATCTGAGCCCCGTAGCTGTGGCCCAGGAAGCCGAGCCGCTTCATGTCGACGTCGTCGCGCGTGGCGAGAAGGTCGAGCCCTCTGCGTATGTCGACGACGTTGCCGACGTACTGGTCACGGATCGCCACGGCCGGGGAGCCCGTGTAGCGAACCTGGCCGCGAACCCAGGGCGCGTCGACGAGCAGCCCGATCGCGCCCTTGCGCGCGAGCTTCGCCGCCTCGACGACGAACTCGATCCGCGACTGACCCGAGCCGTGCTGGTACGCGACCCCGGCGAACGGCCCCTTGCCGGGCGGGACGACGAGAAGGGCGTTCACCTGCCGGCCCTTCCAGCCCGCGTACGAGATGTCGTGGACCTTGATCGGGTACTTCCGGCCAGGGTTGAGCACACGCCGGTCGACGAAGCGAAGCGGCGCCGACGAGTCGTAGTCGAAGATCGAGGGCTGCTTCGGCTCGCTGTTCTTCGAGCTCCCGCCGCCACCGCCGCACCCGGCGAGCATGAGCACTACGAGCAAGAGGAGCGGCCGCTTCACAGCAGCACGGTAGCTGCGCCGCGCTCCGCCTCCACAACGACGCGCTCGGCGTCGCCGAGATCCTCCCCGTCGGCCTGAAGGGGAAGCAGAGCGTCGCCCACGATCTCGAGTCGGTCGAGGTCGTGTCCGTAGAGGACGTCGCCGGCGCGCTCCTGCCCGCGCCCGCGCACGGCGTACGCGAGCAGGCGCGGGATCGCGAAGGGGCGCACCGCGTTCGGCGCCACGACGTCCAGCCCCAGCTCGAAGCGCGCCTCGGGCGCCACATGAAGCGGCACCCGTCCGGCATAAGTGTACGGATCGCAGTTCGCGACCAGCGCGAACGCCGCGCGGCCGAAACCGACGACCTCGAGCACGGGCTCGAGCCGCCAGCGCCGCCTCGCCAGGAGGCTCATCGCCGCAGTAGCGAAGGCCGTATCCCCGGGACGCCTGCCGAGCTCGCGGCCTCGCGCGTCGACCCGACGGACGAGCTCGGCGTCGAGGCCGACTCCTGCGGCAAAGCCGAAGCGTCGGCCGTTCACGCGCCCAACCGAGATCCGCCGAGTCCGGCCCTGCGTGAGCGCACGCGCGAGCCGCTCGGCGGCCGCGACAGGATCGCGCGGGAGACCCAGGGCACGCGGCAGGACGTTCGTCGCTCCACCGGGGATCAGCCCGAGCGGCAGATCGATCCGGCCGTTGAGCACTTCGTTGAAGCCGCCGTCGCCCGAGAAGACGAACAGCGCGTCGGCGTCGGCGTCGCGCGCGAGCTCGGTCGCGTGCCCGCGCTGCTCCGTTCGTACAACCTCCATGGCGGCGACCCGCGAGAGCGAACGCTCGACCGCAGCCGTTCGCTCCTCGGTCACGCCGCTCGCGAACGGGTTGACGATGAGGACGCCACGACTCATCGTGGCGAGCATGTCACGCATCGATCACGTTGCCTTCGAAACGGACGACCCCGACGCGACCGCCGCGTTCTACGAGCGGACGTTCGGCGCCCGCATCGTCAGGACCGAGGGCCACCCGGTGATGGCGTATGTCGGCAACACCGGATTCGCGCTGCACAAGCTCGGCGGCCCCGGCCCGCACACGGCGGTGCGCGTGTCCGAAGAGGAACGCGCGGAGCTCAAGCGCCGCCTAGAAACCGAGGGAATCAAATGGGAGGAGCGGGACCACGAGGTCGCCGTCGGCGTCTTCTTCGACGATCCCGACGGCAGACGGCTGGAAGCGATCACGTACCGCGGTGGTGACGATCCGCGGCGGCCGCGTTAACCGGGCGTCGCGTACCCGCGCATCCCGTCGACGAGCAGGGCGCAAAACCTGTCCGCCAGCTCGTCGGTGTCGCGTCCGGGTTGCAACCAGGTATACGCCCAGTTCGCGGCGGAGAGGACGAGCAAGGCGGCGGTCGCGTCGTCGAGGTCGGTGCGGAGCTCCCCCAGCTCGCGGCCTTCGCGGAAGAGCGCCCGGACCCGGTCCTCGTAGCGGCGGCGCTCGGCGAGGATCTCGTCGCGCCGCGCGCCCTCGAGGTAGCGCCACTCCTGCATGAAGACGGTGGCGACGTCCAGCTGGTCGGCGACGACGCGGAGGTGCGAGCGCAGCGCGAGGCGGATCTTCTCGGTCACGCGAAGGTCGTCCGGGATTTCGTCGAGGCCGGCGTGGAAGGCGGCGGCTCCCTCCAGCATCGTCTCGTAGAGCAGGTCCTGCTTCGAGGCGATGTGGGCGTAGAGCGAGCCCTTCTGCACGCCCATCGCGTCGGCGAGGTCCCCGATCGACGTGCCGTGGTATCCCTTCTGCGCGAACAGCCGCGCCGCTTGCCGAGTTAGCTCCGAGCGCCTAGCGGACATGTTGTTACCCTAACGACCGTTCGGTATGAACAACGGGCGAGAACAGGCGTTCCTCGAGTACGTGCAGTCCGGCGGCCAGGTCGAGACCGAGGACTGGATGCCGGACGACTACCGCGCGAAGCTGATCAAGTTCATCGAGATGCACGGGAACTCGGAGCTGATGGGCGTCCTGCCCGAGCGCGAGTGGATTCTGCGCGCCCCGACGCTCCAGCGAAAGCTCGCGCTGACCGCGAAGGTCCAGGACGAGGTCGGCCACTCGCAGCTGATCTACCGGGTCGTCGAGGACCTCGGCAAGCCGCGGGAGCAGTGCCTCGCCGACCTGATCTCGGGCAAGTCCAAGTTTCACAACGTCTTCCACTACCCCACGAAGACGTGGGGCGACGTCGGCGTGATCGCATGGCTCGTCGACGCGGCGGCGATCATCAGCCAGAAGGCGTTGCTCAAGTGCTCCTATGCGCCGTACGCGCGGATCATGAAGAAGATCTGCTGGGAGGAGTCGTTCCACATCCTCCACGGGCGCGACGTCGTGCTGACGATGATGCTCGGCACCGACGACCAGCGCGAGCTCGTCCAGGAAGCGCTCGACCGCTGGTGGGGCCCGCTGATGCAGTTCCACGGGAACCCGATCCCGAAGGACGAGGACCCGATGTACCACTGGCGGATCAAGTCCCAGGGAAACGAGGAAGCGAGACAGCAGTTCCTCGACGGGTACGTGCCGCAGATCTGGGAGCTCGGGTTGACGGTGCCGGACCCGAAGCTGCGCAAGCGCGACGACGACGTCTGGGAGTACACGGAGCCCGACTGGGACGAGCTCAAGCACGTGGTCACGGGCCACGGGCCGAAGACGGCCGACCGCCTGGAGCTGCGCCGGACGACACGCGACGAGACCGAGTGGGTCCGGCGCGCCGTCCTAGCTGAAGCCGCGTGATCTGGGAGGTCTTTCGGCAGGAGCGGAAGGGCCAGGCGTTCGCGCACGCCGGCTCGGTGGAGGCGCCCAACGAGGAGTTCGCCGAGTGGTACGCGCGGGAGCAGTACGGCCGGCGGGGCGAGTCCGTGGCCCTCTGGGTCGTGCCGCGCGAGGCCGTGCACGAGATCGACGACTTCGTCGACGAGCTCGAGCGCAACTACCACCGCGTCGACGGCTATCCGCTCAAGGAAAAGCTGAAAGCCGCACGTGAGCGAGCGGGCACAGCAGCTTCTTGAGCTAGCCGACGACGAGCTCGTCCTCGGCTGGCGCAACTCCGAATGGACGGGCATCGCGCCCTTCCTCGAGGAGGACGTCGCCTTCTCCTCGATCGCGCAAAACGAGATCGGGCACGCGCGGGCGCTGTACGAGCTGGCGGCGCGCGACCTCGGCACGACTGCCGACGAGCTCGCCTTCGACCGCAAGCCGGACGAGTACCGCTGCTCGCGGCTGGTTCAGCTCCGGCTCGTTCCCGACTGGGCGAAGACGATCGCGCGGCACCACCTCTACGAACGCGCCGACGAGCAGCGCCTCGCGGCGCTGAAGGAATCCGGCGATCCCGAGGTTGCCGGACTCGCGGCGAAGATCGACCGCGAGGAGGCCTACCACCGGATGCACGCGCAGATGTGGTACGAGCGCTTGAAGGACGAGCCTCGCTTCACCGCCGCGGTCGAGGAGCTCGAGCCTCTGGTCGAGGACCGCGGCGAGCATGCGCCCGAGTTCGCCGAGCTCTGGGAGGAGATGACGATGGTGCGGCGATCGGTGGCCGGTGCGACATGGTGACCAGTGAGCAGGTGTGGGCGGCGCTGGCCGAGATCCCGGATCCCGAGATCCCGCCGATCTCGATCGTCGACCTCGGCGTCGTCCGCGACGTCCAGGTCGACAATGGCCAGGTGCGGGTGGAGTTCACGCCGACGTTCCTCGGCTGCCCGGCGCTCGAGGTGATGCGCGAGGCGATGGCGGCGAAGATCGCCGAGCTCGGCGCGGAGCCCGACATCCGGGTGATCACCGACGACTCCTGGTCGACCGACCGAATAACCCCCGAGGGACGCGAGAAGCTGCGCGCGTCGGGGTTCGCGCCGCCCGCACCGCGAGCGGCGGCCGGACCGACGCTCGTCCAGCTTCAGCGCGGGGCCTTTCGCTGCCCGTACTGCGGCTCGACGGACACAACGCTCGAGAACATGTTCGGGCCGACTCCGTGCCGGTCGGTCCGGTACTGCAACGGCTGCCGCCAGCCGTTCGAGCAGTTCAAGACGATCTAGCGAAATCCCTCGAACAGGGTAGGCCGTACGGCCTAGAGTCGCACACACTGCGACTGTGGCCGCGGTGCCCGAACAAGGCCGTGCAAACGGCCGGGCCGCCTCCGTCTCAGCCGAAGCGCTCCACGCGCAACGGCTCTACGAGCGGTACGGACCGCGAGTCTTCGGCCTTTGCCTCGCCCGCCTCGGCAACCGGGCGGACGCCGAGGATGCGGTTCAGACAACGTTCTTGCAGGCGTTCGGCAGCCTCCGCCGAGGAACGAAACCCGCCGCCGAGGCCGGCTGGCTGCTGAAGATCGCGCAGAACGTCTGCATCGCACGGTGGAGGGACGGCCGCCGGGCCCGCGCTGCAGAGCTGCCCGGTGACCCAGCCTTCCTCGAAGCGGTCGCGCCGAGCCGCGAGCAGGACGCGCTCGCGCCGCACGGCCTGATCGAAGCGGTCGCCGCGCTTCCCGAGCTGCAACGGCGGGCGATTCTGCTCCGTGAGTGGCAGGGTCTTTCGTATCGGGAGATCGCCGACGAGCTCGGCGTCAGCGTCGCGGCGGTCGAGACGATGATCTTCCGCGCACGCCGTCGACTGGCGGATTCGCTGCGCGAGCGCGCCGCGGTCGGCGCGCACGCGCCCTGGCTCAAGTCGGTTCTCGGGGGCGGCGCCGGGGCGGGAAAGCTCGCCCCGGCGACGACGGCTGTCGGCTTCACCTTCGCGGCAGGCGGCGTCGCGTTCCACGCGGACCGCGTCTCCCCAAGACCGGCCGCCGTCCCAAGGCGCCGTCCACGGTGACGGCGGCTCCAGCGCGGCCTGCGCTTCGTGCGGTCCCGGCACGCCGCGCCTCCCCTCCGGTTTCGACCCAACGCACGGAACGAGGGACGCGCTCAAGCGCACCTGAAGCCGACCTCGGTCGCGCCGCCGCCGCCCGTCACCGAGCCACCGAACCCGACCGTCACGGCGCCCATCGAGTCGAACCCGCCGGTCGGGATTCCGAACGATGATGCGCCGCTGCCGGACACGCCGGCGTCGCTGCCGCGCGACGAGCTTCCGGAACTACCGACACCGCCGACGCTGACGCCGCCGCAACTCCCGGCGGCGCCCGCGCTCCCCGCCACGCCCGCGGTACCCGTGACGCCGGCCCTGCCCCCGCCGTAGCAGGACGTAAGCTTCCGCCGGGGTGCGGTACGTCCCATTCGCTCTGGTTCCGGTGCTCCTGGCCGCCGGCTGCGGCGGCAACGGAAGCTCGCGCCTGTCGACGGACGAATTCCGCTCGAAGGCGGATGCAATCTGCAGCAAGTACGAGGGTCAGATCGCGAAGGCGACCGCAAACGTCGGCACCGGTGCGAACCAGATCGCAGAGACGATCGACAAGGCGCTTCCCTTGATTCGGAACGGGCAGGGCGAGCTGCGCGACCTGAAGCCACCCGAGGACCTCGCCGCCAAGTACAAGCAGTGGCTCGACCAGGGTGACGACCAGGTCTCGGAGGCCGAGAAGCTGCGCGACGCCGCCCGCAACAACGACGCGAAGAGCTTCAGGTCCGCGTTGGCCCGGCTACAGACGATCGAGAAGAGTCAGGACAAGATCGGGCGGCAAGACCTCGGCCTCAAAGCCTGCGCGCAGACCGGCTAGGGCCTAATCCTCGATCTTGACGTCGAAGCTCGGATAGCGCTGCGTGAGCAACAACGTGTAGCCGTACGTCTGCAGCTCGTAGCGGAGCGCGAACGCGGCGAAGTTCCGCAGACCCTGCGGAACACGCCCGATGACAAGGGCGATGAACCAGCTGAAGACGGCGAGGATCCTCGAG
>JBKPFU010000109.1:0-23280 GCA_046728975.1 Actinomycetota bacterium | reverse complement strand
GTCCCTCGACGGCGCATACCACTCCCACGTGCACGACGTAAGCCGATGGAGCGTCTGCGTTGCGGTCTCCACGGCGGCGATTCTCGCGCGCGTCGCCGGCCTACCGATCCTTAACCGAAGTCTGAGCAAAGGCTTGCCCTCTCTTGCCCGCGCTTGAACCGGCGCTCCATAGCGTGGACGCGGTCAAGTCCACGACCGAAATCGGAGGTCCGAGATGCAGCGTTCGAAGCAACTGACGGGTCTGGTGCTCGCAATGGTGGTCGCTCTCGCCGTTGCCGTGCCGACGGTCCTGGCTGCGGGCCAGACGAGGATCGCGCTCAAGCCCTCGAAGAGCTTCCCGGCCGCCAGAGGCACGGCCAAGTTCGAGTCGAAGCCGGGCGAGCGGGAGCTACAGGTCGAGGTAGAGCACATCCGGCGGCTCGCCGGCAAGCGCGTCGTCTTCTTCGTCGGCGGCGTGAAGGTCGCGACCGCGAAGGTGAACCGGCTCGGCGCGACCGAGATCAACCGGAACAGCGAGCGCGGCCAGTTCGTACCGCGTGTTCGCGCGGGGACCAAGGTGAGGGTGCGCACGACCGGAGGCACCCTGATCGTCTCCGGGTCGTTCTAGAAGCCGATGCGGCCGGCCGGCGTCGCGGCGGCCGGCCGCGTCCTTCGACTACGACCCGTGCAGGAAGGACGCCACTGCAGCGCGGCCGGCGTCGGTCTCCGCGCGCAGCTGAGCTCCGTGGCCAGAGCCGTGCACGATCACGAGGCGCCCTCGCGGTGCGAGGCGCGCCTCCTGACTCGCCCAGGCCATCGGCGTGGAGAGATCGCGGTCGCCGGCAAGCAGCAGCGTCGGCACCGGCGGGAGCTTTCGCACGCGTGGTTGCGGCGGTGCGGGCGTCGGCGGCCAGTAGAGGCACGTCTTGACGAACCCGTTGTTGCTCGCGATGACTCGGGTGAACGGCCAGATCGCCCTCGCGCGCACGCGCGCGACCGCTCGTCGGAGCGCGGGCCCGCGGCGTGCCAGCGGTACGGCCGAGTTGCCCCAGGGCATTCGCATGTCGGCGCAGAGGGTGCTCGCGTGGAGGCCCTGGCTGAAGAGCTGGGGCGGCGTTTCCGGGTCCGGCCGCCAGCGCCCGACAAGCGTCGCCAGCGACCGCCAGTTGCCGCGTCGGGCCGACTGCAGCGCCGGGATCACCCTTCTGTAGTGCGGGTCGACGACGCTCATCGTGACGAGCGCGTCGAGCAGCCCCGGCTGAATCGAGGGCCGCCGTCGGGCAACGGCGGCGAGGTCGGCGGCAGGATCGGTATTGCAGCCTTCAGCCCGACAGACCGCGCGAAGCACGCGTGCCGTCGCATGCGCCTCTGCAACCGGGAGCGGGTCGAGCGTTCCGTGCGGCACGACCGAGTCGAGCACGAGGCGCGCGACGCGCTGCGGGTAGCGCAGCGCGTAGCGCTCGGCGACGAAGGTGCCGTAGGAGACGCCGTCGAGGCTCAGCTTCTGGACGCCGAGGAGGCGACGCAAAGCCTCGAGGTCCTCGACCGTTGCCGCGGTGCTGAAGAAGCGCCGCTTCGGGCCGATCTTGTTCGCGCACCCCACGACCGCGCTCCTGGTCGGGACGGCGAGGTCGCTGCTGCCCATCTGCGCCTGCAGCGCCGGGCAACGCAGCGCACCGGCACCGGTGCCGCGCTGGTCGAACATGACGATCCGGTAGCCGGCGGTTACGGCGGCGAGACGGGACGAGACTCTGACCGCGAAGGGCTCGCCGGGCTGTCCCGGCCCGCCCGTCAGGAACACCAGGACCCCGCGCGGGCCGCTCACATCCTGCACCGCGACGCGGAGCTTCAGCGTGCCGCGGACCTTGCCACTCCGGTCGAGCGGAACGGTCAGCGTCGAGCAGGTGAATCCGGGGGCGTCGGGGCAGCGGGTCGCGGCCGACCGCTCCGCCGCGGTGTCGCGCTTGGCGATGACGCCGAACATGCAGGCCGCGGCAACGAGGAACAACGAGAGGGCCGCAGGACGCGTCCGCACATCTCCTTAGACGACGACTCGCCACGTCTTGATGGGACAGGTTCCGGCGGACGTCCGCTACTGCGCTCGGACCGGGAGCGGCGCCTTAACGACGCGGCGAAAGGCCTCGACGGCGAGATCCGTCTCGCGGTCTCCCGTCTGCCAGTTGGAGACCGAAACCCGGATCGCCTTTCGCCCCTCCCAGCTCGTGCCGCTCAACCACACGTCGCCCGAGGCCTGCACGGCAGCGAGCGCTGCGTCCGTCCGCTCGTCGTCCTCGAAGCAGAACAGCACCTGGTTGAGGACGACCTCGTTGATCACGCGGACACCGGGAAGCTCGGCGATCTGCTCGGCGAAGCGGCGTGCCTGGGAGCAGCAGCGCTCGACGACCTCGAGAATCCCCGAGCGCCCAAGCGAGCGAAGCGCGGCATAGACCGCGAAGCCGCGCGCCCGGCGCGAGAACTCGGGCACCCAGTCGACCTGGTCGCGCTGCGCCGCTTCGCCCTCTTCCTGGATCAGGTACGCGGCCTGCACCGTCATCGCGTTGCGGTGGGACTCTGGGTGCGCACAGAGGACGATGCCCGAGTCGTATGGGACGTTGAGCCACTTGTGCGCATCGGTCGTCCACGAGTCCGCGCGCTCGATCCCGGCGACGAGGTGGCGAAGCTCGGGCGACACGGCTGCCCAGATCCCGAACGCGCCGTCGACGTGCAACCACGCATGGGCGTCTTCGCAGGCATCGGCGATGTCTTCGAGAGGATCGAATGACCCGGTGTTCACGTCGCCGGCCTGCGCGCAGACGATCGTCGGCCCGTCGCCTTCGGCGATCGCCCGGACGAGGGCGTCGACGATCATGCGTCCCTGCTCGTCCGCGTCGACGATGATCGGCGCGCCGAGGCCGAGTAAACGCAATGCGCGGTCGACGGTGACGTGGCGGTGGGCGCCCGCGAGCACGCGGACGCGCGGAGCGCCTTGGAGCCCATCTCGCCCGACGTCCCAGCCGAGGACGTCGAGGACGTGGAAGCGTGCCGCCGCGAGAGCGGTGACATGCGCCATCTGAGTGCCGGTGACGAATCCGATCGATGCATTTCGAGGCAATCCGAGCAGGTCGACGATCCACTCCCGCGTCACCTGCTCGGTGATGGAGGCGGAGGGTCCGAGGACGTAGAGGCCGGCGTTCTGATCCCAGGTCGCCGTCAGCCAGTCTGCGGCGAGGGCCGCCGGCAGCCCACCGCCGATCACGAAGCCGAAGAAACGCCCGCTGCTCGAAGCGACGACCCCGGGCTCGGCCGCGGCCGCGAGCTCGTTGACAACCTGCCGCGCGTCGACCGGCTGGTCCGGGAGCGGCCCGCCAAGCGCCGTCCGCAGCTGCTCCGGGGTGACGTCGGGGAAGACGGGGCGTTCGCCTAGCGACTCGACGTAGTCCGCCGCGATCGAGGCAGTCAGCTGGAGCAGCTCACGGACGTCGGTCATGCCGCGACTCTACTGGCGCCGGTCAGCGCGACGGACCGTCGCCGTCCGCGAGCGCGGCGAGGCGATCGAGCATGACCGGCCAGTCTCCGAACTTCTTCCGCACGTCGGCGTTCGCCTCAGTCCAGCCGCCGTGGGCGAAGCCGAGCGTGCATCCTCCGCATCGGTCGGGCGCGAACTCCACGGCCACCTCACTGGGGTGGGCTGGATCTTGGGCCAGCGTGAAGGTGTGGGCGAGCCGGTGCGGCGGGTCCCAGACAGTGACCTCGCCCCAATCGTCCTCGCCGAGGTCGCGGTGCATCGCGTACACGCGTCCGCCGACGCGCGGCTCGATCGTGACCCGCTCGACGGTTTCTGCGTTCGCGGTGTAGCGCGGGTCCCACCACGCTCCGATTCGATTTGCGTAGGTCGCGAAGGCGTGCTCGACGCTGCAGCTCAGAGTGCGTTCGTGGGTGATCGGAGAGACTGCCTCGTCGGGCAACGCGGCTAAATCTCGCGATCCCAGTAGCCCACGTTGCCGCTCTCACGGCGCAGCATGACGGTGTCGCCGTCGTCGCCTGGCCAGACGCCGATTTTGTCGCTGTCCGGATAGACGGCGACCGAAGGGTCGATCTTCGTCGAGATCATCAGGACGCGCACCTGCTCGCCCGTGCCGTTCGTCACCTTGTGCGCGCCCTCGCGGCCGACCGGGAAACAGACGACGTCGCCGTGGTCGAGCTCTTCCTCCCCACCGGGGTGGCGTAGGGTCGGCCGCCCCTCGAGCACGATCAGCCACTCCTCGTTCCCGTACTCGTAGTGGTAGGGACAGATGCTCTGCCCCGCCGGCAGCTCATAGATCGACCCGCCGAGCATCGTGGCGCCGATGGATGGGCCGAAGCGGTTCATCCCGGCGCGATAGCCCTCGGGATCGTCGGCGTCGTACTTGGCCTCGGCGCTGAACAGGTTCATCCGCTGCATCGGGCGATTATTGCCCGGCCAGTCGATCGGCCGCCGCCTCGAGGTTGACCCGACCGAGGCCGTGCGTCGCGACGTAGCCGGAGGCGCCGTTGGGCCGCCACACGGGCAGCCCGGTCTCGACGACGATCGCTCCGTCGGCCGAGCGCGCGATCGCCCGCTGCCATTCGTGCCGGTGTGCGTCACGGACGACCAGGACGAGCGACCGGCCTTGGGGATCGGGGAGATCGGCGGCGCCGCGCAGGCTCACGACCTCGGTAGCTGGATCACGCTCGCGCAGCGAGTCGCCGAGCCCGTGCCTCGCCTCGCCCGCAGCGATCGACCCTTCGGGCCACAGCTCGACGACGAGCGGCGGGCCCGAAAGAGCGACATCGCCTTCCACCTCCAGCGCCCGGCCGGCCGCCGCGGCGCCAACCCCTCGATCGAATTCGCCGTGGACGCGCGCCTGCGCCCACGCAGCCGTTGCCGCAACCCGACCCGACGCCTCCCTCAGACGCTCCTCCGGGACGCGCCCGACCACCGCTCGGTGAACAGTGTCCGGGCGGAGCTCGGCGCCGAGGCAGAGCGCGTCGACGCCGGCCAGCATCGCGCGGACGGCGCCCTCGGCGGTCCCGACGGTGCCGGCAATTGCGCCCATTTCGAGCGCATCGCTGATGACCATGCCCTGGAAGCCGAGCTCGTCGCGCAGCAAGCCGCCGACGAGCTCGCGGCTCAGAGTCGCAGGTTCATCGTCGAGGGCAGGAACTCGAACGTGCGCGGTCATGATCGATCGGCCCCCGGCGTTGACTGCCGCGCGAAACGGGACGAGAGCGTCGTCGAGGCCGCCCGTGACCGTCGGCAGCTCGAGGTGCGAATCGGCGTCCGTGGCGCCATGACCCGGGAAGTGCTTGGCACAGGCGGCGACGCCGACGCTCTGGAGGCCGTCGACGAACGCCGTGACATGCCGCGCCACGAGGTCGGGATCCGAGCCGAAGGAGCGGACGCCGACGATCGGGTTGTCGGGGTTCACGCACAGGTCCGCAACCGGAGCGAGGTTGAGGTTCACGCCCACGCCCGCGAGCTCGGCTCCCATCGCCGCGCCGACGCGCTGGGTGAGGCCAACGTCGTCGACCGCGCCAAGCGCGTGGTTACCCGGGTACGAGCTTCCGGTCTCCGCCTCGAGCCGCGTGACGTCGCCGCCCTCCTCGTCGATCGCGATCAGCAGCTCCGGCCGCTCGGCGCGAAGCGCGCGCGTCAGTGCGCCCAGCTGCTCCCGGCTCTCGACGTTGCGCGCGAACAGGACCACCCCGCCCAGCCCGAGCTCGAGCCAAGGCCGCAACCACTCCGGCACGGTGGGGCCGTCGAATCCGGCGAAGAGGCAGGTAGCGGCGAGGCGCTCGAGCTCGCGGGTCTCGCGGGTCATCCCCTCACGGCGCCCGCCGTGAGCCCGAACGCGATCTTGCGTTGGATGATCGCGAAGAAGACCACCACCGGCAGGGCCGTCAGCGTCGCCCCCGCCATCAGCGGTCCCCACGCCGTGCCGCGTGCCGTCGTGAACGACGCGAGCCAGACGGTCAGCGTCTGCTTCTCGGGGCTGCGGAGCAGGACGTAGGCCATGATGAACTCGTTCCACGCCTGGATGAAGGCGAAGATCGACGTCGCCACGAGCCCGGGGCCGACCAGCGGCAGCAGAATCCGCACGAAGGCGCCGAAGCGGGTGCTCCCGTCGACCATCGCGGCCTCCTCGAGCTCGCGCGGGACGCCGAGCATGAAGCCGCGCAGCGTCCAGATGGTGAACGGCAGGACGAACGTCATGTACGTGACGATCACGCCGCTGAGCTTGTCCACCTGGTTCGCTTTGCTCAGCACCAGGAAGATCGGAATGATGAGCGCGTTGAGCGGCACCATCTGAACCGCGATGATCAGCACGATGAAGGCCTTGCGCCCGTAGAAGCGGAACTTCGCCAGCGCCAGCGCCGCCAGGAACGCGAGCAGGAGCGACAGCAGAACGACCACGCTGACGATGATCAGGCTGTTCTTGACGTTGTCCCAGAAGTTGGGTCGGTGGATCGCGTCGCTGAAATTGGAGAGCGTCGCGTGGACGGGGAACCAGACGGGCGTGTAGCTGAAGATGTCCTGGCCGCGCTTGAACGCGGTCGAGACCATCCAATAGACCGGAAAGGTCATGACGGCGAAGACGAGCAGCGCGACGATGTTGAGGGTCGCGCGTCGGGCGAACCGGCGCCGGCTGAAGCGGCGCTGCGTTCCGGTGCGCGTCGCGCCGGTGGGCGCGACCGGCACCGGCGCGGCGGGCACAGTCGAGCTCACTGCACCTCCCCGATCTTCACCATCTGCCGCACGTAGAAGAAGCTGACGACGAGCAGGATCGCGACCATCACGAGCGCGATCGCCGCCCCCAGGCCGTACTCGCTCTGGCCGAACGCGTTCACGTACGCGTAGATCGACATCAGGTAGTAGTCCGTCGTCGGCCGGTAGTCGCGGATGATCCAGACCTGGTTGAAGACCTGGAAGTCCCAGATGATCGACAGGCTCGTCAGGATGATGAAGATCGGTTTCAGCAAGGGGACTGTCACGTCGCGAAACACGCGCCAGGGGCTCGCGCCGTCGATCTCGGCCGCCTCGACGAGCTCCCGCGGCACCTGCGTCAGCCCGGCATACAGCGTGATCGCAACGAAGGGGATCGCGCCCCAAACGACGATCGCCGTGATCACCCCCCAGCCGGTCCACGGATTTTGGAACCAGTCGTGGTGGATGAAGTTGCCGAAGTGAAGCTTTGTCAGCGTCCAGTTGAGGACGCCGAACTCGAAGTCGACCATCCAGTACCAGATGTCGACCGCAACGACGACCGGGGTCGCCCACACGAAGATGAGCCCAACGTTCACGAGCAGGCGCATCTTCGGGCCGAGCTCCGCCAGCAGGAGCGCGATCAGCGTCCCCAGCGCCATTGTCAGCGCGACGCAGACGCCCGTGAAGACGAGCGTCCGCGCGAGCACGTGCCAGAAGAGGCTGTCGTGGAAGATTTGCGAGTAGTTCCGGGTGCCGATCCACTGGCCGGAGTGCCGGATCAACTCGAAGAGCCCGTACTTCTCGAACGAGAGCCGGACGAGAAAGTAGAGCGGGTAGGCGAGCACGGCGCCCATCACGGCGGCCGCCGGCAGGAGCAACGCGTAGGGCGCGGTGCGGCCGGCGAGTCGATCTAGGCTCAAACGGCGCCGCCGCCGGAACTGCGGGGCAGTCCCGGCGGCGGTCGCCGCTGAAGCGGGCGAGGGAGGGGTGATCACACGGGGCGTTTCCTGCTTTGCGGCCCTCCGTTCATCAGCGCCTGTTCAGGATCCTCGTGATCTGGCCGCTGGCCTTGCCCGCCGCCGACTTGACGCTCGAGCGGTTCGTGAGGATGTCGACCATCATGTTCTGGAGCACGTTCGCCTTTTCGACATCCACCCAGTGCGGAGCGGTCGGAACGAACCAGCTGTACTTCGCCGCCGCTGCGAACGGGGCCAGCTTCGCGATGTTCCTGTTCACACCCGCGAGGGTCGTGGTGTTCGCGATGTTGCCGGCCCTGGCGATGATCCGCTCATTGCGGGCATTCGTGAACTGCCTGATCCAGTCGGTGGCAAGCGACTTGTTGCGGCTCGAGATCGGAATCGCGAGGTCGGAGCCACCCAGGAACGTCGGGGTGTACCGGCCCCGGATGTGGCTAGGCATCGGGTAAGCACCCATCTTCTTCTCGAAGGACGCCGGTGCCGCGCCGCCCTTCGGGTCGAGCACGTACGGCCACTCCCAGCCGTTTCCGAGGAACGCCGCCGCGCGGCCCTTGGCAAACGGGATGCTCGGGAACGGGTGCGCCTCGTCGGCCGTCTTGCTGGCGCGCGAGAGCGAGCGCACCATTTGCTTGTAGACCGTCAGCGCCCTCACGGCCTGCGTCGAATTGAGCGTGCCCCGCCACTTGCCGCTCTTGCGGACCGCGATCTTGCCGCCGTAATCGGCGACGAACGACATCGCGGCGTACCAGTTCTTGCCGGGCTGGTAGAAGGCCGAGAAGTTCTTGTCCTTTCCGAACTTCTTCATCACCTTTCTCCCGGCGGAGAGGAACTGGCTGTACGTGCGCGGGATCCCCCTCACCCCAGCCGCTCGGTACATGTCCTTGCGGTAGATGACGGCTCGCGCCCCCGCGTAATACGGGACGCAGTAGAGCTTGCCGTTATAGGTGCAGGAGGCCTTCAGCGCGGCCAGCCATGTCTTCGAGTTCGGAAACGCCGAAGCTTTGAGCTGGGCGAATGCACCCGCGGCCATGTACTTCGTGGTCTCGGTGTTGCCCATCTCGATCACGTCGGGAGGCCGGTTCGCAGCCAGGGCGGCGTCGAACTTCGTGAGATGCTCGGTCCAGCTCTGGTACTGGATGTCGACGTCGACGTTCCGATGCCGTGCCTTGAACGCGCTCGTCGCGCCGGCGACGGCGCTCGGCCAGCCGTTTTGAGCGTCGGTCTGGAGCCAGATGGTGAGCTTGGTGGCAGCCGCGCTCTTTCCTCCGGAGGTGCCGCCCGAAGCGGTCGAGGCCGCGACGGCCAGTGCGGCGGCAAGGAGAGCGGCCGCGATCATGCGTGTCTTCTTCATAGACGTTCCCCCAACCTGTCGTGGAAGGCCCACGCCCGCTTCGTCCCCGGTGCGTGAGGCGGCTCTAATTGGTTCGTACCAATTGGCCACGGTGTGCACCCTCTCATAAATTGGCCTTGAATGTCAAGACCAGTTAAGGATGCGCTAGGAGGAGTTCCGCCGTCCGTCACGCGCGACGGCGGGCGCATGCCGATCCAAGCGCGCCTCGGGGCGCGTGCTCAAGTCGGTGACGATTCGGTAGCGGTCGCCGCGGTAGATCGAGTGCACGAACTCGACGAGCTCGCCGTCGCCGGAGCGTGTGAAGCGCTCGAACAGGAAGGCAGGCGAGTGGAGCGGGACGCCGAGTGCCTCCGATTCTTCCTCGTTCGTCACCGTCGGTTCGATCATCTGAACGCCGCCCGCGATCACGATCCCGTAGCGGTCGCGCAGCAGCTCGTAGAACGAGCCGTCTTCGAGATCGTGTCCAGTAAGGCCGGGGACGAATGCCTCGCGCACGTGCAGGGTCTCGATCGCCATCGTCTCCTCATCCGCCAATCTAAGCCGTTTTGCGACAACGATCGGCTCCGAGGGCGACACATGCAACAGCCGGCCGAGACGGGCCCCGGCAGGAACGACCGAGAGATCCAGCGTCCGGCTTCCGGGTTCCATCCCGCGCCGGCGCATGTCCTCGGTGAACGAGGTCATCGTCAGTTCCTGGGCGATCTTCGGCTCGCTGACGAAGGTGCCCGAACCGCGCCGACGGATCAGGTATCCCTCGCGCGCGAGATCGTCGAGGGCCGCGCGAACGGTCAACCGGGAGACCCCGAGGTCCGTGCTCAGCTGGCGCTCGGACGGGATCACCTCCCCCACTCCGAGGCCCTCGATCAGCTCGAGGACGCGCTCGCGGGTCTCGTGCTGCTTCGTCATGATGTGGTCAGTACCACATCGGTCTTCGACGCCGCCTCCTGCTCGCCTGCCACGAGGCTCCGGCCGCTCTCGTGGTCGAAAAAGTGGAACCGCCCGGGATCGACCGCCAGCTCGAGCCGATCTCCCACGCGAGCCCGGGTGCGAGCGTCGACGCGTGCGGTGAAAAGCGTTTGCTCCGTCGTCAGCAGCGTCGCCTCCTCGTCCGAGGCTTCCAGGATCTCGGTTGAAACCCTGGGCGCGTCGACCGGGAAGAAGACGTGTGCGTCCGAGCCGAGCTCCTCGACCACGGCAGGGGCAACCTCGATCCGCGGCGCGCCGGGCGGAGCGAAGGAGGCGTCCTCGAAGCTCTCGGGCCGGATGCCGAGAACGACTCGCTTGCCGGCGTTCTGCGGCCTCCTCCCAGGATCGAGCGGCAGGCGGAACTGGCCGAAGGCGGCGTGGCCTTCGTCGATCTGCGCCGCGACCAGGTTCATCGCGGGCGTGCCGATGAACGCTGCGACGAACAGGTCGACGGGCTCTTGGTACAGCCGCTGCGGCGTGTCGACCTGGAGCACCCGACCGTCGCGCATCACCGCGACGCGCTGCCCGAGGGTCATCGCCTCGGTCTGGTCGTGCGTGACGTAGACCGTCGTCACGCCCAGCCGCTCGTGCAGCTGCGCAAGCGATGCGCGCATCCCGACGCGCAGCTTCGCGTCGAGGTTCGAGAGCGGCTCGTCCATCAAGAACGCCTTCGGCTGGCGGACGATCGCGCGGCCCATCGCGACGCGCTGGCGCTGCCCGCCCGAGAGCTGCGCCGGCCGGCGGTCGAGCATCTGGTCCAGGCCGAGCAGCGCCGCCACCTCTTCGACCCGCCGCTTGGCCTCGGCCTTCGGCGTCCGCCGGACCTTCAACCCGTAGCCGATGTTCTGGCGAACCGACATGTGCGGGTAGAGGGCGTAGCTCTGGAAGACCATCGCGATGTCGCGGCGCCGCGGCGCGAGGTCGGTGACGTCGCGCCCGTCGATGCTGATCTGTCCCGCGGTGACCTCCTCGAGCCCGGCGATCATCCGCAAAAGCGTCGTCTTGCCGCATCCCGAGGGGCCGACAAGCACGACGAACTCGCCGTCGCCGATGGTGAGCGTGACGTCGTCGACCGCAGTGGTGTTTCCGGCGAACACCTTCGACACCCTGTCCAGAACGATCTCGGCCACGGAACTGCAGAGCATACTGTGCCCGATGCGAAAAGCAAGACCAGTTGTGCACCAAGTCCTCAATTGGTATTGACCACCAGCACCGCGCGCGCATAGACTGCGCGCATGGAGTCGAACCCAGGTCCCGGCACGCAAGCCGGCGCTGGGGGCCGAACAGGCGCGGACCGGCTCGACAACCTCGTGACGGAGTCGAGGGCCGCCGATCCGGCCGGGTACGACCGACTGTCCACGCGCGAGCTGGTGGAGAGCATGAACCGGCTCGACGCCGAGGTTCCGGCCGCGGTGAGCGCGGCCGCAGAGCAAACAGCGGCGGCAATCGACGTGGTCGTCGAGCGGTTGAAGCGAGGCGGTCGGCTGGTCTACGTCGGCGCCGGCTCCTCCGGGCAGATCGCCGCGCTCGATGCCGCCGAATGCGAATCGACCTTCTCGGTCGAGCCCGGCCGTGTGCTCGCGTTGGTCGCCGGAGCGGGCGCGGCGACGGCCGGCGAGCGCGACGCCGCTGAAGACGACGCCGACGCCGGGATGCAGGCCGTCCAGGACATCGGCGTGTCGGAGGCCGACGCAGTGGTCGGCGTCAGCGCGAGCGGCAGGACGCCCTACGTCCTCGGCGCGCTCGAAGCGGCCAAGGCCGCCGGAGCCGCGACCGTGTGCATCGTCTCGGTTCCCTCCTCCGAGCTCGCACGCCTCGCTGAGAAGGAAATTTCGGTGATCGTCGGTCCAGAGTTCATTGCAGGGTCGACGCGGCTAAAGGCCGGCACGGCACAGAAGCTCGTGCTGAACACGATCTCGACCGTCGCGATGGTCCGGCTCGGCAAAACCTACGGCGACCTGATGGTCGACGTCTCGGCGACGAACGAGAAGCTGCGCGCCCGCGCCCGGAGAACGGTCCGCCACGCCACGGAGGCGTCTGACGAGGAGGTCGACCGAGCGCTCGAGGCCGCCGGCGGCAACGCGAAAGTCGCGATCGTCTCCCTGCTGACCGGCGTCGATGCCGACACCGCCCGCGAGAAGCTTCGTTCGGCCGACGACAACATCGGGCGCGCGCTCGCATGAAGCTCGGAGTCGAAGCCGCCCTGGTCGACGGGCAACTCGTTCCCGGAGACGTCGACGTCGCCGACGGGACGATCGCCGCCTACGGCCTGTCGTCGGCGAACGGCCGCGGGATCGCCACGCCCGGGTTTCTCGATCTCCAGGTCAACGGCTTCGGGGGCGTCGACCTGCTCGAGGCCGACGCCGACGGTTACCGCCGCGCCGGGGAAGCGCTCCTCGAAACGGGGGTCGTCGCGTACCTGCCGACGTTCATTACCGCGCCGGAAGAGCAGCTCATGGCGGCGCTCCGGGAGGTGCCGATCGAGCTCGAAGGCCCGCGGATCCTCGGCGTGCACGTCGAGGGGCCGTTCCTGGCGGCGGCACGTCTGGGGACTCATCCGCCGTCGGATCGCCGTGATCCCGATCCCGCCTTGCTGGAGCGCCTGCTCGAGGCGGGGCCGATCCGCATGATGACCCTCGCGCCGGAGCTCCCCGGCGCAGAGACCTTGATCGAGCTGCTCCAGTCACGCGGAGTCACTGTCTCGTGCGGCCACACGAACGCGACGGTCGAAGAGGCAAATCGCGCGTTCGACGACGGCGTGCGGACCGTCACGCATCTGTTCAACGCGATGCGGCCGTTTCGGCATCGCGATCCGGGCGTCGCAGGCGCCGCGCTCGGGCGCGACGATGTGGTCGTTCAGATCATCCTGGACGGTGTCCACCTCGCACCGGAGACCGCCAAGGTCGTCTGGCGCGCGGCGGCGGGGCGCGTCGCGCTCGTCACAGACGCGGGAGCGTGGGCCGGGACCGATGTGACCGACGGTGACTACAACCTCGGCGGCTTCGAGGTGTCGGTACGCGACGGCGTCGCCCGCGGGCCCGACGGCGTGCTCGCCGGAAGCGCCCTGACGATGATCGAGGCGGTGCGGAACCTTCATGCCCTCGGCGTTCCGCTCGCGCAGGCGCTCGAGGCGGCCTGCGCCGTGCCCGCCCGCGTGATCGGGGAGAAAAGGCGGGCACGTCTGGCGGTCGGGCTGCCTGCGGACATCGTCGTGCTCGACGACAACCTCGAGGTCGACCGGGTCTTCCTTGCCGGCAAGGCGTATGTCGTCGCCTGACCACGTAGCGGGCGACGGCTCGACGAAGACGTCTCCTCTCGGCGACCAGTTTCTGACCGAGATTCGCGAGCAGCCGCGGGCGCTCGAGCGTCTACTAGAGCACGAGGCCGAGTACGCGCGTGTGGCGACCGACGCCCGCGAACGAGGTGCGACAACCGTGCGGATGGTCGGTCACGGATCGTCCGACAACGCCGCCTCCTACGGCGTGTACGCGTTCGGCCTGCTGCCGCGTTGGACCGCGCTCCGCGACTCGATCACGCTCACCGTCCACTACGCGACGGGGCTCGACATGTCGGGATCGACTGCGATCGGACTGTCGCAGTCAGGTCAGACGCCCGACGTGATCGAGTACATCACGCGGGCTCGACGGGCCGGGGCGTTTACCGTCGCCCTGACGAACGACCCGACCTCCGAGCTCGCGCAGGAGGCGGAAGCCGTGCTCCCGCTCGCTGCGGGCGAGGAGCGGGCAGTCGCAGCCACGAAGACGTACGTCAACCAGCTCGCGGCCTTGGGGCTCGTCGCCGCTCACGCGGCCGGCGAAGGTGGCCGGTTCGCCGCCGATCTGCGCCGGGTGGTCGAGCAGCTGGACGAGCTGACGCCTTCGCTGGAGCAGCGGATCGCCGCCGTGGCGATGCCGTTCGCCTTCGTCGGCCGGATGTTCGTAATCGGCCGCGGGCCCGAGTTCGCGACCGCCCGGGAGGTGGCGCTCAAGCTGCTCGAAACCTGCCGCGTCGCGGCCGAGCCGCTGACCGCGACCGATCTCGCGCACGGACCGGTGGCCGCCCTCGACCCGCTCTTCCCGGTCTGGACGATCGCGACGGACGACGGGACGCTCGCGACCGTCACCGAGGCCGCCGCCCGCGCTCGGAAGGCCGGGGCGATGCTCGTTGCGACCGGCCCCGCCGCACACGCGGTCGCGGACGCGAACTTCGTCCTGCCCGTCCCCCGACCCCCTGCGCCGTTGCTCTCCCCGCTCCTGTCGGTCGTGCCGGGTCAGCTCTTCGCGTGGGCCCTCGCTCGCGCAAAGGGGCTCGACCCCGACCGCCCGCAAGGGCTCACCAAGATCACTCTCGCGCTTTAAGCGCTCGGCTACGGACGGGGCGGTTCGCCCTCCAGCTCCTCGAGCCGCTTCCCGGCCGAGCCGACGATCTCATCCGCCTTCTGCGCGTCCGCGTCCGCGAAGCCCTTGCTCTCGCCGTAGACCTCAACGAGCCCCCAGACACCGCCGAAAGCGCAGAGCGGCATCATCAGCAGAGAGTCGTAGCCGAGCTCGCGCAGCAGCCGCGCCTCCGCCGGATCCGGATCCTCTTCGAGCAGAGAGACCCGCCGCTGCTCCTGCCGCTCGATCACTTCACGCGTGAGTGGGAAATCGCTCAACAGGTAGCCGTGGCCGAGCTGCTGAAGTCGCTCGCCCGAGCGGGTGTGTTCGGTGACCGCGACGAGAAGCTCGCCCACGACGCGCGAGATCGCGACGGCGGACGCGCCGAGCTCCTCCGTAAGCGTCACGCCTATCGCGCGGAGGAGGCCGGGCACCGTCGTCTCTCGCGTCAGCGAATCCACGTTACGAATGCTATTTCCCTCGGACGAGGGACAGGGGCCGCTGCCACCCCGCCGATGCCAAGCGCGCAAGCACGCGACGGAAAGGATCGGCAGACCGGAGCTCGGTGCGGCCCGGGCTCGCTACCAACATGGCCGCACGACTCAAAGTTTTCGCCACGGCAGCCGCGCTCGCAGCAGTCCTCGCGCCGGCGGCACACGCTCTTTCCGCGCCCACCCCGACGGCGCCTGCCAGCGGGGCGGTGGTCGACCTTCTCCCCGCCTTCGCCTGGGGCAAGGTCCCTGGGGCGGAGCGGTACGAGTTCCAGATCGCTTCCGACCCGGGATTCAACGCGCCGGTCCTCGCGCCCGGCGACTCGCGCTTCTTCACCGGCAACACGCGCGCGACGCTGAAGAAGACGGTTCCGAACGGCACCTACTACTGGCACGTCCGCTCGGTCACTGCCGAGGGAGCGGTTTCCGGATGGTCGGCGACTCGCATGTTCCGGAAGGCGTGGAACGCCTCGGCCGTGCTTCAGAGCCCCGCAAGCGGCGGGACGCTCACCTTTCCCTCGAACCCACTCCGCCTCGCATGGTCGCCGGTGCTCGGCGCCGCGAAATATGTCGTGAGCGTCGCCAGCGACCCGTCGCTCGCCTCGCTCGTCGTGAAAGACCCCTACGAATCGGGTGGGCCCAAGACCCAGGCCACTAGCTTTACGCGCGGCGCCAACCTCGCGCCGGGCACGTACTACTGGAACGTCGCGCCCGTCGACGCAGAGGGGAACGTCGGTGCGCCTTCGCCCGTTGCCTCGTTCAACTGGACGTGGCCGTCGACGACGCAGCCGGCCGTCGTCGACCTGAACGCCGCGCCGGAGGTCTTCGACCCGAAGTTCTCGTGGAACCCGGTGCCGGGCGCGGCACGCTACGAGGTGGAGGTCAACTCCTCCAGCGATTTCACCGCGGGCTCCAAGGTCTGCTGCGACTCGACGACGATCGCGACCTCGCTTTCGCCCACGGTGCTGTTCAAGGACAACACGTACTACTGGCGCGTCCGGGCGATCGACCCGGACGGAACGACCGGCGTCTGGAACTACGGCCCGTCGTTCGTGAAGACGTTCGACAAGGTGCCGCCGGTCGTCAGCACGAGCATCCAGAACCTGCACATGCGCGACAACCTCAGCGACCCCGGCACGGACCTCGACGGCGGCACCCCCGGTTACCAGACCCAGGTGCCGATGCTGACCTGGAACTGGGTCCCCGGCGCTTCGAGCTACGAGGTCGACGTGACGCCGTTCAACGGCTCGTTCTGCGACTGGGCAGCGCCTTCGCACCACTGGCGCGTGAACACCGCCGTGAATGCGTGGACGCCGCTCGGCTACAACATGACCTTCGTCAAGCCGTACTCCGATCCGATGCAGGTCGCGAACGACTTCTCCTCGCTCGCGGTCGGCCAGTACTGCGCCCGCGTTCGCGCCCGCAGCGACCGGCTCCCGAACTTCGACGAGGTCTACGGCGACTACACCTATCTCGACAACGGACAGGGCTGGGCGTTCGAGTGGACCGGCTACCCCGCCGGCGGGGCCTGCTCGCCGTCCTGCACGCCGAACTTTCTCGGCGCGAACGACTACGTCTCCCCGGCGAACGGGACGCTGACGACGCGCGTGCCGTACTTCACGTGGAAGCCCCTCGCGGGGAAGCAGAGCTATTGGGTGCTCGTCGCGAAGGATCCGAACTTCTCCAACCTCGTCGACTACGGCTTCACCCAGGTGCCCGCCTATGCCGCGAGGGGAAGCCTGTCGCCGCGCACGTACCCGGACGAGACGACCCTGTACTACTGGGCCATCCTGCCGGCGAGCAATTTCGACGGCACGGGCGCGGTCGGGAACCCGCTGGTTGCAGCCGCACGAAACTTCCAGAAGCAGTCGTTTCCGCCTTCGCTGCAGTCGCCGACGAGCGGTTGGGTCTTCTACGACCAGCCGACCTTCCGCTGGAGCTCGGTTGAGGGAGCGCGCCGCTACCGCTTCCAGGTTGCGCAGGACCCGACCTTCGGCAATCCGATCGACGACGTCCTCACGAACGCCACCTCGTACTCGAGCAACTCCACCTATCCGGCGGACACGGTGCTCTACTGGCGTGTCCGCGCCGACGACGAGAATCAGATCGGGCTGACCTGGTCGGCGACCGGCACGTTCCAGAAGAAGCTGGCGACGCCGGTTCCGAGCGCGAACAACCCGACGTCCGGCGAGTTCCTCCCCTCCTGGACGTGGTCGCCCGTCGACGGCGCCGTCTCGTACGACGTTGCCGTCGACCTGCCCGACGGCACCCACACCGACATCACCGACCTGCGCATGCCGGTGCTGACGCCGATCAAGATGCTCGGCACCGGGCTCTTCTCCTGGCGCGTCCGCGCGAACCTCCCGAAGCAGGGCTACGGCTCGACGCCGGGCCCGTACTCCGCGCTCCGCACGTTCTCCCGCACGATTCCGGAGCCGGCCGGGCCGCACTCCGACGGCGGCCCCGACCACGTGCTGCTGTCGTGGCAGCCGCGGCTCGGCGTCAAGAACTACCACTTGCAGATCGCCTCGCGAGCCGACTTCGCCTACACCGTCGAGGACGTGACGACCGATAACACGACATACGCGCCGCTTCTGAGCGACATCGGCTACCTCAAGGGCGGCTCGCTCTACTGGCGCGTCGCGGCCGTCGACGCCGGCGGAAACCAGGGCGACTGGACCGGCCCGCAGACGATCAGCCTGCTCCCGCACATGAAGCTCAGCATCCTCCCGAAGCCCCGCCGCGGCCGCACGACGCTGACCTTCGTCCGTGTGATGACCATGGACGGCAAGGGCCTCTACCGCGCCCGCGTGCGGATTACCGGCGCCGGCGTTCGCACCAGGACCGTCTACACGGGCCGCCGAGGGTCGGTGTCCTTGAAGCTGCGCCCGCGGCGCCGCGGCAGGCTCACGTTCGTCGCGACGAAGGGCGGCTTTCAGCCCGTCGGCGTCACGCTCCGGATTCGCTAGTCGGGGCGCCGCCGTAGATACCGCGCCCGGTCTCGGTATCGAAGAAGCGCAACTGCTCGGTATTCACGACGAGCTCGATCGGCTCCCCCTCCCGCGCACGCGTACCGCGTGCGAGCCTGGCGACGAAAAGGCTGCCCTTCTTCTTGGCCTGCTCCGCCGTCGCCTCGATCGCCTCTGCGCCGACGGCTGCCTTGATGTCCTCGCCGCGCACCGGCGGCCCGCCGACGCCGAAGTGGATGTAGACCTCCGAGCCCATGTCCTCGCGGATGTCGACCACGGCCGAAAGCCGCCGGTGGTCGGGCGCAGATCCTTCGAGGGCGGCGTCCTCGATGTCCTCGGGCCGAACGCCGAGGATCACCCGCTTGCCTTCGAACGGAGCCAGCGCCGGCTGCGCCGCATCGTCGATCAGTAGCCGGTTCTCGCCGAACTCGGCGACGAGCCGGCCGTTCGAGCGCCGAAGGTCGGCGCCGACGAGATTCATCGCCGGCGAGCCGATGAACTCGGCGACGAACAGGTTGACGGGCGTCTCGTAGAGCCGCTGCGGAACGTCGACCTGCTGGAGCACCCCCTCGCGCATCACCGCAACGCGGTCGCCGAGCGTCATCGCCTCCGTTTGATCGTGCGTGACGTAGATCGTCGTCACGCCGAGGTCGCGCTGCAGGCGTGCAATCTCGGCGCGCATGTCGACGCGCAGCTTGGCGTCGAGGTTGGAGAGCGGCTCGTCCATCAGGAACGCCTGTGGCTCGCGGACGATCGCGCGACCCATTGCGACGCGCTGACGCTGGCCGCCCGAGAGCGTTCGTGGACGTTTCTTGAGCACCTCGGCAAGCCCCAGCGCCCGCGCTGCACGCTCCACGCGCTCCCGGATTGTCGGCTTCGCGACCTTCCGCATCCTGAGCGCGAAGGCCATGTTCTCGTACGCCGATTTGTGCGGGTAGAGCGCGTAGTTCTGGAAGATCATCGCGATGTCGCGGTCCTTCGGCGGGAGGCGGTTTACGACCCGGTCGCCGATCCGGACCGTGCCTTCGGTCACGTCCTCGAGCCCCGCCACCATCCTCAGCGCAGTCGTCTTGCCGCACCCTGAGGGACCGACCAGGACGACGAACTCTCCGTCCGCGATCTCGAGGTCGAGCGTGTCGACCGCCTTCGTCCCGTCCGGATAGACCTTCGTCAGTTGTTCGAGCTTGATCTCGGCCACGTCGGGATCACCGCCTCGCCGCCTACGGCGCCGAACTGTACTGCGAAAGACCTAGTGGCTGGAGCGGGGGTCGAACGCGTCGCGCAGGCCGTCGCCGAGCAGGTTGAAGGCGAGCGTGGTGAGCAGAACCGCCAACCCGGGCCACACCATCAGCCACGGCTGCTCGCGGTAGAACTGCGCGGCGGTCTGGAGCATGTTGCCCCAGCTCGCCGTCGGCAGCGGGATCCCGATTCCGAGGAAGGAAAGGCCGGCCTCGAGCAGGATGTTGGTCGCGACGATCAGGGTCGAGTAGACGATGATCGGTGCGACGAGGTGCGGGAGCATGTGGGAGCGGACGATGCGCCAGTCGCTCGCGCCGACCATCCGCGCCGCCTCGACGAACTCCTTCTCGCGCAGCGAAAGCACCTGCCCGCGGATGATCCGCGCCGGGTAGAACCAGCCAAAGACCCCGATCACGACGATCAGCGTCAAGACCCCTGGCTCGAAGGTGCCGAACAGCGTGACGTTGTTGAGCCGGTCGCCGACGGTGCTGGCGAGGGCAACGATGAAGAGCAGCACCGGAAACGCCATCACGATCTCGGTCAGCCGCGAGATCGCCGTGTCGATCCACCCCCCGTAGAAGCCCGCCATCGCGCCCATCATCACGCCGATGAACACGCTCAAGAGCGTGGCGCCGATCGCGACCTCGAGCGAGACCTGCGCACCGTAGAGAAGGCGAAGGAACTCGTCCCGGCCGAGCGACGAATCGGAGCCGAGGACGAACAGCGTCTTCGTGCACGCCTCGCCGCTGACGCAGTAACCGCCGACACCGGCATTCACGTGCGCCCAGGGACCCGCCGGCTGACCGTCCACGTTGAACGCGCCGCCCGTCAGGTCGGTGAACTGATCGTTGGGGCCGTGCCCGAGCTGATCCTTGGCGATCGGCGAGCCGCCGAAGGCGACGACGAACAGAAAGACGATGAAGCAGCCGCCGACGATCGCGAGCCTGTCGTGGCGGAACCGACCCCAGACCTGCTCCCAGTACCCTCGCGCGCGGACGGGCTCGAGCTCGCCGAGCTCGACGCCCGACTCGGCGGCGACCGTCCCGGCGAGCCCCGCGCCGGCGCCGATGACGGCGGGTCTTTGCTCCTGCTTCGCCATGTGGCCGAACCGATGCTGTGGTCGGGTGCTTCCCAATTTCGCCGCGGCGCAGCGGATGCGCTAACGCGGATCCCTAATCGCGGCATGGGAGATTGCAATCGCCGCGGCCCGCGGGCAATCGCGATGCCGAAACCGGCACTTCGTGTACCATCGCCGCGCCTTGGCAGCCGTAGCGGAGGCCAGGCCGCGGCCGCGGCGCTGGCGCGATCTTCTCGAGGATCGCCGCTTCCTCGCGCCCACGCTGATCAGCCCGGCGGTCATCTTCATCGCCTTGCTCGTCGGCGCACCGCTCGTGCTGGCGGTCTACCTCAGCCTGACGGACGCCACCGCAGGCTCGCTGACGGGCCACCTCGTCGGCTTCGCCAACTTCACGGACGCCTGGCACAACGCGAACTTCCGCCGCGCCCTCCGGAACACGATCATCTTCACGCTCGTCTCGCAGCTGATCGTGCTCGTCGGGGCGGGGTTGCTCGCGCACGCCCTCGTGCGGCCGTTCCGCGGCCGCTGGATCCTGCGGTTCCTCATCCTGCTGCCGTGGGCCGCGCCCGTCGCCCTGTCGACGATCGGCTTCCTCTGGATCTTCGACTCGCAGTTCAGCATCGTGAACTGGACGCTCGTCCACGACCTCCTGCCCGGGAGCGGTCACTTCTACCTCTACAAGCCGGTCAACTCCGTGCTGGGCGGGATCGATGCGCTGCCGTGGGTGCACGTCGGGAAGATCGACCCGCTCAACCCGCCCCAGTGGCTAGGCCAGCCGACGCTCGGCATGGTCGCGATCATCGCGGTGCACGCGTGGCGGATCCTTCCGTTCGCGACGGTGATCTTCCTCGCCGGCCTCGCCTCCATGCCGCCGGAGCTCGACGACGCGGCACGTGTGGACGGGGCTACGGGCTTTCGAAAGTTCTGGCACGTCACGCTGCCGCTCCAACTCCCGATCGCGACCGTCGCGCTGCTCTTCGGGATCGTCTTCACCGCTACGGACATGACGGTGGTCTACATCCTCACGAGCGGCGGGCCCTTCAACAGCACGCACATGCTGACCACCTGGGCTTACCAGACGGGGATCGTTTCGAGCAACCTCGGCGAGGGCGCCGCGATCTCGCTCTACCTCCTCCCCGTCCTCGTCATCGTCACGGTGCTGATGCTCCGCTTCGCCCGCAAGGTGGAGGTTACGTAGTGCCCCCTCGAGCGATACACACCATCGCCTCCGCCGGCTGCAAAGCATCGCCAGGCTACGTCCTCAGTCGCCCACGTACTGGGTCTAGTACGCGGGCTCCCTGCGTCCTTGCCTGGCTCGCTTTTCGCTCGCCGGAGGCGGGGGCGCATCACCCGAGGGGGCACTGATGGATTTCCGCCGCATCCGCGAGCTCGGCTTCTCGTACCTGATCGTCGGGCCGTTCGCGATCGTGCTCGCGTTCCCGTTCTACTGGATGCTCGTGACGATGTTCAAGACGAACGGTGATCTCTACAACGTCGACAACGTCCCGTTCACGTATCACCACGCCGATCCGGGGGCGGGCGAGAAGCTCTCGTTCAACGGCGACGGGTGGCTGCCGGCGGGCTTCGAGAACGCCACCACCTCGCACGTCAGCTTCATCTTCCACAACACGAACTACGTGAAGTGGCTCGAGAACACCGCGATCGTCGGAGGCCTCGTGGTCGTGATCACGCTCCTGCTGGCGCTTCCCGCGGGCTACTCGCTCGCCCGGTTGTCCGGCCGTTGGGGCCAGAGCGTCGGTGTCGGGATCTTCCTGACCTACCTCGTCCCGCCGACGCTGCTCTTCCTTCCGCTCTCGCGGGTGATTTCCGAGCTGGGCCTCCAGGACAAGCTCTGGTCGCTGGTTCTGGTCTACCCGTCCTTCACGGTCCCATTCGCGACGTGGCTCCTGATGGGGTTCTTCAAGAGCATCCCCACGGAGCTCGAGGATGCCGCGCTCGTCGACGGCTGCTCGCGTCTGAAGGCGCTCTGGCGTGTCATCTTCCCGATCTCGATCCCCGGCATCCTCACCGTGGTGATCTTCTCGTTCTCGCTGTGCGTGAACGAGTTCGTCTACGCGATCACGTTCATCTCGTCATCGACGCATCGGACGCTCTCCGCGGGCGTCCCGAACGACCTGATTCGCGGCGACGTCTTCTTCTGGCAGTCGCTCATGGCGGCGACGCTGATCCCCGCCATCCCGCTCGCGATTCTCTACAACAGCTTCTTGAACCGCTTCATCGCCGGTTTCAGAGGAGGAGCGTTCCGGTAAATCCCCGTTGGGGAAACGAAAGGAGGCAGGAGGTGGCAGACTCAGACGACGAACTCCGAGAGCTCGGCCTCTCGGGGAGTGTCACCCGCCGCGAGATCATCCGCCGCGGCCTCGGTGGGTTCCTGATCGTCTACGGCGGCGCTTTGCCGAAGACCGCCGCGGCAGGCCCTCTCAAGTACAAGCACAAGGATCTGAAGTACACGCTGCGGATCATCCAGTGGAGCCACTTCGTCCCGGCCTACGACAAGTGGTTCGACAACGTGTACACGAAGCGGTGGGGACAGCGGCATGACACCGATGTGGTCGTCGATCACATCAACCTCGCGCAGCTTCCGGCCCGCGCCCAGGCCGAGGTCGCCGCGAAGAGCGGCCACGACCTCTTCGGCCACCTGTCGCCACAGGCGGGCCTCGAGGACCAGGTGATCAACCATAAGGAGATCGTTCAGGAGGTCAGCCGCAAACGCGGCAAGGTCAGCGAGGTCGGGTTCAAGAGCTGCTACAACCCGCGGACGAAGAAGTGGCACGGGTTCCCGGAGAACTACGTTCCCGACCCGATCCATTTCAGAAAGGACCTCTGGCGCCAAGTCGGGTTCAAGCCCTCGACCTGGGACGACGTCCGCAAGGCAGCCCCGAAGCTGAAGGCCCTCGGGCACCCGGTCGGGCTCGGGATGTCGAACGAGCTCGACTCCAACATGCTGCTGATCGCGCTCTTGCAGTGCTACGGGGCGTTCATCCAGAACGCGCACGCCCATCCCAACATCAACACGAAGCACACGATCGAGGCGCTGAAGGTGATGCGCGACATCTACAAGCGCGGGATGACGAACGAGGTCTTCGCCTGGACCGCCCAGTCGAACAAC
>JBKPFU010000108.1:0-2882 GCA_046728975.1 Actinomycetota bacterium | reverse complement strand
GACGTGGCGCTCAACGGCGGCGACCGTTACCACCAGCTCGTCGGCTATCCCCTGGTTTGAACGTCCTTCAGCCATCAGCCCCAGGACCTCCCGCTCGCGGGGCGTGAGCTCATCGATCGGGCCTTCCGTACGCGGCCGATCCACCATCCGCTGGACCACCTGTGGGTCGAGGGCCGAGCCGCCGGCGGCCACCCGCTTCACGGCGTCCGTGAACACCACGAGGTCTCCGACTCGATCCTTCAGGAGATATCCCACGCCCTCGGCTCCGTCGCCCAAGAGTTCGAGGGCGTAACGGTCCTCGAGGTATTGCGAGAGGACCAGGACGCCGACGCCTGGCCGAGCGGCCCGAATCCTCTTCGCCGCCTCGAGACCGTCGTCGGTCGAGGTTGGCGGCATCTGAATGTCGGTCACAACGACATCCGGCTTATGCGCGCCGGCCTTGCGGATGAGGTCCTCAGCATCGCCGGCGACGCCGACGACCTCGAATCCCGCGCCTTCGAGGACCCGGACTATGCCCTCGCGAACGATCGGCTCATCCTCACCAACAACGATCCGGATCGGGGCCTCGGCGACCATCTGCCCACCAACCGTACCCGTCGGCCGTGGCTCGCTGGACGGGCAATGCGCTGCGCGTTCGGGCTAGGGACAGCCCTATCACCGGACTGAAGCCGCCTCCATTGGTTCTTCCCACCGATGAGCGCATGCTCGGGTCGACGAAGTTCCAAACCGCAACCGACTGGAGGCACACCATGGCTACAGCGACTGAGACAACGACCCGCACCCACTCGGTTCGAGGCTCGGCCCCGGCGACGAGGGTGGCGTGGCGGCACGTGGCGGCGTTCGTCCTGCTCGCGTACGGCATCGCCTGGAGCATCTGGCTGCCGGTCATGGGCGACGCCTGGCACGCGATCGCCACCGGCAGCACCCCGTCCTCCTACCTGGCCCCGAGCTTCGCGGTCGTCGGCATGTTCGCGCCGGCGATTGCGGCCGTGATCATGCGGCTCTGGGTCAGCAAGGAGGGATTGCGCGGCTCGCTCGGACCGATCCGTGGCAGGCTGCGCTGGTTCGCCATCGCCTTGTTGGGTCCGGCGGTGTTCGTCACCGCCGCGGTGGCGATCGCCAGCGCAACCGGCATCGGCGGGTTCACGCTCGGCGTGAACACCCCGTTCATCGCCGTGTGGTTGACGCTGCTGCTGATCAACGCGCCGATCAGCGCGGTTCTGACGCTCGGCGAGGAGTACGGCTGGCGCGGTTATCTGCTCCCGAAGCTCCTGCCGCTAGGGGAGTTCAAGGCCTCGGCGATCATCGCTCTGGTCTGGGCACCCTGGCACCTGCCGCTGCTCATGGTCGGGCTCAACTACCTGAGCAAGAACCCGTTCGCGGTGATGGCGTTCATGCTGCTCTTGACACTCGGGCTTTCGATCCTGCTCACGAGGCTCTACGTGGTGGCCGGCGGCAGCGTCCTCGTCGTCGCGCTCGCACATGCGAGCTTCAATGCCTTCGGGGATCGGTTGTCCGACAGCGCCCACCTTTCCGGCGATCCCTTTCTCGTTTCGGTTGGAGGCGTGCTCGGCTTCGCTCTGATGGCGATCGTCATCGGCGTCATCTGGGGATACCGACGGCGACGCTCGCATCGAAGGGTTCGGCACAGTCGTCGCCCGACTGGGCATCAAGGCCAGGTTCGCTCGGCTGCACTCGGCGCGTAGGCCCACCTGACGAACGGCGGTCCATGGGGCCTCGATCACGACAGTGATCGAGGCCCCAGGGTTCGGGCAGCGAGGCGAGTGACCGTCGGACCGAGAGTCGTCCCGCCTGCTGCGTTTCGGCCCTGCGGCGGAATTCGCATCTGTCGCTCAAAAGCAGAATGGCTTCTCGGCGAGATTGCTTCCTTCCATCCAAAGCGAGCCTTTACGCGCGACTGCCCGCGGCCGCGACAACAGGCGTGCACGAATTGGGCCCTCGCCCGGGACCTTCCCGAACTCGGCTGGGGGTTTCGTGCGTAAGGCCAGACCCCCAGCCTAATCCCGGTAGCCAGCCACTCCTCTCGCAAAAAGTTCCCATTAGCGGGGAAAATCGGGGCGACTCATTCAGGGGCCGCTCCCGAAGCGGCATTTTGGGTGGTTTCTATGGGAAGGCCTACAGGTTCGACGCGCTGATTCCGCTCGGACGCCGCCAGATCTAGAGGCGCCGGCTACTCGGTGACGAACTGGATCCCGTAGCGGGGCGCGGCCGTGGCGTAGCGCGCGGCGACCTCGTCGAGATTGTCCGGGATGTCGGCCGTCGGGTCTAGCGTCGGCTGCAGCGTTTCCTGAAAGAAGTTCTCGATCCCAGCTGGTGTGAACGTCAAGATCATGCGCATCGTCTCGGTGCCATGGTTGTGGAAGCGGTGTACGGTGCCGCGCGGCACGTTGATGAAGTCGCCGACGCCTGCCGTGATCCACTCGTCACCGAGCAGCAGGCGGCATTCGCCCTCGAGGATGTAGAACGTCTCGTCCTCGTAGCGGTGGATGTGTGGCGGCGGACCGCCGCCGGGCGCAACGGTCGCCTCCATCGCGAAGTACGCGCCGCCGGTTTCGGCGCCTGTGACGAGGAACCGGTAGACGTCGCCGGGTCCGAGGTAGGTCGCGCCGGTTCCGGCGGGGCGGTGCAGCGGTGGACGGGTGGTCGTCGTGCTGGGCGCTTCGCGGGCCCCCGTTTTCATGTTGTCGGTGGTCATGGGTCGAGCGTGCCGCCGCCCGGCGGCCATGACCACGGCCGTTCGCTATCGCCGAACGGATCGTGCGATGCGCTTGCTGGCGCCGGCGATCGCGCGCGTGTACTCGTCGCGCCGGGCCTGGAACCGGTCGCTTGGGGCGCACAGCGCGAGGGCGGCGGTCGCCGGC
>JBKPFU010000107.1:0-24581 GCA_046728975.1 Actinomycetota bacterium | reverse complement strand
GCCGTATCGGCGCCGGAAGACCGGCCCGGGAAGCCACTTGCGGAAGGGCAGGCGAAAACCCTCGATCGAGGTCGCGGCCAGAGCCGCCAGGCCAGTTCCGTGGTAGGCGCCCTCGAAGCAGACGATGCCGGCCTTCCCGGTCGCAAGGAGCGCGGTGCGCAGCCCGATCTCGACCGCATCCTCACCCGTGACGCCGAGCTTCGCCGGGCGCGGCAGCGCGTTGCGCAGCCGGGCTGTGACCTCGGCCTCGGCGAGGTCGCCCAGGGCGTGAACGACCGGCTGCTCCGCCCATGCCGCGAGGATCTTCGGGTTCCGGTGCCCGAGCGCCGCAACGCCGAACCCCGCCGAGAGGTCGAGATATTCGCGGCCGTCGGCGTCCCAGACGCGGCACCCTTCGGCCCGCGTCCAGATCAAGTGCGGCCGTCGCGGTGAAGGAAGCGGCCGACGGTGTCGGACGCGATGTAGCCGGCGATCTTCGGGTTCTCCTGGAGCCGCCGCAGCGAGTATCCGTACCAGTGCTCGCCGAAGGGCACGTAGATCCGCAACCGATGTCCGTCGGCGACGAGGCGGTCGCCGAGCGTCTCGCGCACGCCGAGCAGCATCTGGAACTCGTAATCGTCGCGCCCGAGCCCTCGCTCCTCGACCAGCCGCTGCCCCTCGCCGAGAAGCCACTCGTCGTGGGTCGCGATCCCGATGTACGAGCCGAGGTCGAGCAGGGCCTCCAGCGCTCGGACGAAGTTGGCGCGCACCTCCTCGAACTCCTGGTATGCCACCTCCGGCGGCTCGAGGTAGATGCCCTTGCAGAGCCGGACGTTCGGAACGAGCTCGGCCAGCGACTCGATGTCGTCGAGCGTGCGCCGCATGTACGCCTGCAGGACGACCCCGACATTGTCGAACCCATCCGCGCGCGCGTCGCGGTAGAGCTGCAGCGTGTCCTCGGTCGTCGAGGAATCCTCCATGTCGATTCGCACGAAATTGCCCGACTCGGCGGCATGGGAGACGACCAGCTCCAGGTTCTCGCGGCAGAGGGCGTAGTCGAGCTTGAGCCCGAGCGCCGTCAGCTTGACGCTCACGTTCGAGTCGAGCTGCTCGCGCTCGATCGCCCGGAACACGTCCTTGTACGTCTCGGCGATCACGCGCGCCTCGTCGGGCTCGGTGATCTCCTCGCCGAGGACGTCGATGGTTGCCATCTTCCGGCCGCGGTTCAGCCGCTTGACCACCTTGCAGGCGTCGCCGAGCGACGGCCCCGCGATGTACGGCTCCGAAAGGCGGCGGACGATCGGCCTCGGGACGGCCGGCAGGAGGCGGACGATAGCGCGGTCGAGGAGCGCCACGGGCGGCCGGATTCTAGTCGGCGCTTTGCCTAGCGCTCGCGCATGAAGCCCTGCCGCGCCGCACTGACCAACGCGACGGCCTCGGGGAAGAGCACGCGCATCGCGTCGCGCAGGGCGAGCGCCTGCTCATCGGAACCGCCCTCGACGTTGACCTGCTGCAGCGCCGCGGCGGTGAGCTCGACGGCCGTGTTCAGCGTCAGCGTCGCGAACTGCTCGCGCTGGGCCTCCTGTACAGACTCGGCCTGTTGCTCGGCAAACTCGCGCAGGCTGCGCATCAGGTCCTCGGGGTCGCCTCCGAACGGGAAGCCCGGGCCCTCGCTCAACTCAGATCCCTCTTGTAATGCGTTTCGACGTCCTTTCGCAGTGCTTCTACCGTCGCCATCGCCTGGCGCATCGCCTCCGCGAACGGCGAGCCGCCTCGGTCGTCCAGCGCCTGCTCCAGCCGCCGCGTCGCCGACCCGACCGCGTCGAGCCGTTCCGCCGAGGCGACCTGCGGGGGAGCGCCGACCGTCGTCTGTAGGACGAACGCCGCTTCTTCTGCGTCCTCGACCCCCGGTGGGCTCTCGGTGAGACGGAGCGCGACCAGCCGCGAGCGCAGCTCGTCGATGTCGCCGCCGGCCGCGAACTCCTCGGCGAGCTCGCACATGGCCGCGATCGAGACGACGTCGCGGATCAACGCGCGGTCTCGGACCGAATGTCCGCCGTCGTCGAGCACGATCCAGCTCCGCGTCTCGTCCTCGGCGCCGAAGGCGCAGAGATAGGCGCGGACGCCGTCGGCAGGCTCGGTCGGCACGATCCCGACCACGTCCTCGCCAGGATCGCAGTAGCGGGCGGCCGCATCCGCGATTCGGCGGAGGTCGTCGATGAGGGGCATCGGGCAAGCATAGACTCGGCCTCGTGGTCGAGGCTCTGTCACCGCGCCGCCGCCACGCGCTCGATCTCTTCGCCCCGCTCGCTCCGACCTACGATCGGTATGCCCGACTGCTTTCACTGGGGCAGGATCCGCGCTGGAGACGCTTCCTGGTCTCGCGTATCGATGCAGGTCCCGGCGACACCGTGGTCGACGTCGCGACGGGAACGGGAGCCGTTGCGCTCGAGCTCGCTCGCACGAAGGGCTGCGCGGTGGTCGCGGTCGACCAGAGCGCGGCGATGCTCGTGGAGGCGCGCCGCCGTGTCGGCGATGCGCCGGTCCGGCTGCTCGAGGGCTCCGCGGAGCAGCTGCCTCTGGAGGACACTTCGGTCGACGGCGTGACCTTCGCCTACGTCCTTCGCTACGTCGACGAGCCGGCACGCGCGCTTCGCGAGTTCGCGCGGGTCGCGCGGCCTGGCGCCGTCGTCGCCGGGCTCGACTTCTCCGTCCCCAGCGGCGCAGCGCGGCCGCTGTGGGAGCTGTACGTCAGGGTCGGCCTGCCCGCGGCAGGCGCGCTCATCGGGTCCGGCTGGCACGAGGTCGGCCGCTTTCTCGGCGACAGCATCCGCGACTTCCACCGCCGGTATCCGCTCGCGCGGCTGCGCGACCTTTGGACCGGCGCCGGGCTCGAAAACCCGCAGATCCGCTTGCTCAGCCTCGGCGGCGGCATCGTCGTCTGGGGCCGCCGGCGATGACGATGCAGGCGAAGCCTGCGTTCTACGCGCTCGCGCCGGGCGGCTGGCGCGACTACATCACTCTGCTGCACCCGCCGTACACGGCGTGGCACCTGAGCTACGTCGTCATCGGGTTCGGGCTCGCGCCCGAGCTCCACCCGTGGCGCCTCGTCGCCGCGCTCGCAGCGTTCTTCCTCGCGCTCGGCGTGGGCGCGCACGCCTTGGACGAGCTGAACGGGCGGCCCCTCCGCACCCGGATCGGTGACGGCACTCTGATCGTGCTCGCCGTCGCGTCGATCGCGGGAGCCGTCGCGATAGGCATCGCCGCAGCGATCGACTTCAGCCTGCCGCTGCTGGCCTTCGTCGCCGTGGGCGCCTTCCTCGTCGCCGCGTACAACCTCGAGCTGTTCGGCGGCCGCTTCCACACAGACCTCTGGTTTGGCCTCGCGTGGGGCGCGTTCCCGGTCCTGACGGGGTACTTCGCCGCTGCCGAGACGCTGAGGCTCGAAGCCGTCGCGGCGGCCGTCTTCGCCACGCTCGCAAGCCTCGCGCAGCGGGTCCTCTCCACGCCGGTCCGGCACGTGCGCCGGCACGTCGCACGCGTCACGGGCACGCTCGAGCTCGTCGACGGCGATCGCGAGCCGATCACGGAGGAGACCCTGCTGCGTGCGCCCGAGAACGCGCTGCGAGCGCTCGCCGCAGCGACGGTGGCGCTTGCCGCCGCTCTCGTCCTGGTTCACGTGTGAGTTGGGAGGGCTTGGCGGAATACAGGCTAGGCCGCCGGAACGCGCTGGCCGGTGCGAGGCTGCGTCCTCGGTCGTGTCCGTATTTCGTTCAATACGAACGCTCCCTGCGTCCTTGCCTCGCACCGGCCATCGCGCCCCGGCGACGAGCGGCATCCCGCCAAGCCCTCCTAGTCCCCTACCATCCCTGCGGTGAGCCCGGAGCTCGCCTTCGAGATCGCGTTCGTGGTCGCGGCAGTCGCCGCCTTCCTCGCGCTCGGCGCCGCTGCGCTCGACCGCGGCCAGACCCGTTGGTTCGTCCGCCTGTGTGCGCTGATCGCGTCTGCGGCGGTCGCGGCGTGGATCTTCGTCGTCCTCGACCCGAGCGCCGAGCTCGCGCTCGCAGCCGGTGGGCTGACGGCGGCGGCGCTCGTCGCCGCCACCGCCTCGCTCCTTCACAAGGCGGTGGCGCGCGGCCGGCGCATCGAGGACACGCTCAGCGACGCGGAGCGACGGTTGGAAGAGGTGGTCGAACGGGAGAGCGCGCAACGCGCGCGCGAGCTCGAGTACACGCTGGCGCGGGCGCGGGCCGAATCGGCCTCGCTGCTCGCGGACGAGGAGCGCCGGATTGCCGAGGAGCGCCGGACGCTCGTCGCCGACCGCGAGCGGCGGGCGTCGGCGGAGCTCGCGGAGGCGCTCGCGCGCGTGGAGTCGCGCGTCGACCAACGGTTGCGGGAATGGAGCCGCGATCTCGAGCGCGCGCAGGAGTCGCTCGCGGCGCAGCTGCAACCGTTGGAGCAGCGGCAGCGCGAGGCGTTGGACGCCGCCGAGGCCAGGATGAAGCGCGAAACAGACGAGCTGCAGTCGGCGAGCGAGGAGCAGCGAGCGAGCCTCGTCAAGCTCCGCGAGGACTTCGATCGGGCGGCGCAGGAAGCGGCAGGGCGCGCGCGCGAGGAGCTGGAGGCGCACGAAAATGCTCGCCGCCGGGCGCTGCACGAGGTGTCGGATCGGCTCCGTCACCGCGAGCGCGAGCTAAGCGATCGCGTCGCCGCCGAAGAGGGCGACGCCGTTCGGCGGATCCAGGCCAGCTTCGCCGACGTGGAGCGGCGCCAGCTCGACCAAATGTCGCGTGTCGTCGAGCGCACCGCGAACAGCTTGTCCGAAAGCGCGGTTCAGCAGTTTTCCGAGGCCGTCCGACAGGCCCGCGAGGACGCGGCCAGGCGCCTCTCGCGCGAGCTCGACAAGGCGGTCGCGAACTTCGAGCGCCAGGCCCAAACCGTCCTTGCCGAGCGACTCGCCCAGGTTTCCGACGCCGGTGCACGTCGAATCGAGCGACGGCTCGACGAGATCACAGCCGTCCTCGAACGCCGACGCGACGAGTTCCTCGCCGACCTTCAGGCTCAGATCGCGCGGACGGAGACGGAGCTCCGCTCGCAGCTCCAGGCGACCGCCGCCGACGCCGAAGCCGAGCGGACGGTTCTCCATGCGCGCGTGACCGAGCTCTCGCGCCGCCTCGAAGAAGCCGCAGCGGGCGCGGAAAGCCGCATGTCCGGGGTGTTTCGCGACGAATAAACGGCGCAAACTTACGGCTGCAGGGTTCGTCTAGGAAAGGGCGAACGGACACGGACGACGCGATGAGCCAGATCACCGAAACCCATGACGAGCGCGGCAAAGTCGAGAGCTGGCGGCTGCACATCCTGATGGAGGCCGGCTTCCCACTTCCCCTGGCGGAGAAGATCGCGCACAGTGACGCCGATCTCCACCGCGCGGTCGAGCTCATCGGCGAAGGCTGCCCGCCGGAGACGGCGGCGCGCATTCTGCTTTAAGCCTTCCCGCGGCTACGATCGTCGCGATGAAGGTCGAGGCGGTCCGGCACGGCGACCGCAAGGTCTACTCCGTCTCCGCGTTCAACCGCGGCATTTCCCGCTGGTTGTCGCGGCTTCCGACCGTCTGGGTCGAGGGCGAGGTAACGGAGCTCAAACGCCACCCGCGCTGGCAGAGCGTCTTCTTCACGCTGAAGGATCCCTCCGACGGCGCGTGCCTCGCGGTTTCGATGCCGCGTGGGCAGTTCGACGGCCTCAGGCTCGAGATCGTCGACGGTGATCGCATCCACGTCTACGGCCGGCCCGATTTCTTCGAAGCCCGCGGCGAGTTCCGGTTGCGGGCGCTTTCGCTCGAGCGCTTCGGGCTCGGCGACCATCTGGCCGCGATCGAGCGCCTGAAGCGAAAGCTCGCCGCGGAGGGCGTCTTTGCGGCCGAGCGAAAGCGGCCGCTGCCCGTCCTGCCCCGCCGGATCGGCCTCGTCACGGGAAACGACGCCGCCGCGAAGCGCGACGTGCTGACGGCCGTGACGACGCGCTTTCCGCCCGCGGACGTCGTCGTCGCCGAAACGTACGTTCAGGGCCCGCGGGCGGCGCGTGCGATCGTGGACGCGCTTCGCCGCCTATGCGGGATCGACGGCGTCGACGTGATCGTGCTCGCGCGCGGCGGCGGCAGCTTCGAGGACCTGCTTCCGTTCAGCGACGAGCAGCTCGTGCGAGCCGTAGCGGCCTGTCCCGTCCCGATCGTCTCGGCCGTGGGACACGAGCAGGACACGCCGCTTTGCGACCTGGCCGCCGACGTGCGGGCATCGACGCCGAGCACGGCCGCGCGAATGGTCGTTCCGGACCTGGCGCAGCTGCTCGAGCGTCTCGACCGCGCGAGGGCGGGCCTCGAACGGGGCGCGCGGCGCGTGCTCGAACGCCACCGCGAGACACTCGCCGCCGATCGCGACCGCCTCCGGCGCGCGCCGAAGCTCCTCCTGGAGCGGCGGCGCGCGGCACTCGAGCACGCCTCAGGGCGCCTGCGGGCGCTGTCGCCGACCGCTACGGTCAAACGCGGGTACGCCATCGTGCGTCGTGGCGAAACGCTGGTGCGATCGACGGCGGATGTTGCCCCGGGCCAGGAGATCGACGTGGAGGTCGGTGACGGAAGGTTCGGCGCGCATGTCGACTGAACAGACGTTCGAAAACGCCCAGAAAGAGCTGGAGCAGATCGTCCAGCGTCTCGAGAGCGGCGAAGCGCCGCTCGACGAGGCAATCGCCCTTTGGGGACGAGGCGAGGAGCTCTATCGTTTCTGCCTCGCGAAGCTCGATGCCGCCGAGGGGCGGATCGAGGAGCTTGCACAGCGGGTCGAAGCTGCGAACCCGGCGAAACCGGCATAGAATCGCGCCATGGCCGAAGCTCCAGTCGATCTTCTCCATCGCGTTCCCCTCTTCTCGGACCTCGAGCAGAAAGAGCTCCAGCAGGTCGCCAAGTCGTTCAAGGAGCGCACGTTCAACCCCGGCGACACGATCGCCTCCGAGGGCACCGGCGGCATCGGCTTCTTCGTGATCGCGGACGGGACGGCGAAGGTCTCCGTCCAGGGCGAGGAGCGCGCGTCGCTGGGTCCGGGCGACTACTTCGGCGAGATAGCGCTGATCGACGACGGCGCCCGAACAGCCACCGTAACCGCCGACAGCGAGCTCCGCTGCTACGGGCTCACCTCCTGGGAGTTCCGGCCGCTGGTCGAGACGGACTCGAGGATCGCCTGGAAGCTCCTCCAGGCGATGGCGAAGCGCCTCCGCGCGGCGGAGCAGCGCGAGCACTAGCGCTGCGGCGTGCGGCGAGATGAACGCGGCGTTCGTCTCAGACGCCCAGCTTGTCGCCCTTTGCCGCGACGGCGACCAGGGCGCATGGGGGCTGCTCGTAGACCGCTTCTCGCGCTATGTCTACGCGATCTGCGTGCAGGCGTTCCGGCTGCGCGAGCACGACGCCGAAGACGTGTTCCAGGAGGTCTTCGCGCGCGTGTACGAGCGCCTCGACTCGCTGCGCGACGATGACGCGGTCAGGCCGTGGATCGCACAGCTGACCCGGCGCGTCTGCATCGACCGCCTTCGCGGCGCTGCGCGAGAGCAGCCATCCGAGGCGGACGAGGTCCCGGACGAGGTGGACGATGTGATCGCCCAGGTGGACGAGGCCTTTGCAGTGCACGAGGCCATGGCGACGTTGTCGGAAAACTGCCGGGAGATCCTCGACCGCTTCTTCGCCCGCGACGAGAGCTACCGGACGATCGGAGAGGCGCTCGATCTCCCGCCGGGAACGATCGCAAGCCGCATTTCGCGCTGTTTGGGCAAGCTTCGCGACGCGTATCAGGGAAGAAACCCGCTCGCAGCCCCGTCAGGTGGGCAGGTGACGTGATGGACGCGTACGACGAAGAACGGCTGGCGGAGTTGATTCGCCGACTTCCACCCGCGCCCGAAGGGTGGGTTCGCGCCGCGCAGGAGCTTCCTTTTGCGTGCCGCGACCTGGACGAGATCATCGCTCGCGCCGAGGCCGATGCGGCCTTCCGAGAAGCGCTCATCACCGACCTCGAGGCGGCGCTCGCGCAGGAGGGCTACGAGCCCGATCGACCTCTCGTCGAGGAGCTTCGCAGGCGTTTCTCGACGTCCTGAGCGCCGCCTCACAACCTCGCGGTCCCGCTTAGGATCAACGCATGGCCGAGGCTGAACGAGAGCCCGAGCGCGAGACCGGCGAGCCGCTTCCAGCGTGGAGCTTGCCCGCGGGCGCCGCGGCGGGGATCGAGATCGGGGTCGAGTGGCCCGACCGCGTTACCCGTGAGTGGGCCTTCGGCGGCGCGACCGGCAAGGGCATCCGCGTCTGCATCCTCGACAGCGGCGTCGACGCGAGCCACGAGCTGGTCGGTGACGTCGAGGGCGCGGTCGCGGTTTCACTCGACGAGGACGACGAACCGGTCATCGCGGAGGACACGGAGGGCGACCTCTGCGGCCACGGAACGGGATGCGCGGGGATCATCCGCTCGATCGCCCCGGAGTGCAGCCTCTTCAGCGTTCGCGTCCTCGGCGCCGGCTTCACCGGCTCGGGCGGGGTGCTGCTGGGCGGGCTCAAATGGGCCGTCGAGCAGGGCTTCGACGTGATCAACATGAGCCTGTCGACGACGAAGCAGCGCTTCGCGTCGATGCTGCACGAGCTGGCCGACAGCGCATACTTCCGGCGAACGGTCCTCGTTGCCTCGGCGCACAACATGCCGGTCGAGAGCTACCCATGGCGCTTCTCCTCGGTGATCTCGGTCGGCAGCCACGAGGAGAAAGACCCGCTCACGTTTTTCTACAACCCGTCGCCCCCGGTGGAGTTCTTCGCGCGCGGCGTCGGCGTCGAGATCGCGTGGATCGGCGGCGGCCGGATCGTCTCCACTGGGAACAGCTTCGCCACGCCGCACATGAGCGGAATTTGCGCGCTGATCCTGTCGAAGCATCCGGAGCTGACCCCGTTCCAGCTCAAGAGCGTCCTCTATCTCACCTCGTCGAACGTCGGAGCGCAGGAATGACCGTCGCTCGCCTTCGGCTCGCTCCCGTGGGGGAAACCCTGTTTCCCCCACGAGCCCCCTTCTCCATAGAATCGGGGGAACCTCCCACTCGCTCCGCGCTGGTCACACCCCTCCCCACGCTCATACGCCAAAGGGTTGGCCTATGAGCGAGGACCTGCGCGCGATCGTCTCCGCGGGCGTTCTTCCGTCGGAGCAGGCGCACGCGGCGCTGCTGCAATCGATCGTCGAAGTGGCGCGATCGATCTTCGGCGCGAAGGCGTCGTCGATCTTCCTGCACGACGAGGAGGCAGACGAGCTCGTCTTCGAGGCCGTCGCCGGTGAGGGGGCGGACGAGCTCGTCGGCAAGCGGTTTCCATCCAGCACGGGCATCGCCGGCTGGGTCCTCGTGACGCGCCAGCCGCTCGTGATCGAGGACGTCATGCAGGATCCACGGTTCGGCCGGGACGTGGCCGAGAGCACTGGGTACGTGCCGAAGGGCCTGATGGCCGTCCCGCTGCTGTACGAGGAGCGCTCGCTCGGCGTGCTCGAGGTGCTCGACCGTCCGCAGGAGGCGCGGTTCTCGCTCGCCGAGATGGAGCTGCTGGGGCTGTTCGCGAACCAGGCGGCAATCGCGCTCGACCTCCTGCAGCGGGGCAGGCGCGCGCAGCAGATGCTCGACGCCGAAGGGGGCGACGCCGCTGCGCTGGCGAAGATCGCCGCCGCCCTCGAGGAGCTCGACCCGGAGGAACGGCGGCCGGCGCTTCGCCTGCTCGACGCGCTCGAGAAGATTCTCCGCCAATGAAAAAAGCCCGGGTGGTGCCCGGGCTCTTTTCATCGACCTAGGTCGTCGTTAGGCGTTCGCTGCTGGCTTGTTCGCGCCCTTCAGCATGTGGCCCTCGACGTCCGGCTCCTCGTCGGCCTCTGCGCCCGACTGTGCCTTGTAGGCGTGGCCCTCGACGTCCGGCTCCTCGGTCTCGCCCTTGGTTGCGCCCTTGGTCGCCTTGTAGGCGTGGCCCTCGACGTCCGGCTCCTCGGTCTCGCCCTTGGTTGCGCCCTTGGTCGCCTTGTACGCGTGACCTTCGACGTCCGGTTGTGCCGCTGCCGCTGCCGCGCCCTTGGTGGCGTGGCCTTCGACGTCGGGCTCGTTCTTGTTCGCCATTCGATCCTCCTTTCGACTCCCGGGAGTCATCGACCCCTAGACGGGTCGTCGCGGCTAAATCTTCCCTGCTCGTATTTAAAAACACAACCGAAGCTGGAATGCTTGGCTCGTGGCGGGTCTCCGGAAGCGGCTTTCCGAGTCGTTTTCAGCCTTCGGGCGCGTGTTCGCCAATCCCGATCTGCGCCGGGTCGAGCTCGCCTTTGCCGGTTCGATCCTCGGCTATTGGGCCTACGGCGTCGCGATCGCCGTGTTCGCGTACCGCGCGGGCGGAGCCTCGGCGGTCGGGCTGATCACCATGCTGCGGATGGTGCCGTCGGGAATCGCGGCGCCGTTTGCGGCGATTCTCGGCGACCGTTTTCCGCGGCGCCTTGTCATGCTCGTCTCCGACCTCGTGCGCGCGGCTGCGCTCGCCGTCATGGCGGTGGCAGCGCTGACGGACATGTCGGCCGCAATCGTGTACGTGCTCGCCATCTTTGTGGCGCTCGTCAGCACGGTGTTCGGCCCGGCGCAGGCGGCGCTGCTGCCTTCGCTGGTGCGGACGCCGGACGAGCTCGCGTCGGCGAATGCGACCTCGAGCACGATCGAGAGCTTCGGCATGTTCGGGGGCCCGGCGATCGCCGGCCTGTTGCTCGGGATTACGACGCCGGGCGTCGTCTTCATCGTCACGGCGGCGACCTTCCTTTGGTCGGCCTACAACGTCGCCCGGATCTCGAAGCCGGGCGCCCCGGAGAAACGGGAGACCGAGAGCGCGGCCGGCGTCGTGCACGAGCTCTCCGCGGGCTTTCGCGCGATTCTTGCCGACAGCCGGCTGCGCCTGCTGGTCGGGCTCTTGAGCCTGCAGACGTTGGTTGCCGGCGCCCTGGGCGTCCTGATCGTGGTCACCGCGCTCGAGCAGCTCGACCTCGACACTTCGGGTGTCGGTTACCTGAACTCGGCGATCGGGATCGGCGGGCTGATCGGTGGTCTCGCCGCGATCTCGCTGCTCGGCCAGCGAAGGCTGGGGACACGGTTCGCGTTCGGGATCCTGCTGTGGGGAATCCCGCTCGCGCTGATCGGCGTCTTGCCGGACGTCGCGCTTGCGATCATCCTTCTCGTTGTTGTCGGAGTCGGCAACACCCTCGTCGACGTCGCGGCGATCACGTTGCTGCAGCGCGGCGTCGCCGACGAGGTGCTGTCGCGCGTATTCGGGGTGCTCGAGGGGATCATCGTCGGGACGATCGGCATCGGCGCGTTGCTGGCTCCCTTGCTGATCGACCTCCTCGGCATTCGTGGTGCGCTGATCGCGACCGGTGCCGCGCTGCCGGTGGCGGCGCTGCTCGCGTGGAGGCAACTGGCCCAGATCGACGCCGAGGCGCCGGTGCCCGAACGCCCCCTCGAGCTCCTTCGGTCGATTCCCATGTTCGGACCGCTGCCGCCGACCGTGCTGGAGCAGTTGGCGCTTGCCGCGATCCCGGTCCAGGCGAGGGCGGGCGAGCCGATCATTCGCCAGGGCGACGTCGGCGACCGCTTCTACGTCATCTCCGACGGCCGCGTCTCGGTGGCGGCAAACGGGCCGGCGGCGGTCCCCGAGCTCGAGCCCGGCGACTACTTCGGCGAGATCGCCCTGCTTCGGGACGTGCCGCGAACGGCCACCGTCACCGCGCTCACCGACGTCGACCTGTACGCGCTCGAACGCGACGACTTCCTCGGCGCCGTGACCGGCCACGCGGCGAGCGCGAGCGCCGCTGACGCCGTCGTGGGGACGCGGCTCGCGTCGCTCCGCCCAGGCGTCGCGTCGGTCTAGCGGGCCAGCTCCGCGCCGAGCTCGACGAGATCCTCGCGCGCGTGCTCCGGCGACCCGCTCAGCTCGTGCAGCTCGGCGCCCTCGACCTCGGCCTCGACTCGTCCGCCGAAGACGGCACAGCGAACACCCTCCTCTCGGCAGATCCCTGCCGCCTCGCCCGGCGCCTTGCCGCGCAGCGTCGTCCCGTCCACCTTGCCCTCACCGGTGACTACGAGGTCGGCGGCGCGAGCGCGGTCGCGGAAGCGCACGAGCTCGAGCACGTAGCGCGCGCCGGGGACGAGCTCGGCGCCGAGCGAGGCGAACGCCGCCCCCAGGCCGCCCGCTGCGCCGGCGCCCCGCAGCTCGGCGTACGGCTCCAGCTCCTTCATCGCGGCGAGGCGCCGTTCGAGCCACTCCACCTGCTCCGGCGTCGCGCCCTTCTGCGGCCCGAACAGCCACGGAGCCTCGAGCAGCCGCGCGTCGACGTCGCAGAGCGCGACCGTGGGAACGGTGAGCTTGCGTTGCAGCTCACGAAACCCCTCACCGCCATCCATGTTCGCCGTGCCGCCCAGACAGACGAGCAGCCGTTTGCAGCGCCCCACCGCTTCGATCAGTTCGGCGAGCCCGCGGCTCGAGGCGTTGATCGGGTCGAGGCGGGTCGGGCCGAGCGGGATCGCCTCTGCCGCTTCGACGACGGCGCTGCCGTCGCGCAGGTAACGGATCGGCGCCTCACGCTCGCGCCCGAAGGCGTCGTGAATGTGGCGTGCAACACAACCCTCTAAACCGATCGCGCGCGCCAGCACCGAAGCGGTGCCCTCGCCGCCGTCGGCGAGCGGAAGCTCCTCCGCCTCCGCCCCGCCGGAGCGGAGGCCTTCCGCCAGCGCGGCGGCGGCCTCCGGCGCGGTGAGGACGCCTTTGAGGCTAGCCGGGCACGCGAGCGCGCGCACGAGCGCCGTCCGTTTCGGATGCGGGCTGCTCGACGCCTTCCGAAGCTTCCGTCGCCGGCGGCATCCTCCGCAGCACCGCGAACGAGAGCCCCTCTCGCGCCAGGAAGATCAAGCCCACGCCGACGCCGACCGACGCCTCGATCGCCTGGAGCCCGAAGCCGAACGCGATTCCTTTCGCCTTCGAGACACCGTAGCTCAGCAGCGGCAGCGCGACCGCCGCCTGGACGAGGCCGACGTTCCCCGGCCAGAGCGGGAAGATCGTCGCGAGGTTCATCAGCACGAGCACGAGCGCCGCGGCCGGCATGCCCTCGTGGATGCCGAACGCGTGCATCGCAGTGAAGACAGCCAGCAACTGGAAGAGCCAGCCGAGGCACTGGCAGAACGCGGCGAACGCGGCAGGGAGCGGCGAGTGCAGAACGCCGAGCCCGTACCGGGCCATCGTCAGCATCTTGCGGATCGGGCCGAGCTCGTCGAGCACCGGGCGGTGGTGTCGCATCGCGCTCACCATCGCGACGGCGAGCAAGACCGAGCCGACTGCGAGCAGGATTGCAAGGCTCGTGACCGCCCAGTCCGGCACCTTCGCGGTGAACAGCGTGTACAGGATCAGGGCCACAGCAGGCAAGAGATCGAACAAGCGGTGGGCGAACACGCTGCCGAGCAGCGCCGCCCATGTGCCGGGGCGCCCGTTCAACTTCCGCGACAGGACTGCGACGCGCGCGAGCTCGCCGATCCTCCCGGGCAGGACGGCGTTCGCGAACAGGCCGACCGAGAAGGCCGAGAAGACGAGTGAGAAGCGCGGATGCGGCGGCGGGATCGCCTGGTTGATCACGGTCCGCCAGGCAACCGCGCGCACCAGGACGGAGCAAAGGTTCAGCGCGATCGCCGCGACCACCCACCACCACTCCACGACGGTGAAGGCGTCGAGAACGAGGCCCCACTCCGGACCGCGCCACCAAACCAGCGTCGCCACGGCCAGCGCCGCGGGGATCAACAGCCCGACGCGCGCCCACCATTGACGCGGCGCCTGAAGCCGAAGTCTCATGCCGTGGCTGCAAGCGACTCGCGGCCGGCGCCGACGCTCTCGTAGATCTCGACGAGCCGGCGCGCGATGTCGCGCCAGTCGTAGTGCCGGCGGGCGTACTCGCGCGCGGCCGCGCCGAGATCGCGCCGCCGCGGCTCGTCGCGCAGCATGGAGATCACGGCCGCAGCAAGCGCCTGCGGGTCGCCCGGCGGGACGAGCTCCCCCGTCTCGGCCCTCATCACGTCGCGGTATCCCGGAATCGCCGAGGCGACCACCGGCGTCGCGCACGCGAAGGCCCGCGTCAGCACCATCCCGAAGCTCTCCCCTCCGAGGGACGGCGCGACGAGCAGCTTGGCCCTCAGCAGCTCCTCCGTCAGATCGTCGTCCGCCAGTGAGCCCAGCGTCTCGATCCCGTGGTGGTCGATGCGATGCCGGGAGAGCTGCAGCCGCACCGCAAGCGGATCGGCGCCGACGATTCGCAGGGTCGCACCCGTCTCGCGATGCACCTCGGGCCACGCCCGAAGAAGCACCGGCATCCCCTTGCGCGGGTCGTGGCGGCCGACGAACACCACTCGGTGCTCGCGCTCGGCCGGGTCGGCCGCCGGCGGGATCAGCACGCCGTTGGGCAGGATCTCGTAGTCGCCCGGAAACCAGTGCGCCGTCGAAGCACGCGCCTGCTCGGAGACCGCGATGCGGTGGTCGATCCGGTCCATCAGAAAGCCCCAGAGCGGCTTGGCGAACCTGTTCCAGCCGAGCTCTCCGGCGGCATGAGAGGTGGCGACGACCGGGCAGCGGGCGGACGCGAGCGCCGCGGTGCAGATGACCGGCGTCATCGGCTCGTGCAGGTGAAGGACGTCGAAATGCTCGCGCTCGAGCGCCTGGCGCACGCGAAGCACGGCGTTGGGGCTGAGGACGATGTTCGGCAGGGCGCCGTTCGCGGGCACGATCACCGAGCGCCCGACCGGAATCACGTCAGGCGGCGGCTCTCCGTGGCGCCCATGGCGCGGATGGAGCAGCCGCGTGAAAGTGCCCGGCGGATCGTTGCCGATGATCGTGCGCGTCTCGACACCGAGCTCAGTGAGCGCGCGCGCCTGGTGCTCGGCGTGCTCGGGCACGCCGCCCCAGAACGACCACGAGTACGGGACGACGATCCCGACCCTCATCGCGCGGCAGACTAGCCCGTCGCCCGAGCCCTGTGGCTAAGCGAGCCTGACGCGCGGGTCGAGGTACGCGTACAGGATGTCGACGAGCGCGCTACAGAGGGTGATGAAGAACGCCGCGTAGATGACCGTCGCCATGATCACCGGCAGGTCGAGCGTCGTCAGCGACTGGTACGTGAGCTGGCCGACCCCCGGCAGGCCGAACACGACCTCGGTCAGCAGCGCCCCGCCGCCGATCAGGAAGCCGATGTCGAGCCCGAACAGCGAGACGAACGTGATCAACGACGTGCGCAGCTGGTGCCGCAGCAAGACGCGCCGCGGGGACAGCCCTTTCGCCTTGGCCGTCCGTACGTAGTCCTCGCTCTCGACCTCGATGATGTTCGCCCGCAGGACGCGCGCATAGAAGCCCACGTACAGGACCGAGAGCACGAACCAGGGGATGATCATGTGCTTGAACCACATGAACGGGTCCTCGGTGATCGGCGTGTAGCCGAGCGGCGGCACCCAGCTGAACAGGAACGTGTCGTGCAGCCGGTCCTGCGTGATCAGGTTCGCGACCTCGCCGAGCCAGAAGACGGGCATCGAGATCCCGATCAGGGCCAGGATCATTAACAGCGGGTCGAAGATGGTCCCGCGCAGCACCGCGGCGGCAAGACCGGCCGCGATGCTGAAGAAGACCCAGATCACCGCCGCCCCGATCACGAGCGAGAACGTGACCGGCGCCGCGCTCACGATCTCCGGGATCACCTTGACGCGGCTCGAGTACGAGAACAGGTCGCGCTCGATGAAGAGGTGCTTCATCATCAGCGCGTAGCGCACGGGCAGCGCGCGGTCGAGCCCGAACTCGTGCTTGATCGTCTCGACCGTCTGTGGATCTGCGTGGCGGCCGGCCATCTGGCGCGCCGGGTTCACTCCCGGGGTGTTGAAGAAGATGAGGAAGACGAGGACGGTGATGAAGAACAGGACGACGACCAGCCAGGCCAAGCGGCGGATGATGAAGGCGGCCACTACCGGCGCCCGCCCGAACAATTCGCGAGTTCGGCTCGCGAAAAGCGAGCGAGCCAAGGACGCAGGGAGCGTGCGTAGCCTGAGGCTACGTGTGCGACTGAGGACGAAGGCTCGCGACGCTTTGCAGCGCGTCCGAGCCGCCGAAGTGTGAGAGCGGGTGCCGCCATCAGCGACGCCTCACTGCTTCATCCTCAGCTTCGCCCGCGGGTCCAACGCATCGCGAAGGCCGTCCCCGAGCACGTTCAGCGACAGCACCGTGAGCACGATCATGATCCCCGGCGCGATCGCGACCATCGGGCGGGTGTAAAGGAGCCCCTGGCCATCCTGGATCACCGTCCCCCAGCTCGCCTTCGGAGCCTGGACGCCGATCGACAGGTACGACAACGCAGCTTCGGTGAGGATCGTCGTCGCAATGATCAGCGGCAGTAGGACGATGACCGTCGACGCGACGTTCGGGAGGATCTCGCTGAACATCAACCGCAGGTTCGAGGCGCCTTGCGAGATCGCGGCGTCGACGAACTCCTTCTCGCGGATCGACAGCACCTGGCCGCGCACGGGCCGAAACACGTACGGGACGTAGACGATCCCGATGATCAGGGTGGGAATCCACAGCGAGTCCGCCGGCACGTTGACGAACCAGACCTGCAGGCCCTGCGTGAGCAGCACCGTCGCGAGTGAGATCGCGAGGAGGTAGACCGGAAAGGCCCAGATCAGGTCCATGATGCGGGAGAGGATCGAATCCGTGATGCCGCCGAAGAACCCCGCCGCGAGCCCGATCAGGAGCGCGAGCAGGCAGGCGATCAACGCCGAGCCGATCCCGATCGCGAGCGAGGAGCGACCGCCGTATAACACCCGCGACGCCACGTCGCGGCCCTGGTTGTCTGCGCCAACGAAGTACTGCCGCTCCCACGTGGGGCCGATGGGGACCTCTCCGAGGCCGAGCTCCCCGCCGCCCGACTGCATCACCGGCACTTCCTTGCCGTCGACCGTCGCCGTGCCGTTGAGGTTCGAGTCGAAGGCTTCCGTCTTCGCGATGTACTGGTCGTATATCGGGGCGGCAAAGCTGACGGCGATGATCAGCAGGAAGAGGCCGAGCGCCGCTATCGCGAGCTTGTTCCGCAGCAGCCGCCGCCCCGCGAGCATCCAGGGGCTTCGGCCGACGATGTCGCCGGCCGCTTCCCCTGGCGCTAGAGCAGTGTCTTCGGGCTCGTAGGCAAATTCGGCCACGGCGCCGTCTTACCCTGTACCTACTTCACCGATGCCTGCCCGAGCAGGAAGTACCACTGCGGGCTGAACGTGTAGCCCTTCACCCGCTCCGACAGGAAATCGATGTACTTCGGGTTGAACATCGGCACCCAAGGCGCCTGGTCGACGATCTCCTTGTCGATCTGAGCCCACTGGTCGTTGGCCGCATCGGGATCCGTGATGCCGGTCTTCAGGGCCTTCTGGATCTTGTCCTCGATCGGCTTCTGGCAGAACTCGGCGATGTTCGGGCTCGCGTCGGAGCCCGGGTTGTAGGACTTGCAGCCGAGCAGGATGTTGATGAAGTCGGAGGCCGCCGGGTAGTCCTGGTACCAGCTCGAGATGCAGAACTGGATCTTGTTGTTCGAGTTCTGGCAGTACGGATACTGGATGTCCGGCGAGAGCGCCTGCAGCTTCGCCTTGTAGCCGAGCTGGTTCAGCAGGCTGACGAAGTAGAGCGCGAGCGACTTGTTCACGTCGGTCGTGTCGGTCGTGACGTTGACCTTCGCGCCGGCCGTGCCCGACTGCTGGATGAGCTGTCGCGCCTTCGCCATGTCGGGCGCGGACCACTTCTCGCCGGGGTTCTTCGTGTACGGGCAGTACGGCTTGTAGCCCGGGAAGTTCGGCGGCAGGATCTGGCACGTCGGTGACGCAAGCTTCGGGCCGCCGTAGATCCGCACGAGCGCGTTGTGGTCGGTGGCGAAGTTGACCCCCTGGCGGGCCTTCAGGTTGTTGAAGGGCGGCTGGCGGACGTTGAACGCGAAGTACCAGACCGCCGTCAGCGGGTTGACGTGGACGCGGTCGGCGTACTTCGACGAGGAGAGCTCGGGCAGCCGGTCGGCCGGCGGGTTGTCGAACACCCAGTCGGCCTGGTTGTTCTCGACCTGGGTGACCTCGCCCTCGACCGAGACGCCGAACTTCTGGACGATCTCGTCCGGCTTCCCCTCCGGCTGGGCGTCCTTCGACCATTCCTTGAAGTTCGTGTTGCGGACGAGCCGGATCTGCTTGCGCGGCGCGTACTCGACGAACTTGTACGACCCCGTCCCCGCCGGCGGGATGTTCACTTCCTTGTTTGGCGTCCCAGTCGGCAGGATGAACGCGAACGGAACCGCGAGCTTGTCCAGGAACTCCGGGTCGCCCTGGGTCAGGTGGAACGTGACCGTCCCCTTGGCGTCGTCGACGACGATGCCCTGCGAGAGATCACACGTGTTCGGCGTCTTCAGGCACTTGTCGGCGCCGACGATCACGTTGTACCAGGTGCTCGCGTTCGGGCTCTGCTTGATCTTGAACAGGCGCTCGAACGTGTATTTGACGTCGCTCGCCTTCAGCTCCTTGCCGTTCGAGAACTTGATTCCCTTGCGGAGCGTGAACGTGTAGGTCTTGCCGCCGTTCTGCGGGTCGGGAATCGCCTCGGCGAGATCCGGCACCTTCTTCGTCCCTTCCGTCCCCGACGCTCGCTTGAAGCCGACGAGCCCGTCGTGGCTCAGGACCAGGAGCTGCCACTCCTGCAGCGTGTAGTTGATCTGCGGATCGGGAGAGCCAGATGGCGCCGCGTTCGCAAGGGTCAGGAGCGTTCCCCCCTTGCCGCCTGCCTCCGTGCCTTTTTCGCTCTTGTTGCCTCCTCCGCCGCCACCGCCGCAACCGACAACCGCGGTTGCAACGAGCACAGCAAGGCTTATCGAGACGAGGAGCTTCCACCGATCGCGCATTCCGGACCTCCCGCAGGCTCTTGATATATGCGTCTTTACTGACGCTCCTTGGGAGCGCGATGTTAGCTCTAGACTCGCGCGCGTGAATCTTTTACGGACGCTCGGCATCGAGATCGGCGTTCGCCTGGCGGGCTCGCCGGAGGCGCGCCGCGCAGCCGAGGCGATCGCCGCCGCGTTTCGCGAGCTCGGCCTGGAGCCCCACTTGCAGAAGTTTCATCTGGTCGGCTACGACCCAGACGAGCCCGAGCTCGAGGTCGACGGGGAGCGCTGGGACGCCGGGCCCTGCGTCTATTCGCCGCCAACGGCGGACGGCGGCGCGGAGGGCCGCGTCCGCTACCTCGGCGACTACCCCGCGCTCCCGGACGTTTTCGAGATGCCGACGTTCGCGATCGAAGGCGGCGACGGCGCCGAGCTCGCGCGCCTCTACGCCGTCCCGATCGAAGGCGGCGGCGCGTGCCCGTTTCCCGCCGGCTACGCGGCGACCCTGACCGGCCCCTCGGCGCTGATCTCGAAGGGCGACGCCGAGCGCCTGCGCGGCATGAACGGCGCCCGCGCGCGGCTGAAGGCGGGCGGCCGCCTGCTGCCCGGCCTCACCGACTGCAATGTGATCGCGGAGCTCGAGGGAGAGTCGAACGAGGCCGTTGTCGTCTCGGCGCATTTCGATTCCGTCTGGAGGGGTAACGGCACGATCGACAATGCGACAGGCGTCGAGGGCGTGCGGCGGATCGCCGAGCGCCTCGTCGGCCGCCGGCACGCGCGGACGTTGATCTTCTGCGCCTTCGGCGCCGAGGAGTACGGGCTGCTCGGGTCTCGCTACTACGTCGACGAGGCGAAGCTGCGGGGCGAGCTCGACCGCATCGTCGGCGTGGTCAACCTCGACTGCATCGCGCACGGGTCGAGCCTCGAGGTGATGGTGGGGCCGGACGAGCTCCGCGGGCGCGCGCTCGAGCAGGCCTCCGCGCTCGGCCTGACCGATCGCTACGACGTCAAGCTGACGGCCCCCTCCACGGGCACCGACCACTACTACTTCGCGCAGGAGAAGATCCCGGCGGCGAGCGTGCTGCACTTTCCCTATCCCGAGTACCACATGCCGAGCGAGAGCCTGGACCTCGTCGACGAGGAGAAGATGGACGACGCCGTCGAGCTGGCGACGCGGCTCGTGGAGAGCCAGCTCGAGCGGCCGGTTCCGCGCGGGTGAAGAAAGCGCTCCTGCTCCTCGCGGTCGCGGCGCTCACGGCCTGCGGCGGCGAGAAGAAATCGGCACGCGAGGGGTCGCTCGACGGCTGCGCCAAGGGCGAGCTCGTCAGCTTCCGCGTCCCCGGCGACGGTCCCGTCCGGGCGCTGATGCTCGGCGACGGCGACGCCGGCGTTGTCCTCTCGAACGAGAGCGGCAACTCGCTCTGCGATTGGGTCTCGTTCGCGGAGGCCCTCGAGGACGACGGCTTTCGTGTCCTGCTCTACGACTATCGCTACGGCCGCGCCGACGCCCACATCGCGCCTGCCGTCGCCGAGCTACGCCGCCGGGGCGCGAAGCACGTCGCGATCATCGGCGCCTCGCTCGGCGGCGGCGCGACCATCGTCGCCGGCTCTCGCCCCGGGACCGACGTCGACACACTCGTGTCGCTCTCGGGCGAGACCTTCATCCACGGCGTCAACCAGGCGGTTCCGAGGCTGCGCCGACCCGTCTTCTTCGTCGCCGCGGAGCGCGATCAGTACGGCGCCGGCACCGATGCCCGAACGATGTACAAGGAGGCGCCCGCACGCGACAAGAAGCTCCTCGTGATCCCCGGCACCAGGCACGGCGTCGCCATGCTGGACGAGAAGGACGTGCGCGAGGCGCTTCTGGATTGGCTGCGATCGCATCTGGGCAAGACCGATTGACATGAGCACCACCGCGATCATCGTGATCGTCATCGCGGCGGTCGTGCTGCTCGCAATCGTCGTGTACATAGGGCGCCGGGCGCAGGCCAAGCGGCTCGACAAGCGCCGGAGCGAGGCCGGGCAGCTACGCGAGGAGGCTCAGCGGCTGTCGCAGCAGGCCCGCGAGCGCGAGCAGCAGGCCCAGGAGCGCGAGCAGCAGGCGCGCGAGCTCGATCCCGACGTCAAAGACTGAAGCTCAGCGAACCGACGGTGACTCGAACGCGACGAAGGCGAGCGGCGGCACCGTGACCAGCAGGCACACCGCATAGACCGCCCCGAGGGCAAAGAGCTGCCGAAGCCTCGACTCGACACGGGGTGCCGCAGTCCCCGTCCCGACGAAGTACCCCGGCTCCGGCAGCAACTGGCGGGCCGCCTGCGCAACCTCGGGGGGAGACACCAGGACGAGTTCGGGACTCAGTGGTTCCGCGGGCGGCACGGCGGCGATCATCATCTCGCACGTTCACGATCCTGGCATCCCTCTTTCGAGTGATGCTTAGATTCGGTTGATGCGCCGCGTCTTTCTGCTGGTCGTGGCAGTCGTCGCGCTCGGATCGGCCCCGCCCGCGGCCGCGGATATCTTCGGCGCGGCGCAGGTCAGGACGGCCGACGGCGCGCTGCTCGCGACGGCGCAGAAGGAGTCCTTTGCCTACCCCGGCAACGGCTCGTTGATCGCGGTCGGGTCGATCAGGACCACGGATCAAAGCGTCGTCTTGAAGCAGGTCTCGCTGCTGAACGGCCGCGCGCTGGCCGACCGCATCGTGCTGACGCCGAGCCACACCGCCGTCGACGGGTTGATCGTCGGCGGCCTCGCGGCCGAGGCGAAGCAGAACTCGATCTTCTCGATCGACAGCTCGAGCTACGTCGTCGCGCGCCAGACGGCCGTGATCGGCAAGCAGACCGGCTTCGTCGCGCTGCGCCTCGTCGTGCCGGCCGGCTACCCCGGGTTCAAGCGCGGCGCGCAGGTGCTCGTGGGACTGCGCCAGCGCGGCCACCGTAAAACGGCGCACCTCGCGGCGGCGGCCGCCGTCACCTCAGCCGCGCAACAGCCCTGGGCGATGCTCGGCTTCGCCGACAGCCCGAGCGCTCCCGCGCTCTGGAAGGTCTCGGAGCCGATGGCCGGCACGCCCCTCGTCAGCCTGCCGCCGCTAGCCGACAACGGCGTCGGCGGGCGGGCGGTGCAGATCGCGGCCCAGTTCCTCGGCATCCCCTACCGCTGGGGCGGCGCGCGGCCCGATACCGGCTTCGACTGCTCCGGCCTCGTGATGTACGTGTACGGGCAGCTCGGGATCAGCCTCACGCACTACACCGGCACGCAGTTCCACGAGGGCGCGCCCGTTCCGCCTGCCCAGCTGGCCCCCGGCGACCTCGTCTTCTTCGACGCCAGCTTCTCGGGCCCCGGCCACGTCGGCATGTACGTCGGCGGCGGGCTCTTCATCCACGCCCCGCACTCGGGCGACGTGGTGAAGATCACTCCACTGTCGCAGTACGCGAGCCGTTACGTCGGCGCGATTCGGCCGTTCGCGTAGACCCGTTCGAGCCCAACCCCTGCGCAATCCGCAGTAGCGTCTCGATGCACTCCGCATCGAACTGCGAGCCGGCGTTTCGGATCAGCTCGAGCAGCGCCGCCGAGTGCGACATCGCCGGGCGGTACGGCCTCTCGTGCGTCATCGCGTGGAAGGCATCGGCGGGCGCCACGATCCGCGCGGAGAGCGGAATCTCGGCGCCCACGAGCCCGCTCGGGTAGCCCTCCCCGTCCCAGCGCTCGTGGTGCGAGCGGACGATCGCGAGCGCGTCGTCGGAGCCGATCACGTGCGCGAGGAGCCGCTCGCCCTCGCTCGGATGCGTGCGCATGAGCTCCCATTCGGTCTCCGTCAGCGGCCCGCCCTTGCAGAGCAGCGTCGGCGAGAGCAGCAGCTTGCCGACGTCATGCAGCGTGGCCCCCACCTCGATCGCGGCCAGGGTGATCTCGTCCAGCTCGAGCTGCCTCCCCATCTCGACGGCCAGAGCGGCCACCGCGCGTCCGTGGGCGATCGCCCCTGGATCGGTCCGCTCGAGACTGCGTGCTAGCGCCGCAAGCGACACGCCGTTAGCCGTCGGGGCGTGCCCGTCGCCGCAGTGTCTCCCGCCGTCCACGCGCATCCGAGCGTTTCGACCGCCGCGGGCCGATTCCTGCGCAGAGGTCGGCCACGCCCGCCGATACACTCGGCTCCCTGCGGAGGACAGCCGGCTCGCTGCGGAAGACGGGGTGAGCGACCGTTCCACATTGGTCGTTCTGGCGTCGCTTGCGACGTTGTTGACGATCGCGCTCCTCGTCTGGACGCTCCGCTCGACCGCGAGGCAGAAGCGGCCGGCGGCGCCGGCCCGGCGAGACCGGCGACGTCCGCATGTAGGAGGCAAACGCGATCCCCGCGAGGCGCTCGCGCTCGTCGGAAACGCGCTCGCCGCGACGCACGATCCGCAGGCGCTGCTTCCGGTCATCCTCGAAGTCCTCACCGAGGCGACGGGGGCCCGTGGCGGGCGGCTGCTGCAAGAGGGCGAAGAGGCGGCCTGGATCGGCGACGTCAACAGCGGCGCGCCCGCGTCGACGTTCGCGCTCGGCGCAGCCGTTCCCGGCGAGACGACCACGCTGGAGCTGTACGCGCCGCCGTCCGGCTTCGACGCCGACACGCTCAAGCTCGCCGACTGGCTCGCCTCGCAGGCCGCAATCGCCCTTGAGAACGCCCGCCTGCACCACATCATCCAGCGCCAGGCGATCACCGACGAGTTGACGGGCCTCGTCAACCGACGCCGCTTCATGGAGGCCCTGAACGCGGAGGTCACCCGCGCGACGACGCTCGACACACCGCTCGCCGCCGTGCTCGCCGACCTGGACGACTTCAAGCTCGTGAACGACCGCTTCGGCCACCCCGTCGGCGACCAGGTCTTGAAGACGTTCGCCGACCTGGCGCGCGGGCACCTCCGGGACATCGACGTGCTCGGCCGCCTCGGCGGCGAGGAGTTCGCGGTCCTGCTGCCGGAGACGGACGTCGCCGGCGCCGTGAGCGTGGCCGACCGAATCCGTCGCTCGCTCAGTGCCGCGCCTCTGACCGTGGTCGACGGCGAGGGCGTCTCCGTCACGGCGAGCTTCGGGGTCGCGAAGCTCGAGCCCGATCAGTCAGGAGACGACCTCCTTCGTGGCGCGGACGCCGCGCTCTACCGCGCGAAGGAAGCGGGCAAGAACCGGGTCGCGGTCGCAGAAAGCATCCGCCAGCCGTAGGGCGGCGGAGCGCGTGCCGGCTCCGTCAGATGCCCTCGGGATACTCCGGTCGTGGTGCTGCGGTGGGACGTCTTTCGCGTCGTCGCGCTCGTTGCTGCGGGCGTGGCGTCGGGGTATCTCTGGCGCGCCGCCCTCGAGGAGCCGCATCTGGAGACGGTCTTCCCGGTCGGCTCGACCTCCGAGCCGTTGGCGGATTGGCTACAGCCGCGGCTCCAGCCACCGACGCTCGAGCGGGTGCGCGTCGGCCCGCGAAACGTCGCCCGGCAGAGGCTGCGGCCGCCGGCGCGCCGAGCCCGCGCGACGCCGACGTCGCGCACCCGCATCGACCGCTCGCAGTCCGTGCTCGCAGCCGCCACGTCGGCGGATCCTCCGGCCACGCGGCAGCCTCGGAAGCAGCCGCGGCAGCGGCCACG
>JBKPFU010000106.1:0-12903 GCA_046728975.1 Actinomycetota bacterium | reverse complement strand
GACCCGTTCGCGGCGAGCTCCTCGCGGAAGCGGTAGACGATCAGGAGCGAGTAGTCGATCGCGATCCCGAGGCCGATCAGCTGGACGAGGTTCGTCACGTACGTCGGCGTCTCCATGAAGTGCGCGACGACGTAGACGATCCCGAGCGTCCCCATGATCGTCGCAGCCGCGAAGAGGAACGGGATCGTCACGGCAAGCGACAGCCCAAAAACGCCGACCAGCACCAGCAGCGCGATCGGCAAGGCGATCGACTCTCCCTTGGCGAGATCCTTCTCGAAGATCGGGTCGAGGTCGTGGTCGACCGCGGGTTGGCCGGTGATATAGGACCTGAATCCGCTTCCCTGCGGAAGCGTGTCGTAGAGGTCGTCGGTGTAGTTCTTCGCCTCCGCCTGGTTCAGCGTCGAGACGATGTCGCCGTAGAGCACGTCGTCGCCGGCGGAGGCGAGATCCCTCGTCTTGGCGCCCGGGATGACCTCAGCGGCGCGCAGGAGCGCGCGCTCGGCCTTCGCGCGTATGGCCGGGTCGGCGTTGCTCGAGACCCTGAAGACGGCGGTGAACGCGCCGTCGCTGCGATCGCCGAAGTGCCGCTCGAGGATGGTGCGTGCATGCTCCGACTCCGAGCCCGGAACACGGAAGACGTTGGCCTGCAACGGGCCGAGCTTCGACCATCCGTAACCGCCCGCCACGAGCACAACGAGCCACACGAGCAGGATCGGCCACCTGAACCGCAGGACGACCCGCGTCCACCCCGTCACGCCGGATCTCCCCGAGAAACCACAACCGGGACGCAGACGTTAGCTCGTTACCCTGTGCTCGTGAGGAAACCGGGAGAGTTCAGCCGCCTTCAGGGCGAAATCCAGGAGCTCATCGACGAGCTCTGGCAGGTGCCGCGGTTCTCCGGCCTACGCCACGGCTTCCGGCCGCAGATCGACTGCGTCGTAACCGAGGACCCGCCCGAGCTCAGGGTCGTTGTGGACCTGGCCGGCGTCGATCCCGAGGCCGTGCACGTCGTCGTGGACGAACGCACGCTCCTTATCGCGGGTGAGCGGCATCGGCCCTTCACCAAGGGCCGCTACCAGCAGATGGAGATCGAGTACGGACATTTCGAGCGCCGCTTGGCTCTCCCGGCTCAGATCGATCCCGCCGCCGCGCACGCCGGATACGACCGGGGACTGCTGACGATCGTGCTGCCGATCGCCGAGCGCGCGACAGCGCCTCCGGAGCCGGTCGCGATCAAGATCGGGCGGCGCCAATGAGCGTCGCTCGGCTGCGCCTCGCTCCCGTGGGGGAAACCCTGTTTCCCCCACGAGCCCCCTTCTCCATAGAACCGGGGAAACCTCCCGGTTCCCCCGCAGAACCCCCTCCCCACGCTCATAGGCCAAAGGCTGGCCTATGAGCGAACCGCTGCTCGAAGTCGAGGCCGAAGTCGACGAGACCGAAATCCCGGCGACGCTGCCGGTCCTTCCGCTCAAGGAAACCGTCGTCTTCCCGCAGTCGATGACGCCCCTCGCGATCGGCCAGGAGCGGTCCGTGAAGCTGATCGACGACGTCGTCTCGGGGAACCGGGCGGTCGCGCTCGTGACGGCGAGGGACCAGGAGGTCGAACAACCCGACTGGGACGATCTCTACGGAGTCGGGACGGCGGCCGTCGTGCAGAAGATGATCCGTGTCCCCGACGGCACGCTTCGGATCCTCGTCCAGGGCGTGAAGCGCATTCGCCTCGAGCGCCGCGTCCAGGATGACCCATACCTGATCGGCGAGTTCGGCGACGTGCCCGACATCGTGAACGAGTCTCCCGAGCTGGAGGCGTTGACACGGAACGTCCAGACGCTCTACGGCCGCGTGATCAGCCTCGTCCCCTACTTGCCGGATGAGCTCGAGCTCGCGGCCGCCAACATCGACGACCCGAGCGCGCTGTCGTACCTCGTCGCTTCGACGCTGCGGATCAAGACCGACGAGAAGCAGCGTCTGCTCGAGGAGGACGACGTCGGCGCACGGCTGCGCGAGATCTCGATGATCTTGAACCGCGAGCTCGAGGTGGTCGAGCTCGGCTCGAAGATCCAGTCGCAGGTCCAGTCGGAGATGGAGAAGGGCCAGCGCGAGTACTTCCTCCGCCAGCAGCTGAAGGCGATCCAGGACGAGCTGGGCGAGGGAGACGCCGAGCAGGCCGAAGTCAACGAGCTTCGCGAGCGCATCGACGAGGCCAACCTCCCCGAGGACGTCGACAAGGCCGCGCGGCGTGAGCTCGCGCGCCTGGAGAAGCTGCCCTCGGCGGCGGCGGAATACGGAGTCATCCGCACCTACCTCGAGTGGATCCTGACCCTGCCGTGGAACGAGACGACCAACGACAACCTCGACCTCGACAACGCCCGCTCTGTCCTCGACGAGGATCACTACGACCTCGAGAAGGTGAAGGACCGGATTCTGGAGTTCCTCGCGGTCGGCAAGTTGAAGCAGGATCTCTCGGGGCAGATCCTCTGCTTCGTCGGGCCGCCCGGTGTCGGGAAGACGTCGCTTGGTCAGTCGATCGCGCGCGCCCTCGGGCGGAAGTTCGTGCGCATCTCTGTCGGGGGCGTCCGCGACGAGGCCGAGATCCGCGGCCATCGCCGTACGTATATCGGCGCGATGCCCGGAACGATCCTGCGGGCCTTGCGCGACGCCGAGTCGAGGAACCCGGTGTTCCTGATCGACGAGATCGACAAGATGGGCGCCGACTTCCGCGGCGATCCGGCGAGCGCCATGCTCGAGGTCCTTGATCCGGAGCAGAACAAGAGCTTCCGCGACCACTACCTCGATCTGCCGTTCGACCTCTCGAAGATCCTCTTCATCTGCACGGCGAACCAGCTCGAGACCGTTCCCCAGCCGCTGCTTGACCGAATGGACGTGATCCTTCTCTCCGGCTACACGGAGGACGAGAAGTACTGGATCGCCACCAAGTACCTCGTCCCCAAGCAGCTCGAGACGCACGGGCTCACGCCGGACAAGGTGAAGTTCAGCGAGAACGCCCTGCGGGTCGTCATCCGCGAGTACACGAGAGAGGCCGGCGTCCGCAACCTCGAAAGGCGGATCGCGGATCTCTGCCGCAAGGCGGCCCGGGAGTTCGCCGAGGGCCGGGAGAAGGCCATTCGGGTCGACGAACGCAAGACGCGCGCGTGGCTGGGGCCGCGCCGGTTCGCGGCCGAGGTGCGCAAGCGCACCTCCGATCCCGGCGTCGCGACCGGGCTTGCGGTCACGCCCGTTGGCGGCGACGTGCTCTTCATCGAGGCGACCGGCTACCCCGGAGAAGGAAGGCTCACCGTCACCGGCCAGCTCGGCGAGGTGATGCAGGAGTCCGCGCGCGCGGCACATTCGTGGGTCCGCGCCCACGCAGGCCAGCTCGGGCTCGATCCGAAATGGTTCGCCGAGAACGACATCCACGTGCACATTCCGGCGGGCGCGATCCCGAAGGACGGCCCCTCCGCCGGAATCACGATGGCGATCGCGATCCTCTCGCTCGCGCGCGGCGAGCCGGTCTCGGAGGAGGTGGCGATGACCGGCGAGATCACGCTCACGGGCCAGGTGCTGCAGATCGGCGGCGTTCGCGAGAAGGTGCTTGCGGCCCAGCGCGCCGGCATCAAGCGCGTCGTCCTCCCGCGGGAAAATGAAGGCGACCTCGAAGAGCTCGCGCCGGAGACACGCAAGGAGCTCGAGTTCGTGCTCGTGGATTCGATCGATGAGGTGATCGACGCCGCCTTCGACGGCGCCGCACCGAGGCGCAGGCCGCGGCCCGCGACCACGGAGCGCCAGGCCGCGCGCCCGGCTGTTTAGGGGCTAGTTCAGGCGGGGTAGGGTTCTCCGGAGTCGACTTCGAAAGGACGCAAGAATGGCGAAGACCAAAGACCGCTTGAGCGACGCGAGGCCCTACGTCGAGCGCGCGATCAAGGACGAGGAGTTCCGCGAGAACCTGAAGAGCGCTTACGTCGCCGCACGCGACGTCTACGACGAGTTGCTCGGACGCCGCGGCATGACCCGCGTTGCGCACCAGGTCGCAAGCGACGACGACATTCGCGACAACCTCAGATCCGCGGTGGAGGACCTACGCGACGCGGCGAAGCGGATTCAGGGCGCGAAGACCCACAAGAGCCGCAATACAACCCTCCTTCTCGCCGGGATCATGCTCGGCATCCTCTTCAACCCTGCGACCGGTCCGGAGACCCGGAAGTGGCTCAAGGACCGGATCTTCGGCGAAGAGGACGAGTTCGGCTACCAGCGCGAGGACAACAAGTAGCCGCGTCTTTCGGCGGACCTGTGGCTAGCCGGGACGCGTAGCGGCGAGCGTCCTCGCCTTCAGCGGGACCCGCTGCTTCGGCGCGAACCCGTCGCCGTACAGCGACAAGGAGGCGGACATCGCGCGCCGCAGCGAGCCTGGGTCGAGGCCGTTCGCCTCGGAGATGTCCGAGACCTGAAGCAGGATCGCACCGGGCTTGGGCGCGGAGCTCGAGGCGGTCACCGACGGGAGCCAGCCCGCCACGCCGGTGAACGACACATCCTGCAGGCGCTGCCAGGCGGTGAGGTACGGCGTGGGGTCGACGGCGCCGTCGTAGCCCAGGTGGAGGAGAGAAACCGGATGGACCTCGAAGTGCAGGTGGTACGGAGTCCCGGTGGCGTCACCGGTATTGCCGACGAATCCGACAACCTCGCCCGCCTTCACTCGCGTCCCGTTCACCGCCAGCGGCGAGAACGCGGAAAGGTGGGCGTAATAGAACTGGTTCCCCTCGTTGTCGCGCAGCCACAGCCGGTTTCCGCCGACGTCGTTCCAGCCCACCGAGAAGACGACGCCGTCAGCGCACGCAAGGATCGGAGCCCCGAGCGGGGCGAAGATGTCGTCTCCGTGGTGCCAGTGCCCGGCGATGTCGCCGCGGTAGGCGCCGAACGTATCGGTGAACGACGCCGGGCCGTACACCGGGAAGACGTACCCGCCTGCGCTGAGCTTCGGCTGGAGACCGTAGGGGATCTGCTGTACAGGCGTGGGCAGGCTGGGCTTTGCCGTCTTCGGCTCCGGAGCCTTCGGCTGCGCCTTTCCCTTGTTCTGCTTCTTCGTCGGCTTGCGGGGTTTCGGCTTCGCCTTCGGCGCCGGCGGCGGTGGGGGGGCGCCTTGCACCGACGCCTCTGCATAGCCGACGAGGATCTCGGTGCCGGCCGGCAGTCCGCCATGCGCGGCGGTGAGCCGGATGTCGAGGGCGGTCACGTAGCTCCGGTAGCTCTGCGCGGCGCCGCTCCTGCCCGGAACAGACGCCTGCGCGAGCGTCGTCGCGTAGCCCCAGTCGCCGAGCTGCACGCGGCCGCTGCCGGCCGGCTGCCCGCCGACGGTGATACCTGAGACCCCGGAGCCACTCGTGTCACCGGATGCCCGCAGGCCCTTGGTGACGCCGTGCGCCTTCGCCACGATGCTGCCCACCGTCACTTCGCCGCCGAACAGGGACAGCGAGCTGATTTTCGCCTCGGCGCTCGCCTCGGCGCTGTCCGTGGAGCGGGCAGACACCGAGGCGCTGATCGCCCCGGTGGTCACGTCGGATCCATAGGAGAAGCCGGCGGAGTACCCCTCGGTGTCGGGAGGCGCGGTGACGGAAACGCGCTCACCCCCGGCAGCTCCGGGGACGAGCACCTTGATCCCGAAGGCTCGCGCGGACGCGCCCGGCGTCGCGGCACGTTGCGACGCGCCCGCCGACGTGGCGAGCAGGAGGACCCCCGCGAGGGCGACCGCCAGCGGAAGCCGCTTCACGGCCGCATTATGAGCAATGCTGCGAACGACGGCAGCCCGTCCTTCGTCACGCGGGCCGGCAGTCGGAGCAGATTCCGATCGCTTCGAGCCGGTGTCCCGTCGCGACGAAGCCGTGCGACGCCGAAGCCTGCGACAGCCAATCGTCGAGGCCGCAATCGGTGAGCTCGACAACGCGATGGCAGGCCGAGCAAACGAGGTGGTGGTGGTGTTCCGGGCCACAGAGCCTGTAGCACGCTTCCCCAGGCATGTGACTCAGCGTGTCGACGACGCCGGCGCGGCGAAGGACTGCGAGCGTGCGATAGACGGTCGCAAGCCCTACTGCCGCCCCGCGGGCACGCAAGACGTCATGGATCTGCTGCGCTGTGACGTCGTTCGGCTCGGCGGCGAGAACCTCCACGACCGCGGCCCGCTGCCGCGTCGGCGTGATTCCGCGCTGCTGGAGGAGCTCGCGCGCATCGGCGGTCACCTTCGGTTGCGTGCGCCTCGCCACGCACCTACGATAGCCGATGGTGAGAGCGATAATCATTCTCATTTCCGCCTTGTCGGTGATCCTCGCGGCAGCGGCGGGATGTAGCGGCAACGGCGAAGGCGGCAAAACCCGCGTCGTCGCCTCGTTCTATCCGCTCGCGTACGCGGCGCAGGCGATCGGCGGGAAGCACGTCGACGCGAGAAATCTCACACCCCCGGGAGCCGAGCCGCACGATCTCGAGATCTCGCCGCGCTCTGTGGCCGAGGTCAGATCCGCCGATCTCGTCCTACTACTCGGACATGGCTTCCAGCCGCAGGTCGAGGACGCAGCCGGATCAGGAAAAAACGTCCTACGCCTCCTCGATACCCCCAGACTCGCCCGGTTCCCAAACGGCGATCCACATGTCTGGCTCGACCCTCTCCGCTATGCCCTGATTGTCAAACGGATCGGCGTCGCGCTACACGACGAGCCCGCGGCACGACGGCTTGCGCGCCGGCTCGAGGCTCTCAACCGTGAATACGAACGAGGGCTCGCACATTGCGAGCGCCGCGAGATCGTGACCAGTCATGAGGCGTTCGCCTATCTGACGCAGCGGTACGACCTCAGGCAGGTCGCGATCACGGGCCTGACGCCGGAGGCGGAGCCGACCCCGAAGGACCTCGAACACGTGATCCAGCTCGCTCGCCGCACCCGCGCCACCACCATCTACTTCGAGACCCTCGTCTCCCCCCGAATCGCGAAGACCGTCGCCCGTGAGACAGGCGCTCGTACGGCTGTACTCGATCCGATCGAAGGGCTCACGGACGCGGAACAGAGCCGCGGCGAAAACTACTTCGATCTCATGCGCGCGAACCTGCGGGAGCTCCGAAAGGGGCTGGGGTGCCGCTAGCGGTCGAGCTCCTAGATGTCTCGTTCGCCTATCCCCATGGGCCTCAGGTACTCCAAAACGTCGATCTCGCCATCGGCGAGCACGAGTTCGTGGGAATCGCAGGCCCAAACGGAGGAGGGAAGACGACGCTGCTTCGACTCGTTCTTGGTCTCGAGCGGCAGAGCCAGGGAAGCGTGCGCCTGCTGGGCGAACCACCGGATCGGCTGCACCGCCGCTGGCGGGTCGGCTACCTAGCCCAGCGGGCGCAGCTCGGGATCGAGGCTCCCGCAACCGTACGCGAGGTCGTCACCGCGGGCAGGGCCCCGGCGCGTGGGATCCTTCGGCCTCTCGGCGCGCGTGACCGGACGATCGTGGTCGACGCGATCGACCGCGTGGGGCTCTCGGAGCTCGTGGACAAGCCACTCACGCGCCTCTCGGGCGGGCAGCAGCAGCGCGCGTTCATCGCCAAGGCCATCGCCGCGCAGCCGGAGGTGTTGGTGCTGGACGAGCCGACCGCAGGCGTGGACGTCGAGGCGCAGGCCTCGCTGGCCCAGCTCCTTGAGCAGCTCCACCGCGACCTGCGCGCGACGATTCTCTACGTCTCACACGAGTTCGGTGCGATCGAGCCGTTCGTGGACCGGCTCGTCCTCGTCAACGGCACGATTGTCTTCGACGGCCCCCCAACCGTGCTTTCCGCCGAATGGCACGACCCTTCACATGTCCATCCTTGAGCCCGACTTCATGCGGCTCGCCTTCGCGAGCGGAGCCGTTGTCGGAGTGCTCGCTCCTGCGGTCGGCTTCTTCCTCGTGCAGCGCCGCATGAGCCTGATTGGAGACGGGATCGGCCATGTCGCATTCGCGGGCGTCGCCGGCGCGTATCTGTTCGACGTCTCACCGGTTGCCGGCGCCCTCGTCGCATCCGTGGCGGGGGCCGTGCTGGTCGAATGGCTTCGCGGTCGCCGCCGGACTGCGGGGGATCAGGCGCTCGCCCTGCTCTTCTACACGGGAATTGGCGGCGGGGTCGTGCTGGTCTCGGCGGCCGGTGCGCTCAACGCCGACCTCTTTGCGTTTCTCTTCGGCTCCATCCTCACGGTTACCGGGACGGGTGTGGTCGTCATTGCCTCCCTCGGCTTCGGAGGCTTGATCGTCGTCGGGGTCCTTTACCGCCCACTTCTCGCCTCCACTCTGGACGAAGACGCAGCCCGAGTCGCCGGGCTTCCGGTGACCGCGCTCAACGTTGTCGTCGCAGCGTTGGCGGGCGTGACGGTTGCCGTCTCGATGCGAATCGTTGGCATCCTCCTGATCGCGGCGCTAATGGTTCTTCCGGTAACGGCCGCGAGTCGTATCGGCTGGAGCATCCGGTCGACAATGCTCCTCGCGATGAGCCTTGGGCTGGCCTCGGTTTTCGTGGGACTGAGCGTGTCGTACTACGCGAACCTCGCGCCGGGCGGCACGATCGTGCTCGTCGCGGCGGGCGCCTTCGTGTTGACGAGTGCGCTCGATGCTCTACGCGCTCGTTAATCGGTTTCGAGCCGTTGCCTCGCGAAATCGCGGAAGCGCTCTCGAGCCTCGGCGTCGGGACCGAGCGCCTCCTCGCCCGCATAGCTCGGATCCGCGGCGACCTCCTCGGCGACGCTGCGGACCTCCTTCACGACCGCTTCGCGGTGCCCGGGGTCCTCGAGCAACTGGTCGATCCATGTCGCGGGGCCGTCGGATGGATCGATGTCGCTCTCGACGAGCAGTTGTCCCAGGAGGACGCCGACCCGGATGTAGGCGAACGTGCGGAAGGCGAGCAAGCGGGTCGGGGTGTCGACCAGGGTGGCGATCTCCGCGTGCTCATCCTGGATCTGGCGCACGATCGAGCCAATCGGCTCGTCCACCAGCGGGATCCACACCTCCTCGTGCGGCGCCACGTCACGAAGGATAGGACGGTTGTCGTGCTGCGCGCCAGGCGAGCTGGCCGGCGACGATGAGCATCAACGCACCAAACAGCCGCCGCAACACGTGTTCGGGCAGCGCCTCCGCGATGGTTACGCCCGCTTCCACGCCGCCGATCGCGGCGAGCCCCACGACGAGCGCCGCCCGCCAACGTACGTTGCCGTACCGGTGCTGCTGCCACGTGCCGGCCACGGCGGCCGGGAGGATCGCGAGAAGCGACGTCGCCTGGGCGTGAAGCTGCGAAAGACCGAGGACGAAGACGAGCGTCGGAACGAACAGGATCCCCCCGCCGACACCGAACAACCCGGCGACGATCCCCGCGAGGAGCCCAAGCACGGCGGCCACCACGATCGCCTCCATCAGACCAGCAGGCGGATCCCGACCGCGGCGAGGAACACGGCGAATGCGAGCACCAACGTCCGCGTGGCGAGGCGCTGTTGCAGTGCGGCTCCCGCGATCGCGCCGACCACAGCGGGGAGCCCGACAATTGCCGCGGCTCCCGGCTTCAGCTCGCCGTGAAACGCGAACGAGATCGCGCCGACGAGTGCGATCAGCGCGACGGCCGCGAGCGATGTCCCAGTCGCCGCGCGGGGCGCGAACCCTGCGTAGAGAAGCAGAGGAACGACGACGGTCCCACCCCCGATGCCGAACAGCGCGCTCAAGAGGCCGGCGGCGAGGCCGACGCCGACCAACGTAACGAGGCGTGGCAGCCGCACGGTCGTATCGTAGGGTCATGGACGGCGAGGCCCTGCTCGCGCGTCTGGCCGAGGCGCCGGCGGAAACGGCGATCATGCTCGACGTCGACGGGACGCTTGCGCCGATCGTGGCGCGGCCGGAGCTGGCGCGAGTCCCGGAGGAGACCCGCGCGGAGGTGCGCCGACTCGCAAACAAGTACGGCCTGGTCGCGTGCATCAGCGGCCGCCCCGGCGCCGATGCCGCCCAGCTGGTCGGCGTGGAGGGCGTCGAATACGTCGGCGTGCATGGGCTGGAGCTCGAGCCCGAGGCGGACCGCTGGCGGGCCCGCTTGGCCGCCTTTGCCGACGAGATGGACTGGCCCGTGGAGGACAAGGGACTAAGCGTCTCTTTCCACTACCGCGACGCCGACGACGAACAGCAGGCGCGCGTCAAGCTGGAGCTCGTTGCCGCGCGAGCCGAGGAGCAAGGGCTCGACGCACGCTTCGGCCGCAAGGTGCTCGAGGTGCGGCCGCCAGTGAAGGCGGACAAGGGCACGGCGGTCCGGCACCTCCTGACGAGAGCCGGGTTACGCCGAGGGCTTTATGCCGGAGACGACACGACGGACCTGGACGCTTTCGTCGGTCTCGACGGGCTGGAGCTGGCGGTGCGCGTTGCCGTGGGTTCGAAGGAAGGCCCGCGAGAGCTGGTCGAGCAGGCCGACCTCGTCGTGGAAGGCCCGGGACGCCTCCTCGACCTGCTACGGCTTCTGTGATGCACGTCGACGAGGCAGTGCTCGCACCCCTGCGCGAGCGTTACGGCGCGCCCGCTCTGCTGGAGTGGGAAGGCGAGATCTCCAAGCGCGAGCACGCGCTCGCGACCTTCGACCCGCGCCGCATGCACGACGTCACGCTCTTCATCGTGAACGGCGAGCGGCTCGCGTTGATCCGCAAGCATCATTTCGAACCGGGAGTCTGGCGCCCGCCGGGCGGTGGGATCAAGGAGGGCGAGGACTTCGAGGCCGGCGTCGCGCGCGAGGCGCTCGAGGAGACGGGGCTCCGGATCGAGCTTCGGCGCTACCTCGTCGCGGCCACGGCACGGTTTCTCTACGAGCCGCACGACGTGCCATGGAAGACGCACGTTTTCCTCGCCACGACGGCCGACGAGGAGCTGAGTCCTCGCGACACGGACGAGATCGGCGGCGCGCGCTGGGGAACGCTGGAGGAGCTTGCAGGGCCGCTGCGCGACCGGCTGCTCGCAACGGGGCGCGCCTTCTGGCGCTACCGCGTCGCCCTCCACGACGCCGCGATAAAGACGATCAAGGCCGCTTCAGCAGTTTCCTGATCTGCGGCCAGGTGCGGGTGTTCAGCACCTGATCCTTCGTCATCCACGCGCGGCGTGCCTGCGCAATACCGAGGTCCGCGTGCTCGAGCGCCCGGACCTCGTGCGCGTCCGTCGAGATGACGATTTTCACGCCCGCTGCGGCCGCGTAGCGCGCGTGCGCGTCCCGCAGATCGAGCCGGTCGGGCTGCGAGTTGATCTCCAGGAAGGTCCCGGTCTCGAGCGCCTTCTCGACCACACGCTCGAGCGAGACGTCGGCCGGGGCGCGCTTGTTCAGCTTCCGGCCGGTGAGGTGGCCGATGCAGTGCACATACGGGTTATCCATCGCCGACAGGATCCGCTCCGTCGGGTTGCGGTCGAACGAGGAGTGCATGGAAGCGACGACCCAGTCGCGTTCTGCCAGAAGCTCGTCGGGGACGTCGAGCGACCCGTCGGCCTTGATGTTCACCTCGATCCCCTTCAGCAGCTGCAACGGCTTGACCTTCTCCGCCAGGCTTTCGAGCTCCCTCGTCTGTGCGTCCAGACGCCCCTCGCGCAGGTAGTGCGAGTGGTCGGTGACCGCGTAGTACGCGTAGCCGCGAGCCTTCGCCGCGGCCGCCATCTCCTCCATCGAGTTCTTGCCGTCGGCCGACCAGCTCGTGTGCGTGTGCAGGTCTCCGCGGAGGTCCGAAGGCTCCACGAGCGTGGGTAGATCGCCGTTTCGTGCCGCCTCCAATTCGCCGGCGTTCTCGCGCAGCTCCGGCGGGATGAAGGCGTAGCCGAGCTGTTCGTAGAGCTCCTCCTCCGAACGGGCCGTCAGGACCTCTCCGCCCTCGACCTTCTTGACCCCGTACTCGGAGACGGAGAGCCCGCGCCGGACTGCGTCCTCGCGCAGCGCCATGTTGTGCTGCTTCGACCCCGTGAAGTGCTGGAGCAGGTTGCCGTAGTTGTCCGGCGGGACGACGCGCAGGTCGAACCGGAGCCCGTCGTAGGAGACCACCGTCGCCTTCGTTCCGCCTTTGGCCGCGACCTCTGACACCCAGTTCAGCTTCGTGAAGTACTCCGTTAGCGCCGCCGGGTCGCTCGCGGTCGCGATGATGTCGAGGTCACGAATCGTCTCCTTGCGCCGTCGCGCGCTGCCCGCCTCCGAGACCTGGTCTGCCGCCGGATGCTCACGGAGCACGTCGACGACCGCGAGCAGCGCCGGCAAGGCGGTGCCGAGGAGCGGCCGGTAGGGCTCGTTCTTCTTCGGCTTCGCTTCGATCGCGCGCAGGACGTTCTCCTCGAGCTTGGCCCCCAGCCCCGGCAGCGTCCGCAGCCGCTCCTCGCGAGCCGCCTTTCCCAGGTCGTCCAGCGTCGAGACCCCCAGCTGCTGCCAGATCTTCCGCACTGTCTTCGGCCCGAGGCCGGGAATTTGCAGGAACTCGACCACGTCGGGCGGGATTGTCTTGCGCCGCTTCGCGAGGGCATCCATCTCGCCCTTCTCGATCAGCTGCACGATCTTCTCCTCGATGGTGGCGCCGATTCCCGGCAGCTCCTTGGCGCGCCCTTCGAGCGCGAGCTGTGCGATCGAGCCTCCCGTCTCGCGGACCCGGGTCGCAGCACGCCTGTAGGCGAGCACGCGGAAGGCGGCCTGCCCTTCGATCTCCAGCACGTCGGCGAGCAGCTCGAGCCGGTCGGCGACCTCGGAGTTGCGCGGCAGCGTCTTGGCCATCCCCTCGATGATACGAACGTGCGAGCGACCGTTTGTCTGCCGACGTACAACGAGCGGGAGAACCTCGTCCCGATGGTCCGGGCGTTGCGCAAACACGGCGTTCGCGTCCTGGTCATCGACGACGCCTCTCCCGACGGAACGGGTGAGCTCGCCGACCGGCT
>JBKPFU010000105.1:0-4083 GCA_046728975.1 Actinomycetota bacterium | reverse complement strand
TGCCTCGGCCCGCGAACGACGGTCATTCACGCGACCCACGCCGACGACGCCGAGCTCGATCTCATCGCCGATGCGGACGCCCGAGTCTGCGTCTGCCCCACGACCGAGGCGAACCTCGGCGACGGGTTCGCCCCGGTCCGCCGACTCTGCGACCGGGGGATCGGGATGTGCATCGGCTCCGACTCCAACGTCCGCATCGACCCGCTCGAAGAGCTCCGCGAGCTCGAAGGCACCGCGCGCCGGGAAGCAGGCCGCCGCAACGTGATCTCCTGCGGCTCGCTGCTCTCGTTCGGCTCGGACGAGGGTGCCGGCGCGCTCTGCCTCGACGGCTGGGACGAGGTCGAGGTCGACCTCGACCACCGCTCGCTCCGCGGTCTCGACTCGGGCGACGTGTTCGCGGGCCTCGTCTTCGGCTGCTCCGCCGACGTGTTCGTCTGAAACGCTGCTGCCGGTGACGTACGAGTGGGTGGATCACACCGCCGAGCTGGAGCTTCGGATCGAAGCGCCCTCGGAAGAGCTTGTCCTCCATGCCGCGATGGAGGCTTTGGCCGAGCTGCTCGGCCCTGCCGCCGGCTCATCGCAGACACACGAGCTCGAAGTGAAGGCCGCCGACCGGGCAGCGCTGCTTGCAGAATGGCTCGAAGAGCTGGTCTTCCTGGCAGAGACGGAAAGCTTCGTGCCGCTGAGCGCTGACATCGCGCTGTACAACACGAGCCTGCGGGCGGTCGTGAGCGGACAGACGGGCGAGCCGCGGCCGCTCGTCAAGGCGGTGACGTACCACGGCTTGGCGTTCGAGCAGCGCTCGGACGGGGTCTGGCAAGCTCGGGTCGTCCTCGATGTTTGAGCTCGCGCGGATCGACGAGGTCACGTGGGAGATCCCGGCCGAGGCGCGGCCGGACATGCGCGTCCCGGCCCGGCTCTTCGCCGACGAGGAGCTGCTTGGCGCGATCCGGCAGGACGCCTCGCTCGAGCAGCTCCAGAACGTCGCCACGCTCCCCGGCATCGTCGACGCCGCGCTGGCGATGCCCGACATCCACCAGGGCTACGGCTTCCCGGTCGGGGGCCTCGCCGCGACGGAGCTCCCGGACGGCGTCGTCTCCCCCGGCGGCGTCGGCTACGACATCAACTGCGGCGTCCGCCTGCTTGCCCTTCCGCTCACCGCAACCGAGCTCGGCGACCGCCGCGAAGCCCTGGTGCACGAGCTCTCGCGCGGGATTCCGGCCGGGGCCGGCAAGGAGGGCGGGCTCCGCGTCGACCTCGAGCGAGTACTGCGCGAGGGCTCCCGCGTGGTCGCCGACCGAGACGACGACGTCGAGCAGACTGAATCGGAAGGCCGGCTCGAAGGCGCCGATCCATCGGCCGTGTCCGACCGAGCGCAAGAGCGCGGCCGGGGGCAGCTCGGCACGATGGGCTCCGGCAACCATTTCGTCGAGCTCCAGCGCGTGAGCCACGTATTCGACGACGCGTTCGACCTTGGCGACGACCAGGTCACGGTGCTGATCCATTCGGGCTCACGAGGGCTCGGCCACCAGGTCTGCACCGACTACGTCAAGCGGATGGACGCCGTGCTTGGAAAGTACGGCATCGAGCTCCCCGATCGGCAGCTCTCCTGCGCGCCCGCCTCGTCGCCCGAAGGGCAGTCCTACCTGGGCGCGATGGCGGCCGCGGCCAACTTCGCGTGGTCGAACCGCCAGGAGATCGCGAACCGCGTCCGCCGCGCCGTCGCGCGCGTGCTCGGCCCAGACGTGGCCGCCGGGACGCTGCAGATTTACGACGTCGCGCATAACGTCGCCAAGCGCGAGGAGTATGGCGGCCGCGACCTGCTCGTCCACCGCAAGGGGGCGACGCGGGCGTTTCCGGGACAGCCGGTCTTCATCCCCGGAAGCATGGGCACGACGAGCTTCGTGCTCGCCGGTGAGGAAGGTTCGATGCAGCGTTCGTTCGGGACGACCTGCCACGGTGCCGGCCGCCGCCTCTCGCGAACGGGAGCGCGGAAGCAGATCCACGGCGCGGACTTGCGCCGCCAGCTGGAGGAGCAGGGAATCGTGGTGCGCTCCCCGTCGAACAAGGGCTTGGCCGAGGAGGCTCCATTCGCCTACAAGGACGTCGCGCGAGTCGTGGAGGTGGTGGAGCGCGCCGGCCTCGCCCGCCGCGTCGCGCAGCTCGTGCCGATCGGGGTCGTCAAAGGCTGAGGTCGAGCCCGCCCCGCCGGGGGCGACGGCGCTGCAACGCGACCCGGCCCGCCGCGAGGCTAGGTGAAGAACTTGCGGCCGTCGAGATGGCCGATTTGGACGTGGGCTTGTGAGCGGCCATTAGAGGCTGATGTGAAACTCGACGGCTCTTGACTTCTCTGCGGAGAGGCAAGAGACTTCTGCCACGAACGTAGCCTGGAGCGGCGAGGCTGCGGCATTTACTCGCTCGGTGCGACGGAAGCGCGTCGTGGGTTCGTCGTCTCGATCCGACGAGAGAAGGGAGTTTCCAGATGAAGCGCCTGTCGGGGGTCACCGCGGCCCTGATAGTCGGTGTGCTTGCTCTCGCGGGGACGGCTGGGGCCACCAAGCCGTTCATGGAGCGGAACGTGCAAGGCCCGTTCACGCTTGCTGCAGGCGAGACGTGCAGCTTCGCAGTCCTCATCCAGCCCACAGCGCCCGACGTCTTGAACTTCTTCGTCTTCAGCGACGGCGAGATCTTCGGGTCAGGGCCATTCGTCGCGACCGCCACCAATCTCGACACCGGGAAGACGGTCAAGATCAACCTTTCGGGCAGCTTCTCGGTCGTGGAACACAGCGACGGCACGACCACTATTACCTCCAATGGCTTCGTCCTCTCTACCTTGTTCGGCACCATCTTTTCCGGACACGGCGTCATTGAGCTCGACGCCAGCGGAAATGTGACATCAAGGACGTTCAACGGGACGGAACGAGATCTATGCGCCGAACTTGCAGACCCGTAACTCCCCTCGAAATCTGCGAGAGAGAGACGGGCTGCTTCGGTGGCCCGTCTCTTTCTGCTGGGTTTCACATCAAGCGTCTGCGCATCGACACTTTGAGCTAGACGAGGTTCTTACCACCTAGCGGACTAGAACCAGCCACCGAACCAGCCACGAAGGCCCGTTCGCTGACTGCCTCTGACGGCATCGGGATCCTGCCCACGAAGCGCGTAAATGCACGCCACGACGAAGACGAGCATCGCAGCGAGACTCGCGATCCCGGCGGCGCTGCCGTCGAGTACCACCAGAGCGAGGACCGCGAGAACGCCGAAGATCGCGAATCCCACCCACGGGTGGCGACGCCTTGGCGGCATGCTGTGAGTTTACGCCAGGGCGACGAACACAAACTCGAGTCAGGATGTCGACACACGGCCGCGAGATCGTTCTGCGATCCTCTAGGTGCGATGGATATCGATCCAAGCGAACTCGCCGGAGTCCTACGGCGCGTCGCGCTCGCTGTCGAAGAGAACACTCGCCTACTGAGCAAGATCAACGACCTTCATCGCGAAGCAACCGAGCTTCATGGAGAGCTGTGTGAGGCCTTGACCGATCTTGAGCAATTACTCGAGCGCGTCGAGGTCGAGTAACGCTCACCGATCAGTCGCTCCCGCTCGGGATTCACCTTGTATAGGCGCGGATCGGGCGCGCCCTGAGCGGCCGAGACGACGCCCTACACAACGAAAAGCCCCGGATGTGCGGGGCTTTTCAATGGTCGGGGCGCCCGGATTTGGACGGTGGACGTGAGCGAGGCATCATTAGACTCGCTGCATGGCTGAGGTCGTCGGCGGCAGCTGTCTCTGCGGCGGCGTTCGCTTCGAAGTGACCCTGCCCTTCACGCGCGCGATCCATTGCCACTGTTCGCGCTGCCGCAAGCATTCCGGCGCGTTCGGGCTCACCGTTGGCCACGTCCCCCGCGAGCAGTTCCGCCTGCTCGAGGGAGAGGCGCTGGTCAGGGTCTACCGGCCCGACGGGGGGCGCGTCAAAGCCTTCTGCTCGGTCTGCGGCTCGAGCCTCTTCGGCAACTGGTGGCCCGAGGGTGAGAGCATCTCGGTGCGGCTCGGCGCGCTCGACGGCGACCCGAAGATCCGGCCGGA
>JBKPFU010000104.1:0-8033 GCA_046728975.1 Actinomycetota bacterium | reverse complement strand
CGACTCGCAGGGCGTCGTCTACGTCTTGTACGAACAGTTCCAATCGCCGTTCAGGTTCCTGCCCCCGCAGGGGACGCACTTCCTCGTGAAGTCGTTCGACGGTGGCGTCAGCTGGACGCGGCCGATGGCGCTCTATCGGATTGTCGATCCGTGCTTCGCGCTCAGCTTCGACGGCAGCACGTTCCGCTGTGTCGAGGACGGCCTCGCCGGAGCGCGAAACGACCTGTCCGCTTCGCCGAGCGTGTCGATCGCGAACGGCGCTCCGACGGGCGCAGGCGCGACGAACGAGATTGTCAACTCGTGGGCCGACGGACGAGACGGCCTGAACAACGAGCACGTGATGTTCTCATACTCGACCCAGGGCGGAACCCCGGGCACGTGGTCGACTCCGACGCCGATCGAGACAGCCGGTGACCGCGGCTACTACGCTGCGCCGGCGATCTCGCCGACCGGAGGCGATGTCTGGGTCGTATACAACGCGTTCACGACGCCGTACCGAAACGACACGACGAGCCCGCGCGGGCTCGTGGGGGTCGTGAAGCACGCGTCGGTGTCGGCCTCGGGAACCGTTGGCACCTTCGGGCCGATCCATCGGGGCGTTGTCGGCGACCCGCGAGGGTCCAGCCAGAACAACCTGGTATTGGAGTTCCTCGGCGATTACGTCTATGCGGTCGCCGGCAACTCGTACGCCGCGGCTGTCTGGAACGACGTCCGTGACGCGGCCGACTGCCCGGCGATCGACGCGTACCGCGCGTCGTTCCAGGCGGGTGGGTCGGTGCCCGCACCGGCACCCCAGCTGGCCTGTCCACCGAACTTCGGCAATACCGACATCTTCGGCTGGACGTCCGGCTGACGAGCCAACACCCGTAATAGAAGGGGGCGGCGAAAGCCGCCCCCTTCGTTTCCCCCGTTCGAGGGAGCTAGGGAGCACCTCCGGCGCCGATACATGGGGCGACCCACCTCCCCATCCCCCCTCGTGCGAGACGCCCTCTTCGGGCGTTTCGCCTTAGTAGGAACGAAAAGGGCCGGCAAATGCCGGCCCTTTCCTAAGGACACTGGCGTTTTCGCCAGTTACATCATCCCGCCCATGTCGGGCATGCCTGCGCCGGCGCCGGCCGGCTGCTTCTCGGGCGGCTCGGCCACCACGGCCTCGGTCGTGAGGATGTTCTTCGCGATCGAGGCTGCGTTCTGCAGCGCAGAGCGCGTGACCATCGTCGGGTCGATCACGCCGGCAACGAAGAGATCTTCGTACTCGCCGGACTCGACGTTCAGGCCGTGGCCCTTCTCGAGCATCTGGATCTTGTCGACGACGACCGAGCCTTCGAGGCCCGCGTTGTCGGCCAGCTGGCGGATCGGCTCCTCGAGCGCCCGTGCAACGATCGCCGCACCAGTCCGCTCGTCGCCCTCGAGCTTGTCGAGCTTGATCGCCTCGCTCGCGTTCAGGAGCGCGACGCCGCCACCCGGGACGATGCCCTCCTCGAGGGCCGCCCTGGTCGCCTGCAGCGCGTCCTCGACGCGGTGCTTCTTCTCCTTCATCTCGGTCTCCGTCGCCGCGCCGACCTTGACCACGGCGACGCCGCCGGCGAGCTTCGCGAGCCGCTCCTGGAGCTTCTCGCGGTCGAAGTCGGAATCGGTGTTCTCGATCTCCGACTTCAGCTGCTTGATCCGGCCCTTGATGGCCTCGGAGTCGCCGGCCCCGTCGATGATCGTCGTCGAGTCCTTGTCGACAACGACCTTGCGGGCCTTCCCGAGCTGATCCGTCTTCGTGTTCTCGAGCTTGAGGCCCATCTCCTCGGTGATCACCTCGGCACCCGTGAGGATCGCGATGTCCTCCAGCATGCGCTTGCGGCGGTCACCGAAGCCAGGCGCCTTCACGGCGACGGCGGTGAAGGTGCCGCGCAGCTTGTTGACGATCACCGTCGCGAGGGCCTCGCCCTCGAGGTCCTCGGCGACGATCAACAGCGGGCGGCCCTGCTGGATTACCTGCTCGAGGACCGGAAGCAGATCCTTCACCGCACCGATCTTCTGGTTTGCGACCAGGATGTACGGCTCCTCGAGCACGGCCTCCATTCGCTCGGCGTCCGTGATCATGTAGGGCGACAGGTAGCCCTTGTCGAACTGCATGCCCTCGGTGAACTCGAGCTCGAGGCCAAACGTCTGGCCTTCCTCGACGTTCACCACGCCGTCCTTGCCGACCTTCTCGATTGCGTCGGCAATCACGTCGCCGATCTCGCGCTCGCGCGCGGAAATCGTGGCAACGCGGGCGATGTCCTCCTTGCCGTCGACCTCCTTTGACTGCGTCTTGAGGTTCTCGACAATCTCGTCCACCGCCGTCTCGATGCCGCGCTTCAGCGCCATCGGATTCGCGCCGGCGGCGACGTTCCTCAGACCCTCGCGGACGATCGCCTGACCGAGGATTGTCGCCGTCGTCGTGCCGTCACCGGCGACATCGGTCGTCGCGGTCGCGACCTCCCGGATGAGCTGCGCCCCCTGGTTCTCGAACACGTCCTCGATCTCGATCTCACGGGCAATCGTGACGCCGTCGTTCGTGATCGTGGGCGCCCCGAACTTCTTGTCGAGGACGACGTAGCGGCCCTTCGGGCCCAGCGTCACCTTCACCGCGTCGGCCACGACGTTGACGCCGCGCTCGAGCGACCGGCGCGCCTCCTCGTTGAACTTCAGTTCCTTGTGTGCCATTCAGTCCCTCCTGTTATGCAGTCGCACCGGCGGGCTCGCGCGTACCGACGACCTTCGCGAGCACGTCCGACTCGCGCAGGATCAGGATCTCGTCGGTGCCGAGCTTGACCTCGGTGCCTCCGTACTTCGAAAAGATGATCTCGTCGCCCTCGGCGACGTCGAGCGGGATGAGCTCGCCCTTGTCGTTCCGGCCACCTGGCCCAACCGCGAGCACGCGGCCCCGCTGCGGCTTTTCCTTGGCCGTATCTGGCAGGACGATGCCGCTCACCGTGGTTTCCTCGTCCTCGAGGACCTCGACGATCAGGCGATCGCCCAGCGGCTGCAGATCCATCCAAGCGCCTCCTTGTTTCCCTCGACTTTGTGACAGTGTTTGGCACTCTTTGCTGCCGAGTGCCAGGGCAGTTTACCGCTTGGTAAGCCAGCGGAGCAACTGAGAACGTTTCGCGCGGACGCGCTGTGTTACAAACCGGCCGTGCGCCGGGAATTCTCTGCCGGAGGGGTGCTCGTGCGGTCGCTGCGCGGCCGGCTGATGATGGCCGCGATCCGCCCGGCCGGCCGTCCGGAAGGGCTCTGGGCTCTGCCGAAGGGCATCATCGGTCACGGCGAGAACCCCGAGGTCACGGCGCTCCGCGAGGTCGAGGAGGAGACCGGCGTCGAGGCGCGGCTCGTGCAAAAGCTCGGCGACGTGCGGTACGTGTACACGTGGGCCGGGGAGCGGATCTTCAAGGTCGTGAGCTTTTACCTCCTGCGGTACAGCCGCGGCCGCCTCGGCGACCTGCCGCCGAAGACGGCGCACGAGGTCGACGAGGTGCGCTGGCTTCCGCTGGAGGAAGCGCCGAGACTCCTCGCGTACAAGGGCGAGCGCGAGATGGCGGAAAAAGCGCTCGCCGTCGCGCACGACGGCGCTCTATGATCCGCGCACTCCGACTCCCGTGAGCGAGCCTATGTACGCCCTGAACTTCTACTCGCCGATGGTGGCTGACCAGCTGCGAAGCGGCCGGAAAACCGGGACGATTCGGCTCGGAGACAAGTCCGGCAAGTACAAGAAAGGGATGGTCGTCCAGGTGCTCGCGGGCACGCGCTACAGCCCGCGGAAGAAGATCTTCGACGCCGTGATCGACAAGGTCGACGTGAAGCGACTCGCCGACCTCACCCCGCGAGAGATCGAGCACGACAACCCGGAGATCCGACGGCCGGACGAGATGGCCCGATTCCTGGGACAGCTCTACAACCGCGAGATCGGCGAGGACGAGACCGTCACGGTGATTCGGTTCTCCGAGATCCGTGCGTAGGAGGGTTTGACGGAATTCCGCTCGGCGTCGGGGCGCGATGGGCGGTGCGAGGCAAGGACGCAGGGAGTGTTCGTATTGAACGAAATACGGACACGACCGAGGACGCCGCTTTGCGCCGTTCCAGCGCGTTTCCGGCGGCACAGCCGCGTATTTCGTCAAGCCCTCCCAGGTTAGACGCGCCGGATGCGGATCCCGAACTGCTCCGGCGCACGGAGCCTCGCGCTGCAGACCTCGCACTCGACCGCGAACGCCGAGCTGAAGCGGGCATTGCAGACGGGACAGCGGACGCGCATTGCCGTGTCGCATTGCGGGCACGCGGCCGGCAGCTCGGACTCCGAGTCGTCGAAGTAGCGCTGCGCGAACCCACACCCAGGGCAGAACGCGACCCAGTCGCCGAGGGTCTTGCGGCGTTCCTCGCGCAGCCAATCGGACGCCTTGCCCACGCAAAGACTGTAGCCCGCAAGGAGCGACCAATGAAACGAGCCGCTGTGCCGCCGGAACGCGCTGGAACGGCACGAGGCTTTGTCCTCAGTCACAGCCTACGGCTCCTAGCCTGACGTAGCGATTCGCCCTACAGCGTTACTGGTTTTCTCGCGCCGCTATCGCGCCCGACGACGAGGCCCCGCTTCATTGGCCGCTCCCCTAGTCGTTAGAGTTCGGATCGATGGCCGTGCGTGAAGCGGAGCCGCTCGGCTCGCTCAAGGAAGTCAAGGAGGCGGGGCTCGACCGGGAAGACCTTCTCGGCGTCTACCGCAACATGCTCGTCACGCGTGGGATCGAGGAGCGCGGCCACATCCTCTACAAACAGGGGAAGATCCCCGGTTCGTTCTACACCGGCCGCGGGAACGAAGCTGCCGCCGTCGGCGTCGCGACGGCGATGGGGCCGAACGACGTTGGCACGCCGCTCCACCGCGACATGGGTGTCCACGTGACGCGCGGAGTCGAGCCGTGGCGGATCTTCGCCCAGTACATGGGCCGCTCGGACGGGCCGACGAAGGGCAAGGACGGCAACGTCCACATGGCCGACTCGAAGCTCGGACTGCTTGCGATGGTCAGCCATCTGCCCGCAATGCTCCCGGTCGCCGTCGGCTGCGCATTGGCCTTCAAGATCCGCGATGAAAGCCGGGTGGCCGTCGGTTGGTTCGGCGAGGGCGCGTCCGCGCGCGGCGACTGTCACGAAGGGATGAATCTCGCCGGAGTCCGCAGGCTGCCTGTTGTTTTCATCTGCGACAACAACCAATGGGCTTACTCGACGCCCACCTATCTCGAGTACGCGACCGAGCACGTCGCCGACCGGGCCGAGGCGTACGGGTTCGAAGGCGTGGTCGTCGACGGCACCGACGTCCTCGCCGTCTACCGCGAGACGAAGCGCGCGATCGAGAAGGCGCGCGCCGGCGGCGGGCCGACGCTGGTCGAGTGCCTGACCCTGCGCATGGAGGGTCACGCCGTCCATGACGACGCGTTCTACGTCCCGAAGGAGATGTTCGAGGAGTGGGCGAAGGCCGATCCGCTCGAGCGCTTCCGATCCTGGCTGCGTGAAAACGCCGACATGTCCGACGGCGAGGAGGACGAGATCGCGGCCGGGGTCAAGAAGCTCCTGAACGACGCGCTGACGCGCGCCGAGGAGTCGCCGCTTCCCGAACCGTCGGCGTTGACGGAAGGCGTGTTCGCCACACCCGAGGACCTGGACACTCCGCACCACAAGTAACGCAAATGGCTGAGAAGACCTATCTCCAAGCGATCTCGGACGGCCTCCGGGAGGAGATGCGGCGCGACAAGCGCGTGTTCGTCATCGGCGAGGACGTCGGCGTCTACGGCGGCGCCTTCAAGGTCACGCTCGGCTTCCAGGACGAGTTCGGTCCCTGGCGTGTGATCGACGCGCCGCTCTCCGAGACGGCGATCGTCGGGAGCTGCACGGGGGCCGCGATCATGGGGATGAGGCCCGTCGCCGAGATGCAGTTCGCCGACTTCATCTCGTGCGCATGGGATCAACTCGTCACGGTCGCCGCGAAACAGCGGTGGCGGGCGGGGACGCCAATCCCGATCACCGTGCGCCTGCCTTCCGGCGGAGGCTTTTCCGGCGGACCGTTCCACTCGCAGAACCCCGAGAGCTCGTTCGCGCACATCCCTGGGCTGAAGGTCGTGTGCCCGGCGACGCCCGAGGACGCGAAGGGCCTGCTCGCGAGCGCGATCCAGGACCCGAACCCCGTCCTCTATTTCGAGCACAAGCACCTCTACCGGCGGATCAAGGGCGAGGTTCCGGACGGGCGCTATGAGACGCCGTTCGGGAAGGCGCGCATCCACCGCGAGGGGGGCGACATCAGCGTGATCACGTGGGGCGCGATGGTCTACACGGCCGATGAGGCGGCGAACGCGCTGGAGCCTGACGGCGTCTCGGTCGAGATCGTCGACCTGCGGACGCTGGTTCCGTGGGACCAGAAGGCCGTTCTCGAATCGGTGCGAAAGACGTCCAAGGTCCTCGTCCTGCACGAGGACACCCACACCGGCGGCTTCGGCGGCGAGATCGCCGCGACGATCGCGGAGGAGGCGTTCGAGGACCTCGACGGGCCGATCAAGCGCGTGACCGCGCCTGACACGCCTGTGCCGTTCTCGCCGGCGCTCGAGAAGGTCTTCATCCCGCAGGTGGAGGACGTCCTCGCCGGTTTGAAGGAGCTCGCCGAGTACTGATGGCGGTTACCTCACTCGGATCTCGCACGCGCCGCGCAACTGCAACGCGTCGCCTCGCGTCGTCCTCGGTCGCGCACGTAGCCTCCGGCTACGCACGCTCCCTGCGTCCTAGCGACGCTCGCGTTTCGCTGGCGGCGCGCACGATCTACTCGCGAGGCAACCGCTGATGGCCACCGAGACCGCCGTCGACGTCGTCATGCCGCAGATGGGCGTCTCCGTCTCCGAGGGGACGATCACGAAGTGGCTGAAGTCCGAGGGCGACGAGGTCCAGGCCGACGAGGCGCTGCTCGAGATCTCGACCGACAAGGTGGACACCGAGATTCCGAGCCCGGCGTCCGGGACGCTCACCCAGATCCTCGTCCAGGAGGGCGAGACGGTCGAGGTCGGCACGAAGCTCGCCCAGATCGGCGGCGCGCCAGCCGAAGCGCCCGCCCAGGATGCGGCGCCCGCGGAGGAAGCCGCGCCCGCGGAGCAGGCGCCGGCCGAGGAGGCTCCGGCCCCGGAAGCTCCCGCCGAGGCGGAGGCTCCGCCCGTGCCGGCGACTGCCGACGCAGCGGCCGAATCCGCGGCGGCGGCCGGCGCTGAGGGCGAGATTCCGACCGAACAGAGACCTGTCGAGGCGGCGCCGGCGGCTCCCTCGCCCGCAGGCGACGGAGCGGGAGAAAAGACGTTCGTCTCGCCGGTGGTTGCTCGAATCGCCTCCGAGCACGGGGTGAACGTCGACCAGGTCCCGGGCACCGGCCGCGGCGGCCGCGTGACGAAGAAAGACATCCTCGGCTTCATCGAACGCGGGGCTCCCGAAGCACCGCCGGCGCCCGCACCGGCTCCGGCGCCCGAGGCGCCGCCAGTGGCCGCTCCTGCACCAGACGCCCCGCTGGCACCGGCGCCGGCACCTCAACCCGTTGCCGCCGCGCCTGCCGCTGCCGCGCCTGCCGCGCCCGTCGGGGCCGGCGCCGGAGAGATCGAAGAGCCGATGAACGCGATGCGGCGCGGGATCGCCGAGCATATGCGCCGGTCGCTCGACACATCCGCGCACGTGACGACCGTGTTCGAGATCGACATGTCAAAGGTCGTCGCAATCCGCGAGAAACTCAAGCCGGAGTTCCAGAAGTCGTACGGGGTCAACCCGACCTATCTCGCCTTCATCGCGCGCGCGACGATCGACGCGATCAAGAACTGGCCGTGGGTGAACGGCGAGATCCGCGGCGAGAAGATCATCGCCAAGCAGTACGTGAACCTCGGCGTCGCCGTGGCGCTCGAAGGCGGCAAGGGGCTGATCGTGCCGGTGATCAAGAACGCCGAGGGCATGAACCTGCTCGGCCTCGCGCGTGCGATCGTCGACGTCGCGGAGCGGGC
>JBKPFU010000103.1:0-7294 GCA_046728975.1 Actinomycetota bacterium | reverse complement strand
TGGGCGCGGGGAACGTTCGTGCCGCTCTCGGTCGTTGCCGCGCTCCGCCCCGTGCGCGCCGCGGACCTCGACCTGCGCGAGATCGGTGCGAGGCCCGCCAGATCGACTGCACCGCGGCCGGGCACGCTGCGTCGTCGCGCGATCGCCGCAGCCGAGCGCTGGGTGCGCGAGCACCAGGAGGCCGACGGCTCCTGGGGCGGGATCCAGCCGCCGTGGGTCTGGTCGATCCTGATGCTTGCGGCGCTCGGCCACGGCTTCGAGGACGCGACGCTGCGGCGGGCCGTCGAGGGCTGGGAGGGATTCACGATCGACGAGGGCGACCGGCTCAGGCCCGAGGCCTGCCAGTCGCCGGTCTGGGACACGGCGCTGGCGGTGCTCGCCCTCCGCGACGCCGGGCTCGGCCCGGAGCACCCCGCGCTCGTCCGTGCCGCGGAATGGCTCCTCTCCCAAGAAGTGACCGTGAAGGGGGACTGGGCCGCGCGGACGCCGGACCTCGCTCCAGGAGGCTGGGCGTTCGAGTTCGAGAACGACCTTTATCCGGACGTTGACGACACGGCGGTCGTCGCGCTCGCGCTCCGCCGCTGTCGACGGGGGCGCGAAGCGGTCTCGCGCGGACTGGACTGGATCGTCGGCATGCAGTCGAAGGGCGGCGGCTGGGGAGCCTTCGACGTCGACAACGATGCCTTCTGGCTCTACAAGCTCCCGTTCTGCGACTTCGGCAAGGTGACCGACGAGCCGACTGCCGACGTCACGGCCCATGCGCTGGAGGTGCTTGCGCCCGAGCCCGAGTACCGACACGCGGTCGAGAGAGGTATCGACTGGCTGCTCTCCGAGCAGGAGAAGGACGGCTCGTGGTTCGGCCGCTGGGGGGTCAACCACATCTACGGAACGGCCGCGGCTCTGCCCGCTCTCGAGGCGTGCGGAATCGACCCGCAGGAGCCGTCGGTCCGCCGCGCCGTCGCGTGGCTCGACTCCGTCCAGCGCCGCGACGGAAGCTTCGGTGAAGACATCCGCTCCTACGCGGATCCGGCGTACCGCGGCCGGGGTACGCCTAGTGCTTCACAGACTGCCTGGGCGCTACTAGGCTACGCCGCGTCCGGCGACGCGGGACGCGCCGCCCGCCGGGCCGTCGATTGGCTTTGCAACGCACAACGACCTGACGGCGACTGGGAGGACCAGCACTACACCGGAACCGGCTTCCCGCTCGATTTCATGATCCGCTACCACTTGTACCGCCTGCACTTTCCGCTCATGGCTCTCGGACGCTTTCGCGAAAGGACTTAGTTGGCACCTCCTTCGCTCATATCTCGCACTCCCGGAAACGCTGCGAAGCATCGCCCCGCGGCGTCCTCGGTCGTGCCCGTAGCCTCCGGCTACGAACACTCCCTGCGTCCTTGCGGGGCTCGCTTCTCGCGTCCCGGAAGCACGACCTACTCGCTCAGGAGGTGCGCCTCATGAAATTCCCGCTTCGATCGACGGTGCAGATCGCCCGCTACGTGATCGACCAGGAGCGCACAGGCGAGCGTTACCCGCTCGTCTTGATGCTGGAGCCGACCCTCGCCTGCAACATCGCCTGCATCGGCTGCGGGAAGATTCGCGAATACGAGTCGAACAAGGCGCGCCTGTCGGTCGAGGAATGCATCGACGCGGGGGTCCAGTGCCCCGCCCCCGTCGTCTCCATCTGCGGCGGCGAGCCGCTCGTCTACAAGGGGATCGAGGACGTGGTGCACGGGATGCTCGAACTGAGGAAGAACATCGAGCTCTGCACGAACGCGCTGCGGTTGGAGCAGTTCCTGGAGGTCTTCGAACCGAGCACGCGTCTCACGTTCGTCGTCCACCTCGACGGGATGAAGGAGATCCACGACTACATCTGCGACTACCCTGGGCTGTGGGAGATCGCCGTCGGCGCGATCCAGAAGGCGCGAGACGCAGGCTTTCGCGTCACGACGAACACCACGATCTTCAAGGAGACCGAGGTCGAGGATGTCGTCCAGATGATGGATTTCCTCACCAATGAGATCGGGATCGACGGAATGCTCGTCGCACCCGGCTACCAGTACTCCCAGATCGACCCGAACCTGACGATGACCCGCGCCGAGCACGAGCAGAAGTTCCGCGTCATCCGTACGGCCGCGAAGAAGAACGGCTACCGCTGGCTTGCCAGTCCGCTGTATCAGGACTTCCTGACCGGCGAGCGCAAGCTGCCGTGCGCGCCGTGGGGATCCGTCACGCGCAACCCCTACGGCTGGAAGGGCCCCTGCTATCTGCTGACGGACGGGATCTTCCCGACGTACGACGCCTTGCTCGAGGGAATCGAGTGGGAGGAGTATGGGCCGGGCAATGACCCGCGGTGCGAACACTGCGGCATCCATTCCGGCTTCGAGCCGGCCGCAACGTTCGCCGCCACGTCGAGCTTCAAGGACAGCGTCCGAAGCGCCGCATGGACGCTGACGGGCTGACGTTCGTTTGCGCGATGGGTGTCGAGGAGCGCATTGCGCGCCGCCTCGGCCCGACCGTGCGCGTCGGGCTCGGCGCGACGAATGGAATTCCGGATGAGGGCCGGCTCGTTTCGTTCGGAATCGCCGGTGCGCTGGCGCCCGACCTCGAGATCGGCACCCTGATCGACGCTACGCGCGTCGTGGACGAATCGGGAGGCGTGCTCTGGGAAGGGGAACCGCTCGGCGTCGCCGCCGCGCGCACCGGCACGATCCTCGGCGCCTCGCGGATCGTCGACGAGCCGGCCGAGCGGACGCGGCTGCACAGCGAGACCGGCGCCGACGCCGTGGACATGGAATCGGGCCCGCTCGCGCGGAGCGGCCGGCTCGCCGGCTGCATCCGGGCGATCAGCGACACCCCCGAGCGTCGGCTGGGCGGTCTTGCCGAAGGCGTCGACCCGAACGGCGACGTGAACTACCTCGGCCTCGTCCGCGCCTTCGTGCGCGCGCCGCGCGAGATCGCGCGGGCGGCCCTGGACGCGCGACGGGCGCTCAAGAGCCTGGAGGCGGTTGCGTGAAGCGCGTGCTCCTCGCCGCGCCGAGGTCCTTCTGCGCGGGCGTGGATAGGGCGATCGAGATCGTCGAGCGGCTGCTGGAGCAGCACGGCCCGCCGGTCTACGTGCGGCACCAGATCGTCCACAACGAGCACGTTGTCAGGCGGCTCGAGCGCCTCGGCGCCGTGTTCGTGGACTCGGAGGACGACGTTCCGGCGGGCGCCATCTGCGTGCTCTCCGCCCACGGGGTCGCGCCCTCGGTGCGCGAGAACTGCGAGCGGCGTGGGCTGCAGGTGGTCGATGCCGTCTGTCCGCTCGTCTCGAAGGTTCACGCGGAGGCGCGGCGTTATGCGGACAGCGGCCACGTGGTCGCGCTCGTCGGCCACGCCGACCACGTCGAGGTGATCGGGACGCGCGGCGAGCGGCCGGAGTCGACGGTCGTGATCGAGACGCCGGAGGACGCCGAGCGCCTCGAGCCCGACGGGAAGCCGATCGCGGTGATCACCCAGACGACGCTCTCGCTCGACGACGTCGCCGAGACGGTCGACGCGCTCGAAGGGCGCTTCGGCGACCTGAAGCGGCCGGCCGCGGACGACATCTGCTACGCGACGCAGAACCGCCAAGACGCCGTCAAGGAAATGGTGATGCAAGGCGCGACGCTCGTGCTGGTGATCGGATCCGACACGAGCTCGAACGCGCGCCGCCTCGTCGAGGTGGCGGAGCGGGCGGGCGCCGCCGCCACGCTCGTAGACGGCGAGAGCGCGCTCCCGGCGGAGTTGCTGGCCGGGCACGAGGTGCTCGGCCTCACCGCCGGCGCGTCGACGCCCGACGAGCTCGTCCAGCGCGTGATCGGCCAGCTCAACGTTCACGGCTACGACGGCCCCGACGAGGTCGAAGTCGCCCGCGAAGATGTCCACTTCCGCCTTCCTCGTGAGGTGGCGGTCGAGTGACCAGCGTCGAGATCCCCGTCTCGATCGCCGCTGCACTGCCCAACCTGACCGTCCTCGACATCACGAACGAGGTCGCCCACGAGGTCGGGCGCGACGGCGGCGACGGAATCGTCTTCGTGTCGCCGAACGGCGATCCCTCGATCGTCCGCGTCCAGGAACGGGAAAGCGGCCTCTTCTGCGATCTCGAGGCCATGCTCGAGCGCCTGGTGCCGCTCGAGTTGGAGGAGCGCGAGCGCCTGCTCTCGCTCTTGCTCGGGCCGCGCTCGGAGCAGATCCCGTTCAGCGAGGGGCGGCTCTGCCTCGGCTACTACCAGCGGATCTTCCTGGTCGGGTTCGACGAGGCTTCGCCCGATGGCTGGACCTTGACGGTCGTCGGTTGAAGCAGCCTCGCTAGACCGTCACACTTTCGCCGTGCGGAAAGCGCGGCGACACCACCGCCTTCTCTCGGTCATGGCGTTCGGGCTGCTCGCGCTCGTCGCCGAGCTCGTCGGACGTAGCCTCACGCACCGGCTCGACGTCGGTCGGCACGTCGCGACGCCGAGCTACGCAGGCACCGAGTACTACCCCTTCCTGCTCGCGGGTGTGAAGATCGGCGTGGCACTCCTGCTCGCCCGGCTGGCCTGGCGCTTCGCCAAGGCGCGCGCCGCGGCGCGTGCCGGTCGCCGCCTGCTCGCCGCGTTCGATCGAGCGCCTGCGCGGACGATTCCGCGGCCGCGACTGTCCCTGTCCCCCCGGCTGTGGCTGACCACGTTCGTGGTGACCTCGCTCTTCTACCTCGTTCAGACCGACGCCGAGCAGGTCTCGACCGGCGAGTGGCCGCTCTTCGCGCCGTGGCTCCACGGTTCGGCGCTGCCGGTGTTCGCGGTGCTGGCCGTGCTCGTGGCGGTCGTCTGGGGCGCCGTCGCGCGCTGGCTCTCCGAGTACGAGGAGTATGCGGAGGCGACGGTCGAGGACGCCCGGCTGCTCGCTTCCTGTGTCGATCCGCCCGCGCCCAGCCGCTTTCACGAGGAGCTGCTGGCGCCGCGGCGGCTGTTCGGGCTTGCGCTCGACAGCCGCCCGCCCCCGGCATTCGCCTAGCCCGCGGTTCGTTCGTAGAAACGGCGCCGCGGGCGCTCCGGATCGACCCGACGACCTCCTGGGGGTGGGATGGAAAGCCACGTCGCAACCGAACTACCGAGAGCACGAACCCGCTCGCCGCGCGCGCTTGGCGTGATGGCCCTCGGGCCGCTGACCGTATTCGCCGGCCTCGTGTGGGCGGTCTTGCAGCCGTACCGAATCACGCTCCTGAACCCGCGCGACCAGGGTTTCTGGTGGCTCGTCGTCGAGCCGCCCCTCCTCGTCATGCTCGTGGGCGTCCTGTTCGCGTTCGTGATCGCGCCGGGCCTGGTCGAGGATCTCGAGGAGCAGCAGGAGGAGCGAGGTGCAGCCGCCCGCTGAGTTCGTCCACTGGCTGTTTGCCACCGGCTTCCTGATCCTCGGGCTGCTGCTCCTCGCCGAGGTGATCGTGGGCGAGGAAGCGTGGCGTCGGCGTCCGTGGCGGCCGTATCTGTGGCCCTCGTTCGCGTTCTTGATGGGCGTGCTGATGTGGCCGGTGATGGTGTTCTTCACCAACTCGACGATCCACATGCTCGCCCACGGCTCGTGGGCGCAGGTGATGATGCTTTCGGGCGCCGCCGAGCTCGCGCTCGTACGCGGAAAGCTCCACGACGAGCGCTGGAAGCTGACGACCGCGCTCGCGTTCGTCGTGTCCGGAGCTTCGTTTCTGATCCACGAGCAGAACGGCTGGTTGTTCGCCCGCGCCGCGTTCCTGCACCACGCGCTCGGCTGGACGCTTCTGATCGGCGCAATCTTCCCGCTCGGGCGCGCGTTGCGGCCCCGCTCGACCGGATTCCGCGCCGGCTTCGCACTCGTCTTCGTTGCCGTCGCCATGATGCTCTACGCAGACCGGGATGTCGCCCCGATCTTCGGGCATATCTCGCCCGAGGCAGGAGCCCAGCACCGGTGAGGAGGCTCGCCGCCGTCTCGCTGATCGCGCTCGCGCTCCCCGCGTCCTCCCTCGCGCACGCGTCGCTCCAGCAGACGTGGCCCGGCTTCCGCGAGCGGCTCTCGGGGTCGCCGCACGAGGTCGTCCTGCGCTTCGACCAAGCGGTCAAGCCGATGCCACGGTCGATCCAGGTGCGCACTGCCGCGGGGAAGGTCGTCTCCGGCTCCGCGCGGGTGAGCGACCGCGGCCACCGTTTGCGGGCCCCAGTCCGTCACCTCGATCGCGGTGCGTACACGGTGCGGTGGCAGGCGCTGTCGGATGACGGCCATGTCGTCTCAGGCGTGTTCACCTTCGGCGTTCGCGTGGACGCGCCGCCGCCGACCGAGGCCTTCGGCGCGAAGGGCCCGACCCGGGCGGAGGACCTCGTGCGCTGGGCGTACTTCCTAGGCCTGGCGCTGCTCGTCGGCGGGCTCGGTTTCCGGCTGCTGGTGCTGCGGGCGCCGCTACCCGCGCGCGCGGCGCGCCGCTTCTACTGGGTCGTGGGGGCAGGAGTCGTAGCGACGCTCGAGGTCGGGATCCTCGCGTTCCTGCTGCGTGCCGAAGGAGCGCTGCAGCTGCCGTTCGGCCGCATGCTGTACGGCGACCTCTCGCCGCTAGCCGGCGGAACACGCTTCGGGACGGCCTTCATCGCCATGACGCTCGGTTACGCACTCGTGGCCGCGCTTGTCTTCCTCGCGTGGCTGACCGACCGCGAGGTGCTGCTGTGGCCGGCGTTTCTGCTCGCGCTCGGGTTCGCTTCCGGGCTCTCGCTGTCCGGCCATTCGGCGACGGACGCGGGTTCGTCGTGGAAGACCGAGCTCGCTGACTGGGTCCACCTCGGCGCCGCCTCGATGTGGGTCGGCGGGCTCGTGCAGCTCGCACTCGTTGTCTGGCCGGCCGCGCCGGAGCTCAGGCGCGCGGCATTCCTTCGCTTTTCGCAGGTCGCGACGGTGCTGATCGCCGTTGTCATCTCGGCCGGTGTCTACCTCAGCATCGTTCGGCTGCCGCACGTGTCCGATCTGTGGAGCGAGGGCTACGGGCAGGTGCTGCTCGTCAAGCTCGGGTTGGTCTCGCTCGCGCTCGGCTGGGGCGCGCTCCACCACTTCATCGCCCGGCCCGCTCTCGAGCGCGGCAACGACGGCATCCTGACGCGGCTGTCCCGCAGCCTCGTCGGCGAGAGCGCGGTCGGAATGGCCGTGCTGCTCGTGGCCGCCATCCTCGTGAACTCACAACCGCCGGCGAGGCCGGCGCCTCAGCCTCCGCAGGCCGTTAGCGTCCGGCCTTAGTGGCTCGTTGGGCTATCTCCGGGGGAGCCGGGTTCCTCGGCCTGCA
>JBKPFU010000102.1:0-9469 GCA_046728975.1 Actinomycetota bacterium | reverse complement strand
CGAGGTAGAGCCAGCGGATCGGCCGGCTGCGAACGCCGAAGTTCGTCTCCCTGCTCCCTTCCTCCCCCGACCTGATCGTCACGAAGCCGGTGTAAGGGGCAACCGCCTCGAGCCAGTCGAGCGCCTCGTGGTCAGTCGAGCGGATCCGCCAGGAACCCGCCTTGACCGGGTCGCCGTCGGCGGCAAGCCAGCCGTCGACGAAGCCCGTGATGTACTCGACGTCCGCGGTCTCGGGAAGTACAGGCTTCAGATTGATCGGCGACCGAACCACGCCGGTGCCCGCATAGCCTGGATGGGCGTCGAGCCACGGCGAGAAGTTCACCTGGTCGAAAAAGCCCTTGAACCTCGCCACACGTTCGCCGTAGAGCTGGACGTAGTGCAGGTGCTCGCCGGAACGGATCTCCTGCCTGTTCCAGCTCCCGTCGCCGAAGACGAGGCCGTGCAGGACGCCGAGCCTGTAGCTCTCGCCGTCGCGCTTCGGCGCATGGCGCATCGCCGGAACGAAGTCGCCGGTTGTGAGCGAGTCCGTTCGCTCGCCGTCTGCGAGGAGCCAACCATGTGTCGGCGTCGCCCAGATCGTCCGCCGGAGCCGCGAGATGTTGCGCGTCGTCAGGCGGGTCCCGCCGTAGCGGTCGCGCTCTTCGAATGCCGGCGCCAACTCGAGCTTCACGAGGGGCTTGCGGCGGAACCTCTTGACGAGCGCGGGGTTGAACCCGCCGTCCGTGAGCACGCGGCAGGGCTGGTTCTCGAGCTCCGCGAACGTCCGCAGCCCGTACGTCGTCAGGAACTGCTCCGACCCGGCAAAGCAGTCGATGCACTCCTCCGGGTCGATGATCAGGATCCGCTCGAACTCATGGATGCAATCGACCGGGCAGACGTCGACGCACGACAGATCTTTGATGTCGATACAGGGCTCGGCGATGATGTATGTCACGGCAGCGCCAAGTGTACTGAGGCTTCAGCTGGCGGCGATCAGCTCTTCGACGAGCTTCGGAGCCCGCTCGTCGAGCGACGATTTGGCCAGAACCTGGTCGAAGCCGGCCTCGTGCGCGCGCCGCAAGCCGGCCGCGTCCGTGTGGTTCGTAAACCCGATGATCGGCACGTCCGGGTAGGCGTCAGCCACCTCGTCCGGGTCGATCCTCGCGATGTCGGCGATCACCACGTCGGGCGGGTCGACACTGTCCGCGGTCACCAAGTGATGGCCGGGCAGCAGGCCTTCGAGCTTCCCCCGAAAGAAGACGTCGACTCCAGCCAGCAGAATCGTCGCCACGGTTCGACGAGCGTAACACGCGTGCTGCTTGCCACAAATCCCGCAAGCAGCCGCTCCAGTCTCTCCAATTAGGGTGGCCGCGTGGACGAGCTGATCACGTTCGGCCAGGTCGTGCTGCTCGTCGCCGGTGGGTTCGGGCTCGCCCTGTTGTCGCAGAAGCTCACCGACTGGGTGCCGATCCCCGCGCCAGGGATCTTCCTGGTCGCCGCCGCGGTCATCTCCGCCATCTTCTCGGGCTTCGCCGACGCCCTAACGATTCGAGGCGTCGAGCGGGTCGCCGTCGTAGCGCTGATGGTGATCCTCTTCGACGGCGGCATGCGCGTCGGGTGGACCCGTTTCCGGGACGCCGCCGCCGAGATCGTCTCGCTCGGCGTGCTCGGGACCTTCGCCACCGCCGCGCTGATCGCCGCAGCTGCGCGCTACCTGTTCGGGTTCGACTGGACCACGGCAGGCCTGCTCGGGGCGGCGCTCGCCCCCACCGACCCGGCGGTCATGTTCTCCGTGCTCGGCCGGCGAGAGATCACGGGCCGTACCGCGACGATCCTCGAAGGCGAATCGGGCGCGAACGACCCGGTCGGCATCGCGCTGATGATCGGCATGATCGACTTCGCGACGCACGACGACGCCTCGTTCTGGACGGTCGTCCGCGAATTCAGCGTCGAGATGAGCGTGGGGCTCGCGATCGGCGTCGTCGGCGGCCTGCTGCTCTCACCGCTGCTCAGCCGAATCCGGCTTTCGAACCCGGCGCTCTACCCGCTCCAGACTCTCGCAGCCGCGGGCGTGGTCTACGGGACGGCCTCCGTCGCCCACGGCTCGGGGTTCCTCGCCGTGTTCGTCGCGGGAATTCTGGTCGGAGAAGCCCCACTGCCGCACAAGGGCGAGATCGAGCGCTTCCACACGTCCCTGGCGAGCCTGGCAGAGATCGTCGTCTTCGTCGCGCTCGGGCTGACGGTGGACGTAACCGATCTCGGCCACCAGAACGTCTGGCTGGACGGGCTGCTGCTCGCCGCGATCCTCGCATTCATCGCGCGGCCGTTCGTGATCGGCGCCCTGCTTGTCGTGAGCTCGCTGCGCCGCGGAGAACGCCTCTTCGTCATGTGGGGAGGGCTCAAGGGTGCAGTGCCGATTCTGCTGGCGGCGTTCGCGCTCCTTGCCGAGGTCGACGAAGCGACCAGGATCTACGGGATCGTGTTTGTCGTCGTTGCCTTCTCGGTCGTCCTCCAGGGCGCCACAATCCCGTATGCGGCGACGCGCCTCGGCATCCCGATGCGCGTGAGCGACTAATCTCGCTCCGATGGCCGAGTTCCGCACGGTCGCGCGCGTCGACGAGATACCGCCCGGAACCGTGAGAAGCGTCGTCGTCGGCGACGAGCACTTCGCGCTCGCACACGTGGACGGCGAGTTCTTCGCAACGCAGCCTCGATGTCTGCACCTCCAAGGGCCGCTCGGCGAGGGCCGACTCGAGGGGTACGTCCTCACCTGCCCCTGGCACGGCTGGCAGTACGACGTGCGAACGGGCGAGAATGAGTTTGACCGCGCGATTCAGTTGCAAACGTACGAGGTGCGCGTCGAAGGAGACGAAGTCAAGATCGCATTTTGAGCGCGGCCTCGAGCTGATCCGCCGCGGTGAGTTCTTCGCCGCACACGAGGAGCTGGAGGACGCCTGGCGGGCAAGCGCCGCCGAGGAGAAGGACTTCTTCCAGGGGCTCGTTCACGTCGCGGTCGCGTGGTACCAGGCCGGGCGCGGGAACCGCGTCGGCTGCGAGCGCCAGCTCGAGAAGGCGGCGCGTCGGCTGGGTCCGTTTGCGCCGGCGCATCGGGGCGTGGACGTGACGAACGTTCTCTCGCAGGTCGAGGCGGCGCGCGCCGTCGTCGAGGCGGGCTCGCTCGAGCTCGCGACTGTGGAGGTCTAGATCTCGCCCAGGCCGACCGCGTCGAGGACGCGGTTGAGCAGCACCCGGAGCCACCAGTCACGGTCGAAGAACAGGAGCAGGCCGAGCGCGACGAGGATGACGCCGCTGACCACCCGGATCAGGCCGTAGTTGTCGCGCACCCAGCGGAACGCGCCCATCGCCTGCGTGAACCCGATCCCTGCGAGCAGGAAGGCGAACGCAATCCCGAGCGAGTAGGCGAACAGGAGCGCCGATCCCTTGGCGACGGTTTCCGCGTCGCTCGCGAGCACCAGGATCGAGGCGAGGACGGTGCCGACGCACGGCGCCGCGCACGCAGCGAACGCGGCCCCGAGCAGCACGTTCGAGCCGCGCTGCCGCGCGTTGTCCAGCAGTCCGGAGCCGAACATCCGCTCCGGCCAGGGCAGCAGCCCGATGAAGGTCAAGCCGATCACGACGAGGACGAACCCCGCAATCGCCGTCTGCGTCCGCGGATTCACGACGCCGCCGATCGCCGCGGCCGCCGCGCCGAGGACGACGAAGACGATCGTGAAACCCGCAAAGAACGGCAGGCTGGCGACGGTTACCCGCCGTGCGACGCCCCGTTCGCCGAGGCGGCCGGCCTCGACCGCGGAGACCGCGGACAGGTAGCCGGGGACGAGCGGGAGCACGCAGGGCGTCGCGACGGAGACGAGCCCGGCGAGGAAGGCAATCGGTATGCGCTCGACCACCGGTTAGCCGTCGAAGCGGGCGAGCTCTTCGTCGACCCGCCGCTCGAGCTCGGGCTCCAGCGGCCGGCCGTTGCGCGAGCCGACCGGCGGCACCACATCCTGCTCGCGCCGTCGGCTCCAGCGCCAGGTGAGGAAACCGACGACGGCGGCCGCAGCGCCGGCGCCGGCAAGCGGGAGCAGCCATGCGAGCAGGTCGAATCCCTTCTTCGATGGAGCCGCGAGAACCGAAGGGCCGAAGTTGTCCACGAGCCTCGCCTTGATCTCGGCCTTCGTGTCGCCGGCACGGCAGCGCGCGACGATGAACGTCTTCATCCGACGCGCCAGCGGCGCCTGCGACTGCCCAATCGTCTCGGCCGGGCAGACGGGACACATCACCTCGTTCTTGAGGTCGTTGAGCACCCCACCGCAATCGGCGGCCGCGGCCGGGCCGGCGAGAACGAGCGTGCCGAGCGCGACGAGGAAGAGCCGCTTCACGAGGCGACGACCCCGCGAATTGCCTCGTCGAGCTGCCCCTTGTCGAGCTCGCCCGGGATTCGCTCGACGATGCGGCCGGTTCGGTCGACGAAGTAGGTCTCCGGGAACTGGAACGTGCCGTACCGCGCGGCGACGTTCGCCGTCTTGTCGCGGACGTGCACGTAGTCGAGCTCGTACTTGCGGACGAACCGACGCGCGTCGCCGGCGAAGTCCTGCACGTCCACGCCGAGGAAAGCCACGCCCTTCGGCGACCACTCGCGGTGCGCGTCGGCCAGCACCGGGGCCTCGCGCCGGCAGGGATCGCACCACGTGCCCCAGAAGTTGATCACGACGGGCCTTCCCTTCAGGCTGGCGAGGCTGAGCTTCCCCCGCCCGTCCAGGCGCGGTAGGTCGAACGCCGGGGCAGGCGGCTTCTTGCCCTTCTCGAGCTCTCCCACGGCACCCTTGCCGGGCTGGTGCGCGACCTTCCAGATCAAGAGCGCGAGCAGGCCGCCGACAAGCGTGACGGCGGCCGCCTGGGCCGCAAGCTTGAGGCGTGCGGCGGTCATCAGGCCGCGACGATGAAGACCGGGGTTCCGATCTTCACGCGCACGAACAGCCACTCCGCGTCCGGGATCCGCATCCGGATGCATCCGTGAGACGCCGAGTAGCCGATCGAGGCGGAGTCAGGCGTTCCATGAATCCCGACGCCGGGCGCGCTCAGGCCCATCCACCGAGTGCCGAGCGGGTTCCCAGGGCCGGGCGGGATCGGATGCTGGCCGCGCGCCCACGGCGAGGACGGCGGGTACCACCAGGGATTGCGCCACTTCACCACGACCGAGAACTTCCCCAGAGGCGTCGGGTAGCTCCGCTGGCCGGTCGCGACCAGGAACACTCGCCCGAGCCGCATGCCCCGGTACAAGTAGAGGCGGTTCGAGCCGCGGCGGATCACGATCACGGGGCCGTAGCTCAGCTGCGTCACCTTCGGCGGCACCGCGCGCTGGCGGAGCAGGAGCGGCCCGCGCCGGTGTGTCGCGATCGCGCGGACGATGATGCGGACAGCCGCCGGTCGATCGAGCTTCCTGCCGGGACGCTCTTTCGTCACGACAGGCCGCAGGCGGCGAAGGTAGAGCTGCGAGTCGACCGGCCTCGTGTCGAAGCGCTTGGCGAGCGCGGCGACGTAGGCGCGTGTGCGCGAGCGATTGATCTGCACCGCCAAAGCCACGGCCGTTCCCGGTGCAGCGACGAGCGCATCGGCGACGGCGGCGTTGATGTCGGCGGAGCCGCCGATCTCCGCCGGAGCAACGGCCAGACGGTGCCGCGCGACCACGACCGCGAGAGGGCGCGAGAAGAAACGATCGACCGCGTCGTACGCCTCGGTGTAGGTCATGTAGGCCACGGACAGGCCCGCGATGGTGACGCCGGGAGCGATCGTGGGCGCGGCGCCGGTGGTCGCGGTTCGCCCACCCGCGACCGGGCCGGCAAGGACCGCGGCCGCGACGAGTCCCGCAACCGCAGGCCCGAACGCCCCCAGCCCAACAAGGGCCCCTCGTCTCACGACCACGAATCTTAGCCCTGGAAAATGCGCTGATCGCTTAGCGAGCGCTCACGCGAGCCGTTTGATCACGACAACGGCGCAGTCGTCGCCGAGGTCGCCGCCGGCGAAGGCGCGGCAGTCCTCCACCAGCGCGCGGGCGATCTCCACGCTCGCACGCGCGGCATTGGCGGCCACCGTCGCCTCGAGCCTGTCCTCCCCGTACTGCTCCGCGCCGCGCCGCGTCTCGAGGAGCCCGTCGGTGTAGAGCACGATCGCAGTCCCCGGCTCGAGCTGCGCGCGTACCTCCTCGTACTTTTGATCCGACTCGATCCCGAGCGCCATCCCTGCGACTGGCAACGCAGACACCTGACCGGCAGCCGTGACGACTCGAGGAGCCGGGTGCCCTGCCGACGCACAGGCGAGCTCACCACTTCGAGGATCGACCGTCAGATAGAGCATCGTGATGAACTTGGCGGGACTGATCTCGCCGACGACCACGTCATTCGCGGCCGCGAGAAAGTCCTCGGGGTCGGAATGCTCCCTCGCAAGAGAGCGGAAAACGAATTTGGCCATCGCCATGTCGGCAGCCGCGTCGATGCCATGTCCCGTGACGTCGCCGAGCACGACCGCAAGCCGGCCGTCCTCGAGCGGCAGGTAGTCGTAGACGTCCCCACCCACGTCCACCCGCGCAGACGACTCGTAGATATCCCCCACGTCGAGGCCCGGGATCTCGGGCCGCACGCGCGGCAGGAGCGAGTGCTGCATCGAGTCGAGCAGCCGCTTCTCCTGCTGGTAGAGCCGCGCATTGTCGAGCGCGAGCGCCGCGTGGCCGGCGATCGAGAGCGCGGTTGCGACCGTCTCCTCCTCGAGCGGACGCGCAGGGTCGAGCGAGAAGATGCTCAGCGTCCCCAGCATTTCCGCCTGCGTCGCGACGGGCAGGACCGCGGCCGTCGCTCCCCTCTCGAGAAACGGCGCCAGCAGCCCGTACGCGCCGCCGAGCCGCGCCGCCGTCTTGGAATCGAGCAGAAGCGGCCGGCCCATCCTGAACAGACGCCGTCCGGGCAGGCCTCGGATCGGCTGACGCTGCGAGAGGATCGGTCGGATCGGTTTGTCGAGGCGCTCGTCGGCGACGTGGATCGCCTGAGGAATCAGGGTGTCGCCGCGCTCGTCGGTCATCCTGATCACCGCTGCGTCGACCTCGAGCAAGGCCACCACCGTCCGGACGACGGCGTCGAGCGTCTCGTCGAGGGAAAGGCTCTGGGCGAACGTCTGGGAGATCTCGAACAGCGCCTGGAGCCGCTTCGCGGCGGCGCGTTGAGCGTCGAGCGCCTCCTTTCGCTCGGCGTCGCGCTGGCTCACGCGCTCGTGCAGCCGGGCATTCTGGACCGCGACTGCGAGCTGGGCGGCGAGCGCGGTCACGAGCGCCTCTTCGTCTGCCGACAGCGTCCGCCCCCGTTGCGGATAGGCGGCCGCGAGACCAACGAGGTCCTCGCGCACGATCAGCGGGGCCGCAACGGCGGCCTCGATGCCGGTCTCGGATACGGCATCGTGAACGCTCGCCAGCGCAGGGTCTGCGGCATCGGGGATCGTCACGAGGCCACGAGCGCGAAACGGACCGAGCGCGAGCTCGAGAAGCCGCTCGGCGATCCGCGCATGCGGTCCGGCGAGGCCGCGGCCTGCCGCCGCCAGCAGGCGCTCCTCACCCGGCTCCAGCAGATAGACGGCGAGTCGCTCGATCAGAAGCAGTTCGGCCAGCCGGTCGACCGCCGTCTCCAGCGTATGTTCGAGCGAGAGCTGCGCGATCGCCTGGCTCACAACCCCCAGCAAGGCACGTGTACGGTCGAGCTCCGCCGATTGCGCGCGCGTGCGCTCGCCGGCGCGCAGCGCGTGCGAGGCACGCGCGGCGAAGCGTGCGAGGCGGTCGAGAAGCTCCGAGGACGGGGCCGCCTCGCCTTCGAAGATCAGCTGCAGGGCGCCGAGCGGCGGCTCGCCGAGCTGAAGCGTCACAGCGACACGGCCGTCGAGCCGCTGGATCGCAAGCCGGTCGACTCCAGCGAGTGCCTCCGCCGCGGCATTGCCGGCCCGCGGCAGGTCCGGTCCGAGCTCGGCGCCGTAGCCGGCGTCGAGCACCGGGCTTCCCTCTTCGATCGTTTGCCAGAGAAGCGCGCTCTCTGCGCCTGTTGCCTCGGCCGCGAGCGCGACGACCTGCTCCGGAGTCCGTGCCGCGTCGGACCCGGCAGCGAGGGCGTCACCGGCGACGCGAAGGAGGTCGTCGGGACCGACGGCCGCGGTCGCGCCGTCGTCGGCGGATGCCACGCGCATAGCCAACCCCACCTGGTCGGCTGCGAGGCGTGCCAGGGAGCGTTCTTCCCGATTGAACGGTGCGCCGCGGCGCAGCAGCTCCAGGGAGCCCACGCGGCCGCCTCCGTTGGACACCGGGATCAGGAGCACCGCCTGCGCCCCCACTCGATCCGCCGCGCGGCGAAGGACCTCCGGAACCTCGTCGAGCTCCTCGACCTCTCCGGCGGGAAGCTCGTCTGAACCGAAACGGGAGCCCTCGAGCTCCGCGGCCAGGGCGGGTGAGCCGGCGGCCACCGCCCGCGCGCGAACGCAACTCGCGTCCGGGTCCACCGATCGCGCGACGACGACGTCGGCTCCCGTCGCGCGCGCGGCCGCCTCGACGATCGCGCCGAGCGCGTCGTCACGCGTCGCTCCATCGGCCAGCAAGCGCGAAACGCCCGCGAGCGCCTCGATCGCGCTCCCGATCCGAGAGCCCTCCTTACCCGCCTCGACGACCATCGTCTCCCTCCTGCATGAAGTATGGCCTCGGGTGACAAGCCGCGCCGCGTTTTAGACTTCCCGCATGGCGGAGCCCGCAAAGAAGGCGCCGTCCGAGGATCCGCCGGTCTCGGATCCGAGCGCCGTCGCCCGCGCGTACCGGCTCCATCGCGCGAAGCGCCGAGTCCGCCAGGAGCGCACCCGAGCGCGCAGGCGTGCGAACGTGCGCTTCTGGATCGTGCTGCTCGGCCTTCTCGCGCTGAGCGTCTACATCAGCGTCGTCATCTGGCACCAGGTCCAGAAGCTCTTCGGGCTCTGACGACTGCTAGCGCTCTTCGAGCGCGCGTGCGAACGGGCTCCAGTCCGCCTGCTCCCACGTCTTGCCGGCGCACATCGGGCAGACCGGGAGGTCGCGGCAGACGGTGACGCCGTAGCCGCATTCGGAGCACCGGAACTCGCCTTTCACGCTGTCGCCGGTCGTCCAGAACTGCACGTAATCGCCACCGGCGGCGCCGCCAACCGGTTCCGTTTCTCTTCCCGTCTCGAACCCCCCCGTCCGCACAACCTGAAATCTAACCACGAACTCGCCCATACTTCACCCTGTGGAGACCCCCGAGTACCCGCCCGGGTCGAGCGGCCGGCAGCCGGACGACCGGCTGCTCCTGCGTCCGGGGACGCCCGCGTGGGCGGTCGGCGAGAGGCTCACGTGGCTCTCCGGCCTGATCCTGAGCCTGTCGACGTTCATGGATTGGTACTCCGGCTCCGACGCGGTCGGACCGACCATCGGCGTGATCGGCTGGCACACCGGCAC
>JBKPFU010000101.1:0-23955 GCA_046728975.1 Actinomycetota bacterium | reverse complement strand
AGTGCATCCGCGGATGGGGACGCCCTGGTCGGACGCCGAAGAGACGCCGATCCTCGAGCCGCCCGGGTTTCTGATGCGCAACTACGGCGAGCGAACGGTGCTGGGCAACGTAATCGCCCACATCGCCTACGGCGCGATCGTTGGCGGCTTCGCCTCGGGCTTGTACTGACGGGCTCTGCTCCGTCGGCGACAATCGACGAGAGGATGAGCGGGACGCCGCCGGAGACAACGACCACCGCGCCTGCTGAGAACGCGTCGCGGGCGAACGTTGCGCGGAGAGGCAAGGCTCGCGTGGCCGACGTCTCGCGGCGCGGCCGTCAGTGGGCCGACCGGCAGGATCCTGCCTCGTTCCTCGGTGTTGCAATCAGCGGATGGCATCGCTACCGGGCAGTGGATGGGCCGCCGCAGTCGGCACTCTTCTCGCTGTATGTCCTGGTCGCGGTTCTGCCGGCCCTGCTCGTGATGGAGGAGTACCTGGATCCCCACCCAGCTGCGTTGGCGCATCACCTGGTTCACCACTATGGGCTTTCCGGCGAGACGGAAACCCTCCTGCGCAGCGTTCTCGTGCAAGGACGGGCGCATGAGCTTGGCTCGGCGCTTCTGGCGGTCGCCGGCGCCCTGTTCTTCGGGCTCGGCTTCGGCCGCGTTCTGCAACTCGTGCACACGCGGGCGTGGCGGCTTGCGCTACCCACGCGACAAACCGACTACGCGCTGTACGCAGCGGTCCTGGTCGGGCTGTATGGGTTGATCCTTTTGCTGCTCGTCCAGCTAGCCGAGCTCAAGGGCAGTCCCTCATGGGTGGGGATGGCGCTCGCAGTCGGCTGGGTCGGGCTACTGGTGTTGTTCTTCACCTGGGCACCGTGGCTGCTTACGCATCGGCTGATCACACAACGGAACCTGCTTCCGGGGGCTGCGCTGACCGCCGTCGGGCTCGCCGCGCTGATGCTCATCTCGAGCTATGTCATGGAGCTCTGGGTCGACCTGTACGCGCGCGACTAAAGCGGCTTCGGGGTCGTTCTCGCGATCTACTTCTGGCTTGCGTTCAGCTCGGCCGTCATCGTCGGAGCGGCGAGCCTTTCGCCGGCGCTCGCCGAACGGCGCAACCTCCGGCGACCCTCGTGACCGCGCGTCGCGGCGGCCGCCTCAGCGGTTCTCGATCTCGAGCGCGAAGCGCGGCAGCCGCTTGACGACGGCGCGGTTGAACGCCTCCTCGTACTCCTCCGCGGCGTCCTCGCCCAACGTCTGTGCGAAGTTGTCGCGGAGGTCGGCGAGCAGCTCGGTTCCGGTCTCGACAAGATCCTGGTAGTCGCCGTAGCGCTCTTCCGCCTCGTCGCGCGGCGCGCGGTCGTAGGCACGCTCGGCCTGCACGCACTGGCGAATGAGGCCGGCGTGGTCGCGCTCGAACAGGTCGAGCTGGCGGTCGATCACATCGGCAAAGCGGCGGCGAAACAAGGCCACGAACCTAGACTAGCCGCCGCGCTTTGAGCCTCTTGATCCGCAGCTGGAACCTTTTTCACGGCAACACCAAGCCGGCCGGGCGCAAGGCGTACCTGGACGAGATGGTGATGCTCGCGACGGCGGACGGCCCCGACGTGCTCTGCCTACAGGAGGTCCCGGTCTGGGCGCTCCCCCGGCTCGGCGCGTGGAGCGGAATGCAGGCGTTCGGAGAAGTCGCTCAGCGGCCGACCATTGGCCCGCTGCCTTCGACGGCGTTGATCGGCCGAGGGCTGACCGCGCTGCACCACGGCGTCTTTCGCTCTGCCTTCGAGGGGCAGGCGACCGCGATCCTGCTCACGCCGAAAATCCGCGTTCACGACCATGCCGTGGTCGTGCTCAACCCGCGCTCGTTCAGGCGGGAGCAGGCGGCAAAGCTCGGGCTCGGTATCGTCCCGCGGCTCGCGTGGGCGAAGGAACGGCGCATCTGCCAGGCTGTGCGGGCGACCTTCGCCGACGGCCGCCGCGGTGCGATCGCGAACCTGCACGCCACGAGTTATCCGGCCGACCGCCGCCTCGCGGATGCCGAGCTCCTTCGGGCCGCTGTTTTTGTCGATTCCATGACGGAGAGAGGCGAAATCTGCGTTCTTGCAGGCGATTTCAACATCAAGGGCGCGGAGTCGCAGACGCTGCGAGACCTCGCGCGGCGCGAGTGGGGGTTCTCGCGGTTCGCGACCGGGATCGATCAGATCCTCGTCCGCGGCGCCAACGCGGGCGGGCTCGAGCGGTGGCCGGCCGAGCGGCGGCAGCTCAGCGGTCGGCTGTTGTCCGACCACGCGCCCGTCGAGGTGCGCATCCCGTGACCTTCGAGGAAGCCCGGGCGCAGTTTCCGGTGCTCGAACGCTACGCGTACTTGAATGCCGGGACGAACGGGCCGCTGGCGCGGCAGACGACGGAAGCCGTGATGGAGTGGGAGCGCCGCGAGCTCGAGGACGGCCGTGGCGGCAAGCCCTACTTCGAGGGCGTGATGGGCCTGCGCGAGCCCGCTCGAGCGGCTCTCGCCGAGGTGCTGGGCGTGCCCGCAGAGAACGTCTCCCTGGTCAGCTCGACGACGAACGCGTGCTTGATCGTGCTGGCAGGGCTCGACTTGGCGCCCGACGACGAGATCGTCACCACCGACGTCGAGCACTTCGGCCTGCTAGGGGCGGTGCGCGCATCGGGCGCGCGCGTGCGTGTCGCGGAGGGGACGCCCGAGGCGATCCTCGACCAGGTGACGCCGAAGACGCGCCTGATCGCGATCTCGCACATCTCCTGGATAACCGGAAACATCATCGACCCCGGCGCGGTGCAGCGCGGAACCGACGTTCCCGTACTCGTCGACGGCGCGCAATCCGCCGGCGTCATCCCGCTCGCAGCCGCCGAGTTCGACTTCTACACGGTCTCGGCGCAGAAGTGGCTTTGCGCGCCGCACTCGAGCGGCGCGCTGTACGTGAGAGATCCCGAGCGGCTCCGAGTCGCGCTGCCGACCTACCTGTCACAGGCGTCGTACGAGCCCGATGGCTCGTTCGAGCCGAAGCCGGGAGCCCTGCGGTTCGACTCCGTTTGGGCGCCGGCGCCCCTTGCGGGAATGCTGAAGGCGCTGGAATGCGCGCCTACATGGCGCTTCGAGCGAATCGCGGAGGCGGCGAAACTCTGTCGCGACCGGCTCCTGGACGCCGGCTACGAGGTCGTCACCGCCCCGGACCAGGGCGGCCTCATCTCGTTCCGTCCGCGCGGCGATGCCGAGGAGGTCGCGGCGCAGCTTTACGACCGCGGCGTCATCGTCCGTGACGTCCCCGGCCGTGGCTGGATCCGCGTCTCCTGCGGCTGGTGGACGAGCGACGAGGACATCGACCGCCTCCTCGAAGCCCTCTAGCGAGTCTAAACGGGCACGTCCGCCGCTGTCCGGAGCCCGAGCTCCGGCGCGATCGGCTTCAGCGCCTCGATCACGAACGCGATGTGGTCATCGAGCTCGACGCCGAGCTCCTCGGCGCCTTTGTAGACGTCCTCGCGGCGGACCCCGGAGGCGAACGAGGGCTGCTTCAGCTTCTTCTTGACCGATTTCGGCGTCAGCGTTTCGATCCCGTCGGGCCGGACGAGCCCGCAGGCATGGATGAAGCCTGAGAGCTCGTCGCAGGCGAACAGAGTTCTCTTGAGCGGGGTATCGCGCGGCTCGTCGAGGTGCTCGGCGTGCGAGAGGATCGCCTGGATCACGTCCTCCGGATAGCCCTCCTCACGCAGGATCGGCGCGCCGTCCTGCGGGTGCTTGTCCAGGGTCGGATGAATTTCGTAGTCGAAATCGTGGAGCAGCGCGGTCACGCCCCAGAGCTCCTCGTCCTCGCCGAACTTCCGCGCATAGGCGCGCACTGCCGCCTCGACGGCGAGCGCGTGCCGGCGGAGCGCCTCGCTCTGCGTATATCGCGCCAGCGTCTCCCAGGCCTGCTCGCGGCTCGGAGTCACGTGGGGGTACGATAGCCGCCCAGATGTCGGCCACCGTCTCTCGCGGGTTCGCAGAGACCTTCGTCATCGAGGGACCGCAGCCGCTCAACGGGACTATTGCCGCTGCGGGCAACAAGAACGGCGCTCTCCCGATCCTCGCCGCCTGCGTTTTGACCGACCAGCCGGTCGTTCTTCGAAACGTGCCCCACATACGAGACGTCGAGACGATGATCGAGCTGCTCGACGACATCGGCGTGCAGGTCGAGTGGATCGCCCCGAACGAGGTGCGCATCCACGCGGCCGAGATCCGCAAGTACGAGCTCGACGAGGAGCTGTGCAGCCGCATCCGCGCTTCGTTCCTGCTCGCCGGCCCGCTGCTCGCGCGGTTGGGTCGCGCCACCGTCCCGCCTCCCGGCGGCGACGTGATCGGCCGCCGCCGCCTCGACCCGCACATCCACGCCCTCAACGAGCTCGGCGTCGAGATCGGGACCGCCGGGCGCTACGAGATGCAGGCGCCCGCTCTGCGAGGCCGCCAGATCTTCCTCGACGAGGCCAGCGTGATGGCGACAGAGAACACGGTCATGGCGGCGTCCGTCGCACAGGGCGAGACGATCATTGGCAATGCGGCCGCCGAGCCGCACGTCCAAGATCTGTGCCGCTTCCTCGTGTCGCTCGGGGCGCGCATCGAGGGAATCGGCTCGAACCTGCTCAGGATCGAAGGCGTCCGCTCGCTGTCGGGCGGCGAATGGCGGATCGGCCCCGAGCACATCGAGGTCGCGAGCTTCATCGGGCTCGCCGCCGTCACCGGCGGGGACCTGACGATCGAGTACTGCGAGCCGAAGGACCTCGTTCCCATTCTTCCCGCGTTTGCGCGGCTCGGCGTCCACGTCGAGCTGGGGGAGGGGAGCGTCCGCGTTCCGCCCAACCAGGAGCTGGTCGTGCAGAACGACCTCGGCGACCAGGTGCCGAAGATCGAGGACGGGCCTTGGCCCGCATTCCCGGCCGACCTGACGTCGATCGCCCTCGCGATTGCGACCCAAGCGACGGGGACGGTCTTGATCTTCGAGAAGATGTTCGAGAACCGCCTGTTCTTCACCGACAAGCTGGTCAGCATGGGTGCGCGGATCATCCTCTGCGACCCGCACCGGGCCGTCGTCACCGGGCCGGCGCGACTGTACGGCCAGCGGATGGCGAGCCCCGACATCCGGGCCGGGATGGCGATGCTGATCGCCGCTCTCTGTGCCGACGGAACCTCGACGATCGGGAACGTCGGCGAGATCGACCGCGGCTATGAGCGGATCGATGAGCGCCTTCGCGCTCTGGGCGCGCGGATCGAGCGAATCGAGGGTTAGCCCGCGGATGTCGGTCACGGGCCAGGCACGAGTCGATGTGACAGGCGCGGGGCGCGCCAACGTCGAGACGGGCGTCCCGGTCCTCGACCACCTGCTGACGCTCCTTGCCGAGCACGCGTCGTTCGATCTCACCCTCGAGGTCGCGCCGACGGGCGCCGACGCGGAGGTTGCGGCCGCCGGCCGCGCGCTGGGCCAGGCGCTCGTCGACGAGTTCGCGCGCGGAGACTGCCGGCGGCACGGTTCGGCGACCGTGCCGGCCGACGAGGCGCTCGCTCACGTCACGCTGGAGGTCTCGGGCAGGCCGCTCGTGGTCTCCAACGTCGACCTCTCGGACGTCCGTGTCGGAGGCCTCGCCGAGGATCTCGTCGCGCGCTTCCTGAACGAACTGGCTGAGGGCGCGGGACTGACGTTGCACGTCCGCCTGATCCACGGCGACGACCCACAGCACGTGCTGGAGGCAATTTTCAAGGCTCTCGGCGTGGCGCTCGCGCAGAGCTGCCGGCCCCGAAGAAGGGAGGACCGATGAAGACGGCAGTGCGAACCGAGAAGGCTCCCGCGCCGTTTCAGGGGGCGCCGTACTCGCAGGCGATCCGCGCGGGCGAGTTCGTCTTCGTCTCCGGCCAGCTCGCGCTGAGCCCGGACCATGCCGAAATCGTCGGTGACACGATCGCCGAGCAGACGGAGCAGGTCTTCCAGAACCTGAAGGCGATCCTGGAGGAGGCTGGGAGCGGGCTCGACCGTTTGGTCAAGACCACCGTCTTCCTGACCGACCTCGGCGACTTTCAGGAGATGAACGAGATCTACGCTCGTCACGTCGGCGACACGCCGCCCGCTCGGGCAACCGTCGAGATCTCCAGCCTCCCGTCGGGCGCCAAGGTAGAAATCGAGGCGATCGCCCACCTGTGAGAGCGGCCTTTGCGGCAACGGTCGCGGCGCTGGCGCTGGTCGCGGCAGGCTGTGGAGGCTCCGGCGGCGGCGGAAGTTGCACCTTTCGCCGTCCGTCCGCACAAGAGGCCCAGGCGATCCGCACGGCCATTCGCCGCTACGACCGCACGCAGACGCCGATCCGGCGGGAGCGAATCACCGACATTCGCGTCGCCGCCAGCGACAGCAATACGGCCTCCGCAGGGGTCGAGATCCTGTTTCCGCCGGCGCAGGGCGTGCAGGCGCTGGTGCTTCGGAAGAAGGGCGTCTGGCATGTGTTCGCGGAAGGGCCGAGTCTTCTCGCGAACATCGAAAACCAGACACAGGCCATGACGGACGTCCTGTCGGACGAGGGCCGGCTGTGCTGATCCGACCCGCCCCGGCACAATTCACCTCGTGCGGGCCGAAGACATCATCGCAACCCACGGCAACACCGATTTCGACGCGTTCGCGGCGATGCTCGCCGCGCGACGGCTGTATCCGAACGCCGTCGTCTGCCTGTCCGGCTCGCTGAACCGGAACGTCCGCGAGTTCTACCGCCTGCACGCCGACGAGCTCGAGTGCGTGGAGGCCTCGCGCCTGGAGCTCGATGCGATCCGGCGGCTGATCGTCGTCGAAACCGTCCATGCGGCGCGGCTCGGCGAGCTCGAGCCTGTCGCGGTCGACCCGAACGTCGAGAAGGTGGTCTTCGACCACCACGCCGGCGAGGTGCCCGACTGGGCGCCCGAGGAGAACGTCGTGCTCTCGGAGGACGGGGCGTTGACGACGACGCTAGTGGGCGTGCTGGCCGAACGCGAGCTCCCGGTGAGCCCGCTCGAAGCGACGGCTTTCGCGCTCGGCATCCACGAGGACACGGGGTCGCTCACCTACCCCTCGGCGACGCAACGGGACGCCGAGGCGCTCGGTTGGTGTCTCCGCCACGGGGCGCGCCAGGAGCTCCTTGCCACGTTCCTGCACACGCCGCTCACGGCCGAGGAGCGCGATTTGCTGTCCGCGCTGCTCGCGGCCGTCGAGACGCGAGAGCTGGCCGGGATCGAGCTACTCGTGACGGCCGTGCGCTGGGGGTCATACGTCGACGGGATCTCGAACCTGGCCCACAAGGTCGTCGATCTGACGGATTGCAAGGCGCTCATCATGCTCGTCGAGATGGACGGGCGCGTCTTCTCCGTCGTCCGCAGTCGCGTTCCCGAGCTCGATGCGTCGGCCGTTGCTGAGGCGCTCGGTGGTGGAGGCCATCCAGAGGCTGCGTCGGCGATTTTCCGCGGGACGCTCGAACAGGCGCAGGCGCGGCTCGACGAGCAGTTGCCGTCGGCCGTTCGCGAGCCGCTCCGCGCTCACGACGTGATGTCGAGCCCCCCGCGCTGCGTCGGGCCGGAGGAGACGGTCGCGCACGCGATGGTCGTGTGCCAGCGCTACGGACAGAGCGGCGTGCTCATCGCGGACGGGGGAAAGCTCGTCGGCGCCGTCGCGCGAGAGGATCTGGACAAAGCCGTGTCGCACGGCCTCTCTCACGCGCCGGTGAAGGGGATCATGAGCTCGCGCGTCGCGACGTGCGAGGAGGACACGCCGCTGCCGCAGCTTCAGCGTCTGCTCGCCGGCGGCGACGGCCGTGTCGCCGTTCTGCGCGGCTCGGAGCTCGTTGGCGTCGTGACCCGCAGCGACGTGCTGCGTGCGCTCGGCGAGCGGCCCGCGGCGCGTCCCGAGGTCGGCGTCATGCTGACCGACGAGCTCGCCCGGCTCGAGCACTTGACGCCCGTGTTCGAAGCGGTTGCCGCCGTCAGCGAGCCGTACGAGGGCGTCTATCTCGTCGGCGGAACCGTTCGTGACATCGTGCTCGGCGAACGCGGTTTCGACGTCGACATCGCTGTCGAAGGAGACGCGATCGCGCTTGCGCAGGCTCTCGCCGACGCGCTCGGCGGCCGCGTGCGTGCACACGAGAAGTTCGGCACCGCGGTCGTGCTCTACGGCGCCGGCGAGCGCGTCGACGTCGTCACGGCTCGGACGGAGTTCTACGACGCTCCCGCCGCCCTTCCGACGGTCGAGCACGCCTCGATTCGCGAGGATCTTTTCCGGCGCGACTTCACGATCAACGCGATGGCGGCGTCGCTGAAGGGCGATGACTTCGGACGCCTCGTCGACCCATTCGGCGGGCGCCGCGACCTCGAGGCCGGACGAATCCGCGTCCTGCACAACCTCTCCTTCATCGACGACCCGACACGGATCTTCCGCGCCATCCGCTACGAGAACCGGTACGGCTTCGCCATGGACGAGCACACGGTGCGGCTCGCGCGCGGGTGCATCGAGATGGGCCTGGTAGGTGACCTGTCGTCCGCGCGGCTGCGGGACGAGCTGGTGGCGCTGCTCGAGGAAGGCGAGATCGAGCACTCGATCCTCCGCCTGGCCGAGCTCGGCGCCGACAAAGCGATCCATCCCCACCTCGCGGCCGACGAGGAGGCAGTCGCGTTGCTCCGCCGCCTGAACGAGCTCAACGCGGCGTACGGCCTCGGGGTTCCCGCGTGGCGGCTGGGCTTGATCGCGCTCGCGCGCCGGCTGCCGCCCGACGAGATCTACGACTGGCTCGCCCGGCTGAAGGTGCGCAAGCGCGACGCCGAGCTTATCGCGCACGCCGTGACGGTGGCGCCGCGACTCGTCGAGCGGCTGGAGGCGCGCGATGCCGAGCCTGCCGAGGTCGTCACGCTCGCCGACCCGTACGCCCCCGATGCTCCGCTCCTCGCGCTGGCCATGCGCGATCTCGAGCCGCTCCATCGCTACTTCCGGGAGCTGCGGGACGTTCGGCTGGACATCAGCGGCGCCGACTTGGCCGAGCTCGGGCTCGGCGAATCGCCGCGCGTGGGGGAGATCCTCGCCGAGCTCAGGCGGCGGAAGCTGAACGGGGAGCTCGACGGACGCGAGTCCGAGCTCGCGGCGGCCCAGGAGCTCATTAAATGATCCCCTGGAATGCACCTGCTGCCTACCGGGTCGCGTTCACGACCCGGGTCGGCGGCGTCAGCGAGGGGCCGTTCGAGTCGTTGAACCTCGGAATGCTCACCGCAGACCGGCCCGAGAACGTGGTCGAGAACCGACGCCGCGCCTGCGCGTCGGCAGGTGCGGATGCCGAGCGCGCGACAATGGCCTGGCAGCACCACGGCTCGCGCGTCGCCAAGGCAGAGCCTCGCGGGATCACCACGCCGGGGACGCAGTTCGATCGCTGCGACGGCCTCTGGAGCGACGAGCCTGGGCAGCCGATGATGCTCCTCACGGCGGATTGCCTTCCGGTCGCGATCGCGCGGGCGAACGGGGCGAAGCCCGCCCTGGCGGTGCTCCACGTCGGCTGGCAGGGATTGCTCCGCGGAATCGTCGAGGCCGGCGTCGAGGCGGTCGGGGGTGACCGGCTCACGGCCGCGATCGGCCCGGGCATCGGGCCGTGCTGCTACGAGGTGAAGGACGACGTCGCCGAGCCGTTCCGCCGCCGCTTCGGCGAAGAAGTCGTGCGCGAGGGACGGCTCGACCTCTGGTCGTCGTCGGAGCGGGCGCTGCGTAGCGCCGGCTGCGAAGACGTCGAGCGGACGGATCTCTGCACCTTCTGCCATCCTGAGCTCTTCTTCTCGCATCGCCGCGACCGCGGCACGACCGGTCGGCAGGGCGTTGTCGCCGTTATCGGCTGACGACGTCCGTGAGCGCTACGAGCGCCTTCGCGGCGAGCTCGGCGCCGGAGTGGCGATTGTGGCGGCGACCAAGTACGTCTCTGCCGAGGAGCTGGGCGTGCTGGCGGAGGCCGGCATCGAGGTCGTCGGCGAGAACCGTGCGCAGGACCTCGAGGCGAAGCACGCGACCTACGGCGACGCTTTTCGCTGGCACTTCATCGGCCACCTCCAGAGCCGGAAAGCGAAGACGGTCAACGCGATCTGCGAGCTCTGCCACTCGCTTTCGTCGGAATCGGCCGCGAAGCGACTCGAGATTCCGGCCCTCGTCGAGGTCAACCTTTCAGGCGAGCAGACGAAGTCCGGCATTCCCGAAGGCGAGCTCGACCGGTTCCTCTCGCTCTACGGCGACGTGCGCGGGCTGATGACGATGCCGCCGGAAACGAGCGATCCCGAGTCATCACGCCCGTACTTCCGCCGGTTGCGGCAACTCGCCGAACAGCACGGCTTGCAGGAGCTTTCGATGGGAACGAGCCAGGATTTTCGCGTCGCCGTCGAAGAAGGAGCCACGCTCGTGCGGCTGGGATCGGTGTTGTACGGGCGGTAACATTCGCGCGTCATGGGCCTAGCAGACGTCTGGAACCGCACGCTCGTCTACTTCGGAATCGCCGAGGAGGACGACGACTGGGACGAGGACGGCTATCTCACCGAGGAGGAGCTAGAGCGCTCCTACTCCGAGCGCCCGAACGTGCGGCGGCTCCAGCCGCGCGGCCGCCGCGGCGAATTCGAGGACTGGACCGACCCGGAGCCCGAGGCTGAGCGCACCGCCGTGGCCCGGCCAAGCCGTCGGGGGCGCACGGAGCAGGCGCCGTCGCCGCCGATCGCAGCGGTCCCGCGCGTCAGCGTTCATCTGATCCTGCCGCGGAGCTTCAACGACGCGCAGCAGATCGCGGACAAGTTCAAGGATTCGGTCCCGGTCATCCTGAACCTCCAGGGCGCCGACCAGGAGCTGTCGAAGCGCCTGATCGATTTCACGAGCGGCCTCACGTATGCCCTCGACGGCGGCATGCAGCGCGTCGCCGACAAGGTTTTCCTGCTCACGCCGCGGAACGTCGAAGTCTCCGCCGAAGAACGTGCCCGCCTGCTCGAGCACGGCGGCTTCTTCAACCAGGCTTAGTTCCACGGGGGAACCCCATGGTTCCCCCGTGAGCCCCCTCCTTCTCCGTAGTCTCAACCCATGCGTCGCGGGGCTTTTGCCGGGCGAAGCCCGGCTTCGCCGGCAACTCGTTTCTTTCCACGAACCGACAAGCCTTTCGCCCTGTCCTCGTTAGCGTAGGAGCACGCACGTGAGGGCCGAAAACCTGTTCATGGGCGCGCCCGTCGCCGTTGCAAGCCTGCTCTTCGACACCGCGTCGTCGATCAACCGCTTCATAGACGACTTCATCTACGTCTATGCGCTGCTGATCTTCATCTACATCCTGATGTCCTGGGTCCGGATGCCCTACTCGCCGTGGATCAGGCGGATCCAGGACTTCTTGCGCGACGTCTGCGAGCCGTACCTGCGGCTGTTCCGGCGCGTCCTTCCACCGCTCGGCCCGCTCGACCTGTCTCCCGTCGTGGCGATCGCCGTGCTGTTCGTGCTCATGCGGGTGATCGACGAGATCTTCGCCCGCTTCGACTGACGAGGAGGATGGGATGCCCGATACACCGGTAGAGCTCAGACATGTGAGGTTCAAGCGAAGCCTGTTCGGCTACCACCGGGCGACGGTCGACCAGGTCATCGAGGCCACGGTCGAGTCGTTCGAGGAGGTTTGGCGCGAGCGCGCTGACCTGGCCGACAAGGTGGAGTTGCTCGAGGCCGAAATCGTGCGGCACCGCGAGGCCGAGGCGCTCCTGCGGACGACGCTCGTCTCCGCCGAGAAGGCGGCGCACGAGCTCAAGGACCAGGCGCGTCGCGAGACCGAGCTGATCTTGACCGAGGCGCATGCGGAGGCGCGCGCGATCACACGGGACGCCGTGGGCGAGCGGGCTCGCCTGCTGGGCGAGGCGCGGAAGGTCAAGGCCCTGCTCACGACCGCCCTCGACGCCGTGGAGGATGCCGAGGCGGAGGCGGAAGCCGAACCGGAAGCGGAAGCCGCCTGATCGCACAAACCTATACTGGGGCCGTGGAAGAGCCTTCGGCGCGCCTGCACCTGCGTGTTTCGCCCGGGTCTTCACGGACCGAGATCGCCGGCCGCCACGGCAACGCCTGGAAGCTGCGCGTTGCCGCGCCGCCCGAGAAGGGCCGCGCGAACGACGCCGTGGTCGAGCTCCTCGCCGAGCGGCTCCATCTCCCGAACCGAAGCCTGACGCTCGTTTCCGGCCACAGGGGCCGCGACAAGGTCGTCCTCGTCGAGGGGCTCGCGCTCGAGGAAGCTGAGCGCCGGCTGGAGAACGGGAAGCGCCGGTGAGCCAGGTCGACACCGATCACTTCCGCCAGAAGCTGCTCGAGGAGCGGCAGCGGGTCGTCGAGGCGATCTCCTACCTGCACGAGGAGAACCCGGGCTCGATCGAGGACGAGACGGACGAGGTGGTCGGGTCGGTGGACAACCACCTCGCCGACACCGCGACCGTGACGGTCGATCGCGAGATCGACTACACGCTCGAAGAGAACTCCGAGCACGTGCTCCGCGAGATCGACGCCGCGCTAGAGCGAATCGAGGACGGGAGCTTCGGCGTCTGCCGAACGTGCGAGAAGCTGATCGAGGCCGAACGCCTCGAGCTGCTTCCCTACGCGACTCAGTGCATCGACTGCAAGCGCCGCGCGGGGCGCGGATGACCGAGCCTGCACACCGGACGGTGGATGTCCGGGTCGGCTCTGCTACCGATGCTCTGACGCCGTTCTCGGTCGCCAAGCGCTCGCTGGCCGCGCGGCCCGCGCAGTGGATCGGCCTCGGCGCCGTAGTCGCGGCTGCGCTCCTCGCCGACCAGGTGACGAAACACGTCGTCACGAGCCAGCTCGCGCTCGACGAGGAGGTCCACGTCGTGGGCCCGTTCTCGATCCACCACGTTCAGAACTCCGGGATCGCCTTCGGCCTCTTTTCCAGCGCGACCGCGCTCGTGACGGCGCTGACGGCGTTCGCAGTCGGATGGATGCTCGTCTACTTCGCGCGCTCCGGTGCCCGCCATCCGGTCCTGCCGGTCGCGCTGGGGCTTCTGATCGGCGGGAGCGCCTCGAACCTCGTCGACCGGATCCGGCTCGGCTACGTGACCGACTTTCTGGATCTGCGGTACTGGCCGGCGTTCAACCTCGCCGACTCGTTCATCGTGGTCGGCGTCGCGATCCTCTTCGCCACGCTCCTCCTCGGCGAGGGGGGCGTGCGCCGCAGGCACACCTGACGCTTCGCCTCCGAGTGCCGGACGAAGCCGCGGGCGAGCGGCTCGACCGCTTCGTCGCGACCCTTGACGCTGTCGGTTCCAGGACACTCGCCGAGCGCCTGGTCGGCGAAGGGGCGGTGCGCGTCGACGGCGAGCGGCGGGCGAAGAGCTACCGGCTCGAGGGCGGGGAGGAGCTGGAGCTCGATGAGCCCGAGCAAACGTCCGGGCGGCTCGAAGCCGAGGAAGTCCCGCTCCGGATCGCGTACGAGGACGAGCACCTGCTAATCGTGGACAAGCCGGCCGGCGTCGTCGTCCACCCCGCGGCCGGCCACGCGCGCGGCACGCTCGTGCACGGCCTGCTCGAGAAGATCGCGGGCGGGGAGGAGGCCGAGCGGCCCGGGATAGTCCACCGCCTCGACCGCAACACGTCGGGCTTGCTCGTCGTCGCGCGCTCCGAGGAGGCGTACCGCCGGCTGCAGAAACTCGTGCGTCGCCGGGCGCTCGAGCGCGAGTACCTCGCGCTCGTCCGCGGGCGCCCGCAGTCGTGGCGGGGGCGGATCGAGGCGCCGATCGGCCGTGATCGGAACGACCCGACGCGCCAATCGCTGGACACCGACTCCCCTCGCGAGGCGGTAACCTACTTCACCGTCGAGCGCCTGTTCGACGGCTACGCGCTGCTCCGCGTTCGGCTCGAGACCGGACGTACGCACCAGATCCGTGTCCACCTGGCCGCGATCGACCTGCCCGTCGTTGGTGACGGCGTCTACGGCGTCCGCGACCTTGCCCTCGAACGGCAGTTCCTGCACGCGGCGCGCCTCGCGTTCGACCATCCCTTCACCGAAAACCGGCTCGAAGCGCATTCGCCTCTGCCGGACGATCTTCAGGCGTGCTTGGATCGCTTGGCGTCGTAGAGCCGCGCGTCCGCGATCCTGAACAACGCCTCTGGCGTCTCGCCCTCTTCCGGGTAGTGGGCAAGTCCCGCGCTCACCGTCACCTCGGCCGGCAGCTCGCCGCAGGCGATCAGCTCGTCGAGACGGTCGTGAAACCGAGCGAGCAGGCGGCCGCCGGTCTCGGCGTCGGACTCGACCAGGATCGCGGCGAACTCGTCGCCGCCCATCCGGCCGGCGAGGTCCGTGCGGCGTAGCGACTCGCGTAGGAGACCGGCGACCTTCCGGAGCACGCGATCGCCCTCAGGATGGCCCATCGTGTCGTTGATCTCCTTGAAGCGGTCGAAGTCGATGAAGACCAGCGTGGTCCCGTGCTTGTACCGCGAGGCACGGTCGAGCTCGAGCTCGAGCTCGCGGGTGAAGACGGCGTGGTTCAGCAGGTCGGTCAGCTGGTCGTGGCGCGCCTTGTAGGCGAGCTCGGAGGTGGCGCGGTCGAAATACGCGACGACGCACTCGGTCACGAGACGGTCGATCGCGTCGTTCAGCCGGCGCTCCAGCTCCAGCACGTCACCCGTCTCGAGCTCGACGCTGCGCTCGGAGACGAGCCGCCACAGGACGCGGCGCAGCAGCAGGAACTCGGTGACGATGTCGCGCGGCGCGAAGCCGAGCGCCTCGCGCTGGCGCGCGTGATCGCGGACGATCATGGTCAGTGGACTACCCCGGCCGACGCGGTCGGGCCGCGGGTCGCCCAGCTCGTTCGCAAGCTCGGAGATGAAGGTGGGCATGTCGCCGAGCTGACCGAGACGGCCGAGCCGGGCAAGGGACGGGATCGTGTCCTCGCGCAGCCCCTCTTCGACCACCGCAAGCGCGAGCTCCCAGCTCGCCTCCCGGATCTCGGTCGCCAGGTCTTCGAGGACCTTCCCCTTGATCTCCGTTGCCCCCATGTCGGAGATATCGGCAAGCCGGCCGCAAACCTGAGCCAGAACCGACGGTTGCTAGGATGCAGCGGTTTTCGTCACCGACCCGGCGGATCGGCAGGGTGGCGGTGCCGGTGCGCTTGAAGACGGACGCGCCGGTCCACCCGCGGCCCCCGCCGGAAGCAAGGCTTTAACCAAGAGAAAGGGGCTCACCCGTGTCCGTCGTAACCATGCGAGAGCTTCTGGAGGCCGGCATGCACTTCGGCCACCAGACCCGCCGCTGGAACCCGAAGATGAAGCGCTTCATCTTCACCGAGCGCGGCGGCATCTACATCATCGACCTGCAGCAGACGCTGCAGTTGCTCGAGGAGGCCGCCGCCTTCGCGCGCAACGTCGCCGAGCGCGGCGGGGCGATCCTCTTCGTGGGGACCAAGAAGCAGGCCCAGGACGCGATCGAGGAGCAGGCGAAGCGCGTCGGGATGCCGTTCGTCAACCACCGCTGGCTGGGCGGCCTCTTGACGAACTGGCGCACGATCTCCGACCGGATCGAGCATCTGCACGAGCTGCGGCGGCTGAAGGAAGAGGGGCAGCTTGACCTCCTGCCGCCGAAGGAGCGGATCTCGATGCAGGGCGAGCTCGAGAAGCTCGAGATGAATCTCGGCGGCGTGGCCGACATGCGCCGCCAGCCCGAGGCTGCGCTCGTGATCGACCTCCGCAAGGAACAGCTGGCGGTGCGCGAGGCGCGGCGGCTTGGGCTGCCCATCATCGCGCTCGTCGACACGAACTGCGATCCGGACGAGGCCGACTACGTGGTCCCGGGGAACGACGACGCGATCCGTTCCTGCTCGCTGATCGTGCGGGTGATCGCGGACGCGATCGAGGCCGGCAAGGCTCGGGTCACGCCGGCTGAGATGGCGGCGCCTCCGACCGAGCCCGCGGAGGAGGAGGGCCCTCCCGCTGAGGAAGTCGCGGAGGCGCCCGAGTACGAGAAGGTCGCCGCCGCCGAGACGGCGGAGGAGGCTCCGGCGGAATGACCACGGTCCCGGCAAGCCTCGTCAAGGAGCTCCGCGACATGACGGGTGCAGGGATGATGGACGCCAAGCGCGCGCTCCAGGAGACGGACGGCGACCTGGATGCCGCGCGCACGCTCCTGCGCGAGCGGGGCATGGCGGCTGCGGGTAAGCGAGCCGGCCGCGAGACGACCGAGGGCGTCGTCCTCGTTACGATCTCGGGGCACGTGGGAGCGATAGCGGCTGTGGGCTGCGAGACGGAGCCGGTGTCGAAGAACTCCGACTTCCTCGACTTCGCCGAGAAGGTGCTCGAGGCCGTCGAGGCCGGGGAGAGCGCCGAGGCGCTCGAGGAGGAGCGGCTCGAGCTCGCCGGCAAGCTGCAGGAGAACATCGAGATCCGTGGCGCGACCCGCTATGAAGCCCGCGAGGGCGAGTCGCTGGCCGAATATGTACACCCGCCGGCGGACAAGATCGGGGTCCTGGTCCGGCTGCGCGGGGAGAACCCGCCAGCGGCGCGGCGCCTCGCGATGCACATCGCGTCGGCGGCTCCGCGCTGGGCGACGAGGGAGGACGTGCCCGAGCAGGAGGTCGCCGCGGAGCGCGAGCTCTACCTGCGCTCTGACGAGGTGCAGTCGAAGCCGGAGCAGGCGCGAGAGAAGATCGTCGACGGGATGCTCGGCAAGCGCTTCTTCGCCGCCTATCCCGGCGGCGTCCTGGCCGATCAGCCGTGGATCCACGAGCCGGCCAAGATGGTCGCCCAAGCCCTCTCCGAGGAAGGTCTCGAGGTAATCGAGTTCGCGCGTTACGCGCTAGCGGAGTGAGCGAAACGGCCCAGTCGGAACGGCTGGAGCAAGCGGGGTCGGCCTCCGTCTTCAGCCGCGTCCTGCTGAAGCTCTCCGGCGAGGCGCTGATGGGCGAGAAGGAGTACGGGCTCGATCGCGAGCGCATCGAGGCGATCGCCGACGAGATCCTCGAGGTTCACGAGACCGGTGTCGAGCTCGCGATCGTCGTCGGCGCCGGGAACATCTACCGGGGCATGGCCGCAGCGGCCGAAGGAATCGACCGCGCTACCGCGGACTACGCAGGGATGCTGGCCACGTTGCTCAACGCCCTGCCGCTCCAGGATGCGCTGGAGCGGAGGGGAGCCCACACGCGGGTGCTGTCCGCGCTCGAGGTCTCCGAGGTCGCCGAGCCGTACATCCGCCGCCGCGCGATCCGACACCTGGAGAAGCGCCGGATCGTCATCTTCGCGGCGGGAACCGGCAATCCGTTCTTCACCACGGACACCGCTGCCGCCCTGCGAGCGCTGGAGATCGGCGCCGACGCGATCCTGATGGCGAAGCACGCGGTGAACGGCGTCTACGACGGCGATCCGCGCACCGACCCCACCGCCGTGTTGCTGCCTGAGCTGACCCACCTGGAGGCGATCGAGCGCGGGCTCAAGGTGATGGATTCGACGGCGCTCTCCCTCTGCATGGACAACAACCTGCCCATTTATGTATTCGCGCTCGCGGACGGCAACATCCGCCGTGTCGTGGGCGGCGAGCGGGTGGGCACCATCGTCTCGACCCCAACCGAACCAGGAGCTGCTTGATGGCGACGATCGACGAGCTGATTCAGGATGCGACGCGGCGGATGGACAGGTCCGTCGAGGCCGCACAGCATGAGTTCAACACTCTGCGGACCGGCCGGGCCTCGGCCGCGCTGCTCGACCGTGTCCAGGTCGACTACTACGGCACGAAGACGCCGCTCAAGCAGCTGGCCACCATCAACGTTCCCGAGCCGCGCATGTTGACCGTTCAGCCGTTCGACCCCAACTCGATCCCCCAGATCGAGCGTTCGATCCAGGAGTCCGATCTCGGGCTGACGCCGTCAAACGACGGCAAGCTGATCCGGCTGCCGATCCCGCAGCTGACCGAGGAGCGGCGGAAGGAGCTGGTCAAGGTGGCGCGGCAGATGGCCGAGGATGGGCGGGTCGCGGTGCGCAATGTTCGGCGGGACGTCATGCATCACCTGAAAGGGCTTGTCGACAAAGGCGAGGCGGGCAAGGACGAGGAGCACAGGGCCGAGGACAGCGTCCAGAAGCTGACCGACCAGCACACCCAGAAGATCGACGAGCTGCTCAAGCGCAAAGAGGAAGAGATTCTCGAGGTCTAGCCCCCGGGAGCTCCGTGAGCCTCCTCACCAAGATCCGCAAGTTCAGGGCGGTCAGGCCCGCTCCGATGCCCGAGCTGCCCGAGATCGCGCGGTCGATCGCGATCATTCCTGACGGCAACGGGCGGTGGGCGCGTCAGCGTGGCCTTCCGGTCGCGGCCGGTCATCGCGCCGGCACGAAGGCGGTGCGGCGGACCGTCGAGGCGGCGATCGACCTCGGCGTCCAGTCGATCGCCGTCTACGCGTTCTCGACCGAGAACTGGACGCGGCCGCCGGACGAGGTCGATGCGCTGATGGACATCTTCAGCGAGACAATCGACCGAGAGCTCCCCGACCTCGCGAAGCAAGGTGTCCGCGTGCGTTTCGTCGGCAGGCGCGACCGTGCCTCATCCGATCTCCAGGAGAAGATGGCCGACATGGAGGCCGAGACCGCGGCGAACGAGCGGCTCGACCTCTGGATCGCGTTTGACTACGGCGGCAGGGCGGAGCTCGCGGAAGCGGCGCGCAGGCTCGTAGAGGCCGGCGTACCCGCGGACGAGATCGACGAGGAGACTCTCGCCCGCGCCCTGTACGCGCCCGAGCTCCCGGATCCGGACCTGCTCATCCGGACGTCCGGGGAGCTGCGGATTTCCAACTTCCTGCTGTGGCAGCTGGCGTATGCGGAGCTCGTCTTCGTCGAAACGCTGTGGCCGGATTTCGGCGAACGCGAGCTTCAGCGGGCGCTGTCCGAATACGCGAACCGTCGCCGCCGCTTCGGCGGCCGGTGAGCCCTTTTCTCTCGCGCCTCGTCGTCATCGCCGTGGGCCTGCCGGTGGTGCTCGGCCTCGTGTACCTCGGCGGCTGGTGGCTCGTGCTCGCCGCTCTCGGCGTGGGGCTGGTGGCGCTGCACGAGCTGTACTCGATGACGAGACGCCTGCGGCCGCTCGTCCTCGCCGGCTACCTCGGCGTCGCGCTGGCGCTGATCGGCGCGAAGGCGGGTGGGGTCGACTGGATGGTCGGGGGGCTTATGACGACATTCGTTTTCGCCTTCGTACTTTTTGGGGTCTCGGCGACCCGCGCACCGGCGACGGTCGCGGTCGGCGTGACGGTCCTCGGCGCTGCGTGGATCGGCCTCGGCCTTGGTTATCTCGTCCTACTGCGTGAGCTGCCCGAGCACGGGCGGCTCGCTCTCTCCACCGTTCTGATCGCGGTCTTCGCGGGCGATTCGGCCGCGTACATCGCCGGACGGCTCGTCGGGCACCATCGGATGACGCCGACTCTGTCACCGGGGAAGACGTGGGAGGGCCTTGCCGCAGGAACGGCGGTGACGATCTTCGTCTCCTTCATCGCGGTCTACAAGCAAGACTTTCTCTCGATCCCGGAATCGGTCGTGGTCGGCGCCGTGATCGCGGTCGCCGCGCCGATCGGCGATCTGTTCGAATCCGCCCTGAAGCGGGACATGAACGTGAAGGACACCGGGAGCCTGCTGGCTGCCCACGGCGGCATGCTCGACCGCATCGACGCGCTGCTTTTCGCGGGCGTCGCGGCCTACTACACGATCCGCGCCCTCGGGGCAGCATAGGTCGCCCATACTTCGTGCATGAAGCGGATTGCGCTGCTCGGGGCCACTGGGTCGATCGGAAGACAGGCGCTCGAGATCATCGACGCGCACCCGAACCTCGAGCTCGTGGCGGCCGCGTCCGGCTCGCAGACGATCGACGGGTTGGCTCCGCTGACGCAGGTCGGCGGCGACATGACCGAGCTGCTCGAGCGCGCGCAGGCCGATCTCGTCCTGAACGCGGTGGTCGGATTCGCGGGCCTGCCGGCGACGCTCTGGTCGCTGGAAGAGGGCGTCGACCTCGCGCTGGCGAACAAGGAGAGCCTCGTCGCGGCAGGGGAGCTCGCTCTCGCCGCGTGGGACCGGGGCGGAGGGAAGCTCCTGCCCGTTGACAGCGAGCATTCGGCCGCGTACCAGTGCCTCGAGGGGCGCGATCCTGACACGGTGGATTCGCTCGTCCTGACCGCTTCGGGGGGGCCGTTCCGCGGCCGCATCCGCGAGGAGCTCGAGGACGTATCAGCAGACGATGCGCTCGCGCACCCGACGTGGAACATGGGCCCGAAAATCACGATCGACTCTGCGACACTCGCGAACAAGGGCCTCGAGCTGATCGAGGCTCATTTTCTGTTCGGCCTGCCATACGACTCGATCGAGGTCGTCATCCATCCGACCTCGGTCGTGCATGCGCTCGTCCGTTTTCAGGACGGCGCTGCGCTCGCGCACCTGGGCTATCCCGACATGCGCGTTCCGATCTCGTACGCGCTGACCTACCCGGAGCGGGCGGCGACGCCGGTGCCGCCGCTTGACCTCGCCGGAGGGCTGACGCTCGAGTTCGAGGCTCCCGACCTCGAGACATTCCCCATGCTCCGGCTGGCTCGCGAGGCCGGCGAACGAAGCGGCACGGCCCCGTGCGCCTTCAATGCGGCGAACGAGGTCGCGGTGCAGGCATTCCTGGAGGGGAAGCTCCCCTTCCTCGCGATCGACGAGGTGGTCGAGGAAACTCTCGGCGCGCAGGAATGGGAGCCGGCGGACGATCTCGATGGCCTTGTCGACGCCGACTTGGCAGCCCGCCGGCTGGCCCAGCGGCAGGTGGTCGCATGAGACATCGCTTGCGATGTCGACGTCAGGCCGTATGCGCTTTGCCCGTGCGGCCGCCTGCATCTGCCGGTCGACACGGCGGACAGTTTGAGCTGGGGCCATGAGCGTTCTTATTGCTGTCCTCGGCTTGGCGTTCTTGATCGTGATTCACGAGGCCGGCCACTTCTTCACCGCGATGGCGGTCGGGATGCGGCCGCGCCGCTTCTACGTCGGCTTTCCGCCGGCCCTCGCGAAGACGACCCGAAACGGGGTCGAATATGGGCTCGGCGCGATCCCGCTCGGGGGCTACGTGAAGATTCCGGGGATGCACCGGCCCGCGCCGTCGGACGTCGATGCCTATCTCGGCGCGGCGGAGTTCGAGGCGCCTGCGCTCGTCGGTCCTGCCGAGCGGCTGAAGCGATGTCTCGACAGCGAGGAGCTCGAGACGGCGAGGCGCGAGGCGCTACCCGAGCTCGAGGAGGCCGTCCGTAACGCGCACCTGTCTCCGGCCGCGGCCCGAACCGCCGACCGTGGTCTCGGTGAGCTCCGCGACGCGCTCGGCGCCGACGCGTACTGGCGCCAGCGGACGTGGAAGCGAATCGCGGTGATCTTCGCGGGGCCTGCGGCGAACCTCCTGTTCGCGGTCGTTCTGCTGGCGATCGTCTACATGCTCGGGCTGCCGGTCGACGCGACGCGAAAGGTCGACTCGGTGATCGCGGGGACGCCCGCATCGGCAGCCGGGCTTCGGCCGGACGACGAGATCGTCGCCATCGGCGGGAAGTCATTGCGGAACTACGACGAGGTCTCGAAGACGATTCGCGCGAGCGGTGGGAAGCCGATCGTGGTCACCGTCAGGCGGGATGGTCGGCGCATCGACCTCCCGCCTCAGCCGACGGAGCTGAGGCAGGGGCATTACTCGTTTGGGTTCTACGTCAGGCTGCGCTACAAGCACTACGGGGTCATCCCGGCCTTCGGTAAGGCGATCGGCGAGACCGGGCACGTGACGAAGGAGATCGTTGCGTCGCTCGGCCGGATCGTCTCCGGCTCGGGCCGCAAAGAGGTCTCGAGCCCGGTCGGGATCGTCAGCGAGTCGAGCAAGGCGGCGAAGGTCGACTATCGCTACTACCTCGGGATCCTGGCGCTGATCAGCCTCTCGCTCGCGTTGCTCAACCTGCTCCCGCTGCTGCCGCTCGACGGCGGTCACATCGCCTTCTCGATCGTCGAGGGCCTTCGGGGCCGCGCCGTCGGGCGGGTGGTTTACGAGCGGGTTTCCGCGGTCGGAATCGCGCTCGTGCTGCTGCTCTTCGTCCTCGGCCTCTCGAACGACATAGATCGGCTTCGAGGCGGCTAAACTCGCCGCGTGGCGAGTGAGCGCCGTATCAAGGTAGGCAACGTGCAGATCGGCGGCGGCGCGCCCGTCGTCGTTCAGTCGATGACGCTCACGCCGACCCACGACACGGAGGCGACGACCGCGCAGATCGCCGCGCTTGCCTCCGCCGGCTGTGAGGTCGTGCGCTGCGCCGTGCCGAAGATCGAGGACGCCGACGCGCTGAGGCTGATCGTCCGACTCTCGCCGATCCCGGTCATCGCCGACATCCACTTCAACGCCAGCCTGGCCCTTCGCGCGATTGACGCGGGTGTGGCCGCGGTTCGGATCAACCCCGGCAACATCGGCGGGCCCGAAAAGGTCGAGCAGGTCGTCGAGGCGGCGCGAAAAGCGGGGATTCCGATGCGGATCGGAGCGAACTCCGGGTCGCTACCCAAGCACCTTCACCCGCTCGCCGAGAAAGACCAGGCAGAGGCGCTCGTCGCGGCCGCGCTCGAGGAGGTCGAGCTGCTCGAGAAGCTCGACTTCCGGGACTTCAAGATCTCCGTCAAGTCCACACATGTGCCGACGATGATCCGCGCGTATCGCATACTGGCGGCGAAGGTCCCGTACCCGCTGCATCTGGGCGTCACGGAGGCGGGCACGCCGTTCGCAGGCTCGATCAAGAGCGCCGTCGGGATGGGAGCTCTGCTCGCCGACGGGATCGGCGACACGCTGCGCGTCTCGCTCACGGCCGACCCCGTCAAGGAGGTCGAGGTGGCGTGGGAGATCCTGAAGGCGCTCGGCCTACGCGAGCGTGGGCCGGTGATGATCGCATGTCCCTCCTGTGGGCGCGACAACGTCGGCGTCCAGAACCTCGCCGAGAAGGTCGAGGAGCGGCTGAAGGCCTACCCCCAGGCCTTCGAGGTGGCGGTGATGGGCTGCGCGGTCAACGGCCCGGGGGAGGCTGGAGATGCGGACTTCGGCATCGCCGGCGGCCGCGACGTCGGGTTCCTGTACGCGCACGGCCGAGTGCTGAAGAAGGTCTCCTCGGACATCCTGATCGACGAGCTCTTCCACGAGATCGACAAGTGGATCGCGGAGGGCATGCACCGCCCTAAGCGCCTCAAGATGGCCAAGCCCGCCGCGTTGGCGATGGCCGAGGCCTCCATGATCCCCCTCGAGGCGTCTCCGACCCCGAGCGAGTAGCCTGCCGGGGCAACGGTGATCGCCCGGGCTTCAAAGCTTTTCCTGCCGACCCTGCGCGAGCCGCCGGCGGACGCTGAGGCGGCATCGCACAAGCTTCTCGTTCGCGGCGGATTCATCCGGCAGGTCGGTGCGGGGCTCTGGACGTATCTCCCGCTCGGCTGGCGCGTCCATCAAAAAGTCGTGCAGATCATCCGAGACGAGATGAACGCGATCGGGGGTCAGGAGATGCTGTGTCCCGTCCTCACGCCCGCCGAGCTGTGGGAACGGACCGGGCGGATCGCGATTCCCCAGCTGTTCAAACTCACCGACCGAAGCGGGCGTCCGTTCGTCCTGCCCCTGTCGCACGAAGAATCGATGACCTTCCACGCGCGCGAGCTCCGGTCGTACAAGGAGCTGCCGCAGGTGTGGTACCACTTCAGCACGAAGGAGCGCGACGAGCCGCGGCCGCGCGGAGGGCTGCTTCGCGTGCGGGAGTTCATCATGAAGGACTCGTACTCGTTCGATCGTGACGAGGCGGGTCTCGACGGGAGCTTCCAGAAGCACCTGGACGCGTACAAGGCGATCTTCGGGCGGTGCGACGTGGAGTCGTATGTCGTCGAGGCCGAGTCGGGGATCATGGGCGGAAAGGAGTCGCTCGGCTTCCTCGCGCCGACCGGATCGGGCGAGAACGAG
>JBKPFU010000100.1:0-5043 GCA_046728975.1 Actinomycetota bacterium | reverse complement strand
TCCTCGATCATGTAGCGCCCGATCACGGAGGAGTGGTACGCCGTCCCACAGGCAGGGCTGACGATCCGGTTCAGGTCGCGCAGCTCGTCGTCCGAGAGGCCGAAGCTCTCGAGCACGAGCGTGCCGTGCCGGACGCGGTCGCCGAGCGTCTCCTTGACGGCGTCCGGTTGCTCGTAGATCTCCTTCAGCATGAAGGTCTCGTAGCCACCCTTCTCGGCGATCTCGTCGTCCCAGTCGATCTCGAGGATCTCGCGCGGGACGGCGCCGTTCTCGACGTCGAGGAAAGTCGCGCCGTCGGGCCTGACGACGACGATCTCGCCGTCCTCGATCAGCTGGATTCGCCTGGTCTCGGAGATGAAGGCTGCGGCCATCGAGGCCAGGAACATCTCGCCGTCGCCCACGCCCACGAGCAGCGGGCACTGGAGCCGCGCGCCCACGAGCAGATCGGGGTGATCGTGGTGGATGACGACGAAGGCGAAGTGACCCTCGAGCTCCTTGTACGCGGCGCGAACGGCCTCGACGAGGTCGCCCTGATAGTGGCGCTCGATCAGGTGGACGATCACCTCGGCGTCGGTCTCCGAGGCGAATGTGTGGCCCTCGTCTGCGAGCGAAGCCTTCAGCTCGCGGAAGTTCTCGACGATCCCGTTGAGGACGATCGCCAGCCTCGCGTCGTCGCAGCCGGTGAGCGGATGCGCGTTCTCCTCGCAGACGCGGCCGTGCGTCGCCCAGCGCGTGTGGCCGACGCCGTGAGTCGTCAGCGAGCCGTTCGTTCCCGCCGCTTCCTTCAGGAACTGGAGGTTTCCGACCGCCCGGACGTAGTCGAGCCCCTTTTCCTCGCGAAGGGCAAGGCCGGCGGAGTCGTAACCGCGGTATTCGAGCCGCTCGAGGCCGCGGATGAGTAGGTCCTTACAGGCCCTGTGACCGACGTATCCGATGATCCCGCACACGCCGAAACCTCCCTTAGAACGCGCAAAGCCCGGCCCTCTCTCCTACCCCGTCGTCGGGATCGGTCAGCCGAGCTCTCGTCTGACGAGGGCGGTGATGGTAGCACAGATTCCGGCCGCCCTTTTCTCGCTCTCGGCCTCGGCGAGGACGCGGACGACGGGCTCCGTTCCAGACCGCCGAACGAGCACGCGGCCCGTTCCGTCGAGCTCGCGGTTCAGCCGCTCGACCTCGTCCTCGATCGTTTCCGTGAGCTCCTGGCGGGCGACGCGAACGTTGTGTTTCGCCTGGGGGTAGTGCGGCATGACAGCGGCCGCCTCGGCGAGAGGGCGGCCCTCGAGAGCGGCACACAGGAGGAGCGCTGCGGCTAGGCCGTCGCCGGTGACGTGGTCTTTCAGATAGATGATGTGACCGGACTGCTCGCCGCCGAGCACCGCGCCTCGCTCGCGAAGCGCCTCGAGGACGTAGCGATCGCCGACGGGCGTCGTCACGACGTTGATCCCGCGCTCGCTGGCGAGCCGGTGGAAGCCGAGGTTCGTCATTGCTGTGACCGCGACCTCTTCGACGCCGAGGTGCAGCATCAGGATCGCGAGGATCTCGTCGCCGTCGACGGTCTTTCCTTCGTGGTCGACCGCCAGCATTCGATCGCCGTCGCCGTCGAACGCCACGCCGAGGTCTGTCTCTTCGTCGCGGACGACTCGTGAGAGCAGCGAGAGGTCGGTGGCGCCGCAGCCGACGTTGATGTTCGTGCCGTTCGGTTCGTTCGCGACGGCGACCACGTCGGCGCCGAGCTGGGCGAACGCCTTCGGCGCGATCTTGGCGTACGCGCCGTTCGCGCAATCGACGGCGATGCGGAGGCCCGAGAGGTCGGAGCCGAAGCGCTCGACGATGTGCTCCAGATAGCTGTCCGTCGCCACCCCGACGCGGTCGATCTCGCCACGCTCGCCTGCGGGCGCCTCGTCGAGCAGCGCCTCGATCTCTTCCTCGACCGCGTCCGTCAGCTTCCGGCCGTCGGAGTCGAAGAACTTGACCCCGTTGTACTCCGGCGGGTTGTGCGACGCCGTGATGACGGAGCCGAGATCGAGCGCGAGCAGTGCGACGGCCGGAGTCGGCAGGACGCCGCCGAGAACCGCATTTCCGCCGGCGGCGACGACGCCGCGCGCGAACGACTCCTCTAGCTCGACGCCGGACGCGCGCGTGTCCCGGCCGACGAAGACGCGGCCGCCCCTCGACCAGAGCGCTGCGGCCTTGCCCAGCCGCTCGACGAGGTCGGTCGTCACGTCTTCGCCGACAATTCCGCGGACACCGTCGGTCCCGAAGTAGCGCCTGGCCATCGCGGGCGGGACGCTACCGCGCGAGCGCTTCGCGAAGAAGCTGGATGTCGTGCGGGATCAGCGTGAGCTGCCGAGCCGCGCGTGTCGAGGCCAAATCAAAGCGCTGAAAGCGCAGCTTTCAGCGCTTGGAAAACTGCGGTGCCTTGCGGGCTTTGTGAAGGCCGGCCTTCTTGCGCTCGACGATGCGCGCGTCGCGAGTCAGGAAGCCGGCGCGCTTGAGCGGAACGCGGAGGTTCGGGTCGGCGTCGACAAGCGCCCGCGCGATCCCGTGCCGAACGGCGCCGGCCTGCCCGGAGGGCCCGCCGCCGTGGACCCGGACGCGGATGTCGAACTGCCCCTCGACGCCCGCGACCTCGAGCGGCGCCAGCGCGAGCTTCCGGTGCGTCACCCGCGGGAAGTACTCCTCGATCGTGCGGCCGTTGAACCAGGTCGTGCCGTCGCCCGGGCGGAGGATGACCCGCGCTACCGACGTCTTCCGCTTCCCGGTTCCCTGGTACTGCGCCGCGGCGGCCATCAGTCGGCGACCTCGAGCGGTTTCGGAGCCTGGGCCTCGTGCGGGTGCTCAGGGCCGGCGTAGATCTTCAGCTTGGTCAGCTGCTGCCGCGCGAGCCGGTTTCGCGGAAGCATCCCTTTCACGGCCTTGCGCAGGACCTCTGTCGGTCGGCGCTTCAGCTCGTCGCGAAGGGGGCGGCTACGCAGGCCGCCGGGATAGCCCGAGTGGCGGCGATAGACCTTGTCGTCGAGCTTCTTCCCCGTGACGGCGATCTTCTCGGCGTTCACGACGACCACGAAGTCACCGGTGTCCACGTGCGGCGTGTACTGCGGCTTGTCCTTGCCGCGCAGCGTGTCGGCGATGCGCGTCGCCAAACGCCCGAGGGTCTTCCCCTCGGCGTCCACGACGTACCAGTGGCGCTCGATCTCGCCGGCTTTTGCGTTCCAGGTCTTCATGGAAACGGCGGACCTACGTCCGCCGAGGCGCGATTGTACCAACGGCCTCTTCACGCCGGAGGAGCCGGATCAGGGGCAGGAGCACAAGCACCGTGGCGCCGCCGGCGAGGGCGACGACACCGAGCGTGTCAAGCGCGTAGCCGCCGAGGAGGGCGAGACCGGCGCCGGAGAGGGCCGAGATCTGATCGTTGAACCCGAGCAGCTTGCCCCGCTCCTGCGCCGCCGCCCGGTCTGCAAGCTGTGCAGTCGCCGCGACGAAGGAGATGTTCCAGCCGAGGCCGAGCCCGAAGAGCAGGAACGCGGTTCCGACGACGCTCTCGAACCAGACGAGGCCGATGCACGACGCCGCCATCAGGACGAGGCCCGACCAGAGCGAGACGGGCCGGCCGACGTAGTCGACCAGCGGCCCCACGACGAGCACGAGCGCGTACATCCCGAGGACGTGCGCGCCGATGATCGGGAAGACGTCCTGCTGCGAGTGGTGGTGGTGCTCGACGACGACGTAACCGGAGAGGTTCATCACCGAGACCATCACGCTGAAGCTGGCGAGCGCAGCGAGCAGCGCGGGCAGCACGCCCGGCCGGCGCAGGATCTCGCCGAGCGGAGCCGCCGGCTCCAGAGGGCGCTGCTCCTCCTTCGCCGCGCCGAGAAGCTCCGCGATCCGCTTGGGATCCGGTCGGATGAAAAGGCTGACCGTCAACGCGAGCAGCGCGATTCCGCCGGCCGCAAGCCACGGAACGGTGAGCGAGTCGAGGTCAACGTCCTTCCCGGCGAACATCGGGCCGAAGACCGCAGGGCCGAGGATCGCGCCGAACACGGCGCCGAAGAGCACGTACGCGATCCCTCGCGCCCGCCGCTCGGGCGGGTACATGTCTCCTGCAGCCGTTCGGGCAAGCAGCGCCACGCCTCCCGCTCCGCCGGTCAGGGCCATCCCGATCACGACCGCAGCGGCCGATCCGGTTCGGGTCGCGAGGGCGACGACGCCGCAGCCGAGCGCCGCAATCAGGAATCCGCCGACGATCACCGGCAGCCGGCCGAACCGGTCCATGGCGCGTCCGGCCGGCAGCGCGGCGAGCCCTGACGCGGCGAGGAAGATCGCCGGACCGAGGCCGAGCAGACCCTTGACTCCCGTTACCTCGACGAAGGTGATCGAGCCGACGGCGGCCGCGAGCTGGAACAGGCACGAGTTCAGCGCGAGCGCCGTCGCCAGCAGGATCGTGTTCCGGCGGATGTTCAGCTCAGGCACGCAGACAGCGTGGCACGGAAGGCGGCGGCGCCGCCGTGCGACGGGTGGCGGACGTAGGGTGCGCCGAGCTCGCGTTGCGCGAGGCGACCGACCGCGAGCACGCGGCGCCCTCGTACCAGCTCGGCCAGAAACGGCCGGCCGCCCTCGATCTCGTCGCGCGTCGGCCGCCGGTTCGAGGCCTCGGTGCCGGGGTGCGTCGGCACCACGTTCCAGCACAGCACCTGGTTCTCCACGCCCAGCTCGGCCAGCACCCTCCGGACGATCGTCGCCGTCGCCTCGGCCGGGCCTGAGCCGGTCAGCTGGCGCTCGGAGGTGAACGGAATGCCGCTAATCCGCGCGCCGCGGTAGCCCGCCGCCTCACCGACGAGCAGGACCGCAGCGTCGGCGCGCGCCGCCAGATAGTCCCGCAGCCGATCGCAGAGAAGGCGCGCGCGGGCGCCTTCGCGATAGAAGTTGAACGTGGCGCCGATCTCAGCCGCGGCGAGCTCGTCGACGAACCTCACGGTCAGAACTCTGACGGACGGCGGTCAGGAACCGCTCGAGGTCGCGCAGGCGACCGCGGATTGGCTCGGA